>CAMASG010000033.1 GCA_945860945.1 Akkermansia muciniphila
GATGACCCGACCCGCCGCACGCGCCGGCTCAAAACGCCAGTGGCGAACCGCATTGAGCGCCGCGGTGTCGAGCGACTTGTGCCCGGAGCTTTGCTCAACTTCAACCTTCAACGCAAAACCATCCTCGCTGACTTCGACGCGCAAAAGCACGAGCCCCTGCAGCTTCTCACGCCGTGCTGCGCTGGGATAAATCGGCGCAGGATTCAAGCGATACGCAGGCAATCCCGCAACACCGGTGCTGGCAGAAGGAGATTCGGTTTCATGCGGCGAAGTCACAGCGGGACCGGTCGGCAGCGAACCAAAATCCACCGGCGCGAACGCGGGCAACGCGGCGGTGTTCGCGCTGGATAAAGTCTCTAAAGTTTCCGCGGGTGATTCGATGACCTTGCTCGGCGCGGACGCAACAGCACTGCGCGTCTCAAAGCCGCTTGCGGCGGATAACGCCGTGGTCGGCGTGGACGTGGGCAATGCCGATAGCTCCTGCTTCTGCGCGAGCGTTGCTGAAGGCGCAGGCAACGAATCCACGGCGGCAACCGGAAGCGGTTTCGGCGCTGTGTCCGGTTCCAACACCACCATCTCAAGAACGATTGGCACATCAGCGAACGGCGCGGCAACAGGACGCGAAGTGAAATGCGTGAGTGCGACTGTCCCGGCGACGCCGTGGACGACGATCGACAAAATTAGACTGGCGGTTTGAGCACGTTTCACGCGATGGGATGGGGGTTGGTTGACTCCGACTTCCTGTCATCACGGCGAGGCGCGGTGACGAAAAATAGCACGATGCCAGTAAGTGACACGCAGAAAATGCCGAACGTGGTGAACGTGAGTACGACGTCGCGTGCGGTCTTGTTCCGGATGAAGTTCAGCTTGTGCAACGAGCCGAAGATGTTCGCCTCGAATTGGCGATAGTTGTCGGTATGGCGCGTGACGCTCTCGGTCATCGTGGAGACATAAACGCGCGTCTTGAGGCTGTCGTCGCGGTCGAAACGATACACAGGCAGGATCCGGAAGATGTTGATGTACTCGCGATTGAACTGCGTGAGGAAATCGGACTGCCGCACATCGGCCGATTCGGCATGCAGGAAACGCGCGGCGATTTCGGCGGCGAAAATAGCATCGCGCTTCGGATCCACCTCGCCGGTGTCGGCGCTGACATACTGCGCGGTGCCGTGACCAGCGGGACGGATCACATACCACGGGCGTCCGCCGATGGATCGGAGGTTCAACGCGCGCGCGCTGGCCGCACCGTTCGTGGACGGCGGCAGCTTCGCGAGCGCCTCGGACGGCGTGAGTTTCACCGCGGCGAAATCGAGCGCGGGACCCGACGGCGCGGCGGGCGGCGGGGGCGGTTGCGACCACGTCATCACGTTGTGCAGGATGCCGCTGAACGAGGCGACGAGAGCCGACACGCAGAAAGCGAGGCCGATCCAGCGGTGCAGTTTGCGTAGTGTGGCGGGATTCATCGTTGCTTCAAAAAATTTACCAGCGCATCTCGAGACCGCCATACACAGCGCGGCTATCGCCCGGATAAAACACCGCACTACCTGCGCCACCAGTGCGAGTGAGTGTGGTGGTGGCGACGTATTTCTCGTCCGTCAGATTGCGCGCCTCGACAAAGGCGGACCAGCGTTTGCCGCGGTAACCGGTCTTGAAACCCAGCAACGCGTAACTCCGCGCGTGAAGCGTGTTGGCGAAGTCGGCGGAGTAAGAATCCGGCACGGCCTCGATGTTCGGCCCAGCGTAGAAACCGCAGGCGTGTTCATACAAAAGCTCAGCGCGCAGGTAATGCTCCGGCAATCCAGGCATCGGCCCATCGGCGTAGTTCGGATCGTCACTAAAACGGAAGTGGCTCCACAGATAATTCAGCTTCAGCGCGATCTGATCGCCGTTGCGCGGATTCGCATCCGCCGCGAAAACGCCGTCCACAAGGCGCACGCTGCCGGACAACTCCACGCCGTGATGCGTGGTTTCGCCCGCGTTCACTGTGCTCGTGGTGGACAGCGTCGGATCGACGGTGAGCAACTCGTTACGAATCCAGCTGTAATACCACGAGAGGTCCCACGTGAAACGGCCGCTCTCGCCACGCGTGCCGAGCTCGAACGTACTGCCGGTTTGCGGATCGAGATACCTCGCGGTGGTCTGATAAAGCTCGCCGAAAGTGGGCGGCTCGAAGCTGCGGCTCACGTTTCCGTAGAGCTGAATCTTGTCGGTGTAATCGTAGCGCAGGCCGAGTTTCGGGATGAACTCGAAGAAGCTCTGCTCGTTCGATTGCGTTCCCGGCAGCCGATCCTCCAACTTGCGCACGGCACGGCTGGCTTGCGCGCCGGCGACCAACGCCAGCTTCGGCGCGAGGTAGAACTGGTCTTCGGCATAGAAATCGAGGTTCCACGCGGATTGCACCACATCGATGGTTTGCGCGCCTTTGACGCCGGAGTTATTCGCGAATTGCGTGGCATCGTTGGCTCCATACGTGGGGCTGAAGCCGAGTGTGAAGGCGTTGCGATGGCCGAAGAGTTCGCCTTCGCTGCGCCAACGCAACTCCGCGCCGAGGTCATCCGAACTCTGGTCGATGTAAGCGGACGAGAGCGGGTGATCGAGATCTTTGTGCGACCACCACGCGGAGAGTTCCCATCGGCTGGCGTCGTTGCCGATCACCGTGCGACTGGCGAGTCGACTCAGCACGACGTCGCGACGCTGATTCTTATCCACACTGATGGCCTGCTTTGGGTTGTTGAGAAACTGCGCATGGGTCAACGCGCCCGGCAATTCGGTGTCGGAGATTGCGTGAGTGAAATAGAAGCGCGTCTCGGCGTCATCACGGAAACGCCAACCGACGTTCACGTAGGCGCGATGCGCGGCGACCTGCGCGTGGTCGCGGTAACCATCGGCAGAATAATGCGAGAGCGAGGCGTAGTAATCGTATTCGCCCATGACGCCGCCGCTGGAAGCCTGGGCGCGTGTGTGACCGAAGCTGCCATACTCGGCCCGCGCCTGAAACGGCACAGCATCGTAGCCGGTACGCGAGACCATGTTGATGGCGCCACCGAGCGTCGTGCCGCCGTAGCGCAGGGCATTCGCGCCGCGAAAGATCTCGGTGTAACTCGTCGCCAGCGGTTCGATGGATTGGAAATCAAAGCTGCCCTCGGCGAGGTTCACAGGAATTCCGTCCTGCATCATCTTCAGACCTTTGCCGTGATAGGTGCGCTGGATGCCCGAACCGCGGATGGAGAGGCGCGCGTCCTCCGCGCCCCAACGCGGTTGAACGAACACGCCGGGCGCGTAGTCGAGCATGTCCTTCAAGTTCGACACGCGGCCGCGCTCGAATTCCTTCGCCTCGATCACGCTCACGCCGCCGGGCGTCTGGCGCGCCTGCTCGCGCGCGGTCGCCGGCGAGGGAACGGTCAGCGCTTCGGCCGCACCTTTCACCACCACCTCGGGCAACGTGACGGAGTTCGTCTTCGGAGCGTTCTGCGCAGAAACAAAACTAGCGGCGCCAAACAAGGCGCAAGCGGCGAGAGCCATCCGCGCGGACTGATAAAATTCGGTTGTTACAAACTTCATACAGACTTCACTTCAAAAATCGGTTGTTGGGAACGGGAAGGCGCGAAAGCCTGGCAAATGGACATTCAGCTTGATTCGCCTTCCCGCCGATGACCGGCACACGGATCCTAAATAAACGTGTGCGAGGACATCTGGATTGAGGCTCCTGGCCCCAAAGACGGCACGCCACAATGTGGCGACGGGAAGAATCAGACCGCGCGAGGAGGCGGCACAGGCGGCGCGAGGAATCGCGCGGTGAGGAAAAGCGGCGCGGGAGACGCGTCGGTGGAAATTTGCGGGGAGGTCAGCGTCCACGCGGCGGGCGCGCAGAGGCCGTCGAGCTTGAGGCTCACTTTGCTGAACTCATCCTTCGGCGCGGACTTCTTGCCGTTCTCGACGAATTTGCAGAGCTGGCAAGGATGCTGGCCGTCGAAGGTCTTACCGAGGGCGACGCCAAACGAAGAGTCCTGCGAGAATTTGACAGCCATGCCGACCCACGCGGCAGATTGGAGCACCGCCCAGTGCAAGCCCAACGTGAGGGCGAGCGCGGCGACGACCAACCATTTTGCGACACGGGTCATTTAAGTTCAGCGTTCGACGGCTCAGGGCGCGGGGGCATTCAGCCCCTCCACGACGCGCAACTCGTACATCGGCGACATCTGGCTGTTCGAGCGGCGGACGGGCACATCGTAGAACTGGTAGTCCACGCGCACGCGGTAGAGCACGTTGGTGCTGCCGATCTCCAGGGGCAGCAGCACTTCCCAGCGGTTCTTGGTCAACTTGGTCCGCTGCATCGCGAAGTTGTTCGTGCCGACCTGCACGATTGGCTGGATGCTCTCATCAACCACGGCGCGCTGGTTGCTCTCCCACACGATTTCAATCGGGTAAAAGCCGGCGTTGTTGCGAGGCAACTGGCTCGCCGTGAGGTTGGTGATGGATGAACTGGTAACGGCGCAACCGCTCAACCAGACCGGCAACCACAAAAGCCAAAGAAAATTGCACTTCATAAACGGGGGGCGAGACTCGCACTGCGGCCGACGGTTGTAAAGTTGCTTTTATCCGGCTGGTTTTGCGTTTGACCCCGCTCACACGGCACGGGTAGGGTTCGCCTCCTTAATTTATGTTTGGCACGATTCGAAAGCATCAGAACTGGCTCTGGGCGGTCATCATCACCGTCGTCATCATCAGCTTCGTCGTCTTTTTCAGTCCGAACGACCCCTTCGGCGGCAGCAGCGGCGGCGGAGCCTCTGGCGGGTGGCATGAGGAGAATATCCCCGGCGACCGTTACAACGCCGCCCAGCGCGAGGCGATCATCGGCCTGCTGCTGAACCAGTTCACCCGCCGCCTCGAAGATCTGCCCGGCGTGGATATCGATGGCGACGGCACCAACGACCTCTCCCGTGTCGATTTCGAGACGCGCAGCCGCCTCCGCGTGCTCGACCAGATTAACGGTCAGAAGATTGCGGTGGATGACGCGACCGTGATTCGCCGCATCAAAACGATGCCGCAATTCGGCAGCCGCACAGGCGAATACGCCCCGGAAGCTTACAACGCCTTCGTCCAAAACCTCGGCCGCTATCGTTTGAGCGAGGATGATTTCCACCGCTACGTGCAGAATGATCTCGCGACGATGCACCTCGCCGAACTGAACGGCCTCGCCGGCCGCCTCTCACCCGCGCGACTCGCCGAGCCGGTCTTCCGCCGCCAGCACGAGCAGATTCTCACCGAGGCCTTTTTCTTCCCAGCCACCAACTTCACCGCCTCCGTCACCAACTTCGCCCCCCTGCCCCAGTTCTACACGAACCAAGGCGCACTCTATCGCGAACCGGAGAAGCGCCGACTCGCCCATCTCGTTTTCGCCAACTCGAATTTCCTCGCCGCCGCCGATCTGCGCCTCACCAACCTCACCTCGCAGGTGGACGACATTTTCAAGCGCGTGAACCCGAGCCAGTTCAAGGACGCCAATGGCACAGCGATGAGCACCAACGCCATCAAGCTGCTCATCCGCGAGGATTTCCGCAAAGCGCAGGCCTTCGAGCTCGCCCGCGCGAGCGCCAATGGCTACGCCGAAAAACTCTTCGCGCAAGAACCGCTCCGCGCCACGAACCTCTGGAAAACCGCTGCGACCACGACCAACGCGCCTGCCGTCGAGGTCGTCACGCTCGCCGAGCACGAGATCGCCGTCCGATTCCAAATCGCCGCCGACAAAGCCGCTCGGGCTTTCCGCCTCACCGAGTCCGAGCCGCTCACCGAACCGTTGCCCGGCTCCGATGGTATCCACTTCTTCGCGATGCTTGGCACCGAGCCGAGCTATCTGCCCGCTTTCGAGAAGCTCACCAACAAGACGCGCGATGAGGTGAAGAAACATTTCGCCGAAACGCAATCGCGCGATCTCGCCCGCATCAGCGGCCGCGTCGTGCACGCCGCGCTCACGAATGCCTTCGCGCAGGGCAAGGATTTCGCCGCTGCAACAGCCGCTGCGAAAGTGAAGTTTGAAGCGCTGCCGGCCTTCTCCGCCGACACCGATACGCTGCCTGCGCTCGCCGGCCGCGTCGATCTCACCGAATTGCTCTCCGCCGCCGCGAGCCTCACGCCGGGCAAAACTGGCCCGTTCATCGAAGGCCAGAACGGCGGTTTCATTCTCCACCTCAAATCACGCTCGCCGGTCGCCGCCGAGAAGTTGAAGGACGAGTTGCCGAAGTTCATCGACACTTACCGCCGCTTCGCTGAACGCGCCGCCACGCGCGAATGGTTCCGCAAGCAGGAAGAAGATTTGGTGAAACAATTGCGGGCCGAACTGAGCGCCGCCAAAGCTGCCGGCAAAGTAAGAGCACCCGCCAGTAGCGAGTAGCCAGTGACCAGCGTCATCAAGCTTTCCTCTCCCGCGAACCAAGAGTTCTGGGAGGTTCCCATCGTCCACGAGGACGCCCATTTGCTCGCGCTCGACAAGCCGACGCGCCTGCTCACTTCGCCCGACCGCGATGACTGCGAGCGACCGAGCCTGATGAATCTGCTGCACGCGGACATCGCCCGCGGCGCGAAATGGGCTACCTCGCGGAACATCACCTACCTCGCCAATACGCATCGGCTCGACTTCGAGACCAGCGGTGCCCTTCTGCTCGCGAAGGATAAGCCCGCGCTCATCTCGCTCGCCGACCAGTTCGGCATCGAGAATTCCAGCAAGGTGTATCTCGCGCTCGTTCGTGGTTCGCCTCGTGAGAGTCAGCTGAAAGTCGCCGCGAAGCTCGGGCCGCATGCGTTCCAACCCGGCGAGGTTTGCGTGGATCCAAGAACCGGCAAGAAGGCTGTGACCCTTTTCGAAGTGCTCGAACGTTTCCGCGGCTACACGCTTTTGAAGTGCATGCCGCACACCAACCGTCCCCATCAGATTCGCGTCCACCTCCAAAACTCCGGTCTGCCCATCGTGGGCGACACGCTCTACGGCGGTTCGCAGCTACTGCTCTCCTCGCTCAAGCGCGATTATCGTCTCAGAGCCGGCCGTCTGGAAAGACCGCTGCTCGACCGCGTGACGCTGCACGCTTCGGAACTGCACTTCACCCATCCCGTGACGAGCCAACCGGTGGATATCGCCGTGCCGTGGCCGAACGACCTCGTCGTGGCGTTGAAGTATCTGCGGAAATTCCTCGCGGCGTAAAACCGCGGCGGGATTGAATCTCTCTTTACTGCCGCGGCACGTTCAGTCGACGGATCATCTCAAGCATCTCGGGGTTCTGCGCCAACACCAGCACGAGCTTGTAGCCGATATACGACGCGAACCCGAGCAGCAACGCGCCGGATACGCGCGCCAACCGCACGAGCGCGAGGTCAGAGACGCGCTGGTGACCAAGCGACGCCCCGTAGCTCAACCCCGCGAACCACGCCGTGCAACCAATCGCAACGCCGCTGATGCAGAGCGACTTGCTCGTCCAATTCGGGTCGACCCACGCGCGACTGATGAAGTTTCCCGCGAGCGTGATCCAAAGCAAAATCACCGCCGGATTCGCCAGCACGCGCAGGAAACCGGTGAGGAACGACGTGTGAAAGTGCAGCCGTTGCTCGATTTCCTTCTCGAGCCGCTGCTCGATTTTTTCACCAATCAGCTCCGCGCGGGACGGCGGCGCGGCTATCCGCACAAAGAGATATTTGAAGCCGAGCCAGATCATCAGCAAAAAGCTCACCAACTCCAGCGCCGCACGCCAGAGCGGCTGATCGAGGAAGCCCGAGAAACCCGCGAAGCCGAGCCAACAGTAGATGGTCTCCATCGCCACCGCGCCGAGGCCAATCAACATCGCGCGGCGAAACCCGTGCAGCGCCCCTTCGTTGATCACCGTGAGATTGATTGGGCCGACTGGGATGGAAACCAGCAGCCCCGCGGCCACGCCAGTGAACAGTGGTTGCAGCAGCGGATAGTCGCTCATCGCTTCAACGTCTCAACGCTCACCGCGGCCGGGCGACGGCTCCTCTACTTCGTCCTCCTCAATGTCGCGCCGCGTCTGCCGCGAGAGGAACGGCCGGACGAATCCGTAAATGAGATAGCCGAGGAAAAGCACGGGCAATACCAGCGGCATCAGTTTCTCCCACGCCATGATGAAGAGGCCGATGATGAGCGTGCCGATCAGCAGCTTCACCATCTTGCCTTGCGATCGCCAATCGAACTTCTTGAACGTCGGGTAGCGCACCTTGCTCACCATCAGGAACGAGAGGAAAATCATCAGAAACGGCAGCACGTAACGCCAGTTTCCCGCCGCGAAGTTCTTCTGCTCGAGCCAAATCAGAAACAGCGTGATCGAGGCCACAGCGCCTGCTGCCATCGGGATCGGACAGCCGAGGAATTCTTTGCCGCCGCTCGGGTCCGGTTGGTCGGCCAGACAGTTGAACCGCGCCAACCGAAGTGCACCGCAGATGAGGAAGATTGACGCGATGAACCAACCGATCTCCGGATATCCCTTGAATGGCCCGAGGCCAATGGTTGGATCGAACAGCTCGCGCAGCACCACCCGATGCACCAAAAACGCCGGCACCACACCAAACGACACCACGTCCGCCAGCGAATCGAACTCGCGCCCGAACGGGCTTTCGTAGCCGCCCCAGCGCGCCACGCGCCCGTCGAACAAATCGAAGACGCAGGCCAGCAGGATGAGAAACAGCGCCGCCGTGATCGTTTTTCCGAAGGTCTCCGGATTCGTCGGGTCGGCCTCGACAATCTTCGTCAGCGCGAGGAAGCCACAGAAGAGGTTGCCCGCCGTGAGCAGGTTCGGGAAAAAATAAATCCGCAGCGGAGGCGGTTCCGCGCTGGGGCTGTTGGCTGAATCGTTCTTATCCCGCATAACAGGTGCCGGACGCGCGTGCGGCCGACTGATTGGCCGCGGACATTAGCCAACCGGACGCCCCGTGCAAAGCCGATAATACGGGCGCGTGAATAGCTTTTGCTTCCGTCACGCCTCACCGCGCCCTTAAAGTCCCCGGGGTATGAGCGACGAGCGATTCGATTTGGCCATCATCGGTGCCGGCCCCGGCGGCTACGTCTCCGCCATCCGCGCCGCGCACCACGGCCTCCGCGTCGCGCTCATCGAGGAGAAACACCTCGGCGGCGTCTGCCTCCACACCGGCTGCATCCCGACCAAGACGATGATCGCCAGTGTCGGCCTGCTTCGCCAAGCCCGCGCCGCGCAGCACTGGGGTGTGAACGTCGTTCAAGCCGAGGTTCAGCTCACCGCTCTCATCGCTCGCCGCCAAAAAGTCGTCCAACAACTCGGCAACGCCGTGAAGACGCTGCTGGATAAAAACCACGTCACCATCTTCAACGGCCGCGCCGCGTTTCGTTCTCCGGATGAAATCGAAGTGCGCGATGCCGCAGGCAACGTCACCGCTGTCATTGCCAAACCCGCCGCCATCCTGCTCGCCACCGGTTCGCGTCCGGCAGATTTGTCCATCGCCCGCCGTGACGGCATCCACATTCTGAATAGCGACGACCTCCTCGCTCTCGCCGAGTTGCCCACCGAGTTGCTCATCATTGGCGGCGGCTACATCGGCTGCGAGTTCGCCAGCATCTTCGCTGGGCTCGGCAGCAAAGTCACAATTATCGAATCTTGCGAGCGCCTGCTACCGAACATGGACAAAGAGCTCGGTCAATGGCTCGAACGCTCGTTCAAGAAATCCGGCATCAACCTTCTGCTCAATGCCCGCGTCGCGCAGGCCGTCGCCACGGCGGACGGCGCGGAGGCCCAGCTCACCGATGGTCAAATGCTGTGCGGAAGCAAACTGCTCGTCTCCGTCGGTCGCGTGGCGAACACGGAGAACCTCGGCCTCGACCGCGCCGGTGTGAATCTCCAGAGCCGCGCCATCGGCGTGAACGAGTTCATGGAAACCAGCGCGCCCGGCATCTACGCCATCGGCGATGTCACCGGCAAAATGTCCCTCGCCCACGTCGCGAGCGCGCAGGGCCGCATCGTGGTGGAGAACCTTCTCGCCACGAAAACCGGTGCGGCGCGCCAGCCGATGGACTACGACGCCGTGCCCGCGTGCGTTTTCACGCATCCCGAAATCGCCACCATCGGGCTAACCGAGGAGGAAGCCTCGCGGCGCGGCATCAGCGTGCGCGTGGGCCGATTCCCTTTCGCCGCCATCGGCAAAGCGCTCGCGATGGGCGAGACGGAGGGCTTCGTGAAGTTGATCGCCGACGCGAATACCGGCCGGTTGCTCGGCGGCCACATCTTCGGCGGTCACGCCGCTGAATTGATCGGGCAAGTCACGCTCGCCGTGCGTCTCGGCGCCACCGCGCAGCAGCTCACCGAAACGATTTTCGCCCACCCCACCTTGAGCGAGGCCATCCTCGAATCCGCCGAGAGCATCTTCGGCAAGCCGACCCACATCATCACGCGCCGATGAAAAACATCGTTTACTTCGACTTGGAAACCCAGCGCTCCGCCGACGACGTGGGTGGCTGGGGCAACATCCCGAAGATGGGCATGAGTATCGGCGTGACTTACAGCACGCAGCGCGGTGGCTACCGCATCTACGGCGAAAACGAAGTGCCGCGGATCATCGACGAATTGCGCCGCGCGGATCTGGTGGTCGGCTTCAACCACGAGCGCTTCGATTACGCGGTGTTGCAAGGTTACGATCCATTTTTCGACGCCGAGCAAATCCCGTCGCTCGATCTGATGCTGGAGCTGCAAAAGGCTCTCAAGCACCGTATCTCGCTCGATGCCGTCGCGACGGCCTCGCTCGGTGTGGAAAAGACCGGCGACGGAATGCAGGCGCTACGCTGGTGGCGCGAGCACGAGCAGTTGAAGGCCACCGACAAAGCCGAGGCGGCAACGGAGAAGCTGATGGAAATCGCGCGCTACTGCTGCTTCGATGTGAAGATCACCCGCCTCGTCCACGAATACGGCGCGGCGCACCGGCAGCTTTTTTACACGAACAAGTTCGGGGCGAAACTCTCCGCGCCGGTGAGTTGGTGATTTTATGACGCGGCGGGAAACCGCGCGCACTACACCGCGGCAGCCGTGCGCCGAATCGTCTCGGCAAGCGTCGTCCCGGGACGGAAGCCAGTCACGCGCGCGAGCTTGGCAATCGAAGGCCGACGACGCTGCATCTCCTCGAAGTTCGGCCCGTAAGCATCCTTGTACGGCACAAACTCAATCGTCGATTTCGAGCCGAGCGTCTCCCTCACTATCTCGGCCAACCGCAGTATGGTGATCTCCTCGTCATTGCCGACGTTGAACACTTCACCGCGTGCAGCAGGGCAGTTCATCAAGCGCGTCAACGCCTCGACTACATCCTGCACATCGCAGAAACAGCGCGACTGGCGGCCATCACCGAAGACGCGGATGGGCGTGCCCGCTTTGGCCGCGGCAATGAAACGCGGCAGCACCATTCCGTACTGGCCGGTCTGTCGTGGGCCGACGGTGTTGAAAAGCCGCACGACTCGCGCGGGCAATTCCTGCTCCTTCGCGTAAGCGAGGCCGAGAAATTCATCCATCAACTTCGAGCAAGCGTAACCCCAGCGGCCGAAATGCGGCGGGCCGATCAGCAGGTCGTCGCCTTCCTCGAACGATTCCTTGTTGCTCTTGCCGTACACCTCGGAGGAGGAGGTGATGAGCACCGGCACGCCGTAGCGCGAGGCTACATCGAGCACCACCTCGGTCTCGCGCAGATTCGTGCGCAGCGTCTGCACGAGATGGTTCACGACCAACTCCACACCCACCGCGGCGGCGAGATGGTAAATCGCTTCTGCGCCCGCAGCAAAGCTGCCGAACTCGTGGCATTCGGAAACTTTCCCACGCACGACGCGCAGCCGCGGATTCGGATGGAAGCCTTGAAGATTCTTCCACGAACCGGTCGAGCAATCGTCGATGACGATCACGGACTTGCCATCCTTGAGAAGGCGTTCGACGAGGTGGGATCCGATGAAGCCCGCGCCGCCGGTGACGATGACTGTGGGCGCGTCAGACATAGCGAGGCTCAGGGCAACGCCTTCGCGACACCCTCGGCGAGCTTCTGCCGATACTCCGGCATCGCGACGAGACGCGCCTCTTCGGGGTTGGAAAGATAGCCGCCCTCGAGCAGCACTGCGGGGCGTTTCTGGCCTTTAAGCACGGCCATGAACCGCACACGACGCACGCCGCGGTCGGTCATCCCGACGTGGCCGATCATCGCATTGTGCACGCGCGAAGCATATTGGATGTTCGGGACATCATGCGCGTTATTCGGTAGAGCCGTGCGCGTGTCGTCGTCCGCGCCACGGCCCATGTGCGACGCCATCCCAACCGGCGTGATGCAATACGTCTCCACGCCGGTGTGCTCGGGACCGGCGGAGTTGAAGTGCAGGCTGATGAAAATGTGCGCCTTCATTTTGTCTGCGAACGCGACGCGCTCAGTGAGGGACATCGTGGTATCACGCGAACGCGTGAGATACACCTTCCAACCTTTTGCCTCGAGCAGCGGCTTGAGGCGCAGCGCCCAATCGAGGGTGTATTCCTTCTCGTAAGCCTTGTTGAAAACGCTCTGCGTGCCGCGATTCTCGCCACCGTGGCCGGGATCAATCACCACCACGCGATGCGTCTTCGGCAGACCCGCGAGAATCGGCGCGAGGTTTTTCTGGATGTCGAGCGGGTGCACGTAAATGTGACCCTTCATCAGCTTCGGCGCATAGCCGAGCCAGAGCTGCGAGCCTTCGCAGAGCACCACGCGGCTATCGGCCTTCAATTCGAACGTCGTATCGTGCACCTGCAACCGATGCGTCCAATCGCTCTCGGCACCGATGCGGGCGAACTGCGCGCGGCCCTGCGCCAGTCCCCACGCCTCGAGCGAAACCCACTGCGCGCCGGCAATGACCGTGCTGTAAGCCGGCGGCGGCAACACGGGCGGCTTCGGCGGTTGCGGTCTCGGAGGCGTGACGACAAATGGCGGCGGTTGCGGCGGACGAACAACGGCCGGCGGATTCGTCTGCGGCTGGGGCGGCGGATAAACGATGACCGGGCGCGGTTGCGGCGGCAGGATGGTGATGGGTGGACGATGCGTCGGCGTGGACTCGCACGCGGCGATAACCGCGCAGAGCACGAACGCCGAAAGAAATTCCTTCCAGTTACGCACCACTTGTTTGATAGCAAAAACGGCCTGACAAAACAAGCCGGAGTTCAGGACTCAAACCACCTTGGGCCGCAGTCTGTAACCGATTCGCCACCGGACTGGCAACCCTTTTTAACACCTTGCCCCGACGCCGACGCGCGGACATTATCGCAGCGCGGTTCGCACGGGCGAGCCAGATTCACGTGAAAATCTTCGTTGCCATCACCGGCGCCACCGGCGCTCTCTACGCCCAGCGGTTGCTCGACAACCTCGATTCGCGCGAGCACGAAATCCACGTCGTGCTCAGCAACTACGCGCATCAAGTCATCGCCGGTGAATTGCCCGGCGGCCTCCGTCTGCCCGAAGGCGCGCGCCAGCACGCGCTCAAAAGCATGAACGCCCCCTTCGCGAGCGGCTCCAATCCGCCCGACGCGATGGTCATCATCCCCTGCACGATGGGCACGCTCGGCCGTATCGCCCACGGTTACAGCGAGGATGTGCTCCTGCGCGCCGCCGACGTCTGCCTCAAAGAAAAGCGCAAGCTCATCCTCGTGCCGCGCGAGACGCCGCTGAGCCTCATTCACGTGAAGAATTTCGAACTGCTACTACTCGCGGGCGCGACCATCCTGCCGGCCAACCCTTCGTTCTACACAAACCCGATGACCCTCGCCGACGTCGCCGACACGGTCGTGAGCCGCGTGCTCGACCACCTCGGCGTGCCGAACAAGCTCGCCCCTCGCTGGCAGGAGGAACTGGAGTAACTTTAGCCACGGATGAAACACGGATTGAACACTCCACGCAAAGCCCCCACGGCGCGAGGCAGCAAAGATTTCTCTCTGCGTCTCCGCGCCTTTGCGTTTATTTTCGGCTGAGATGATTTCGACCCTTCGCAAGTGGGCTGAGTTCGTGAAGCTCTCGCACACGATTTTCGCGCTGCCGTTCGCGCTCGCGGCGATGGCCGTGGCCGCACGTGACGTCCGCGGCTGGCCCGGTTGGCGCACCTTCGGTCTCATCCTCGCCGCGATGGCCTGCGCACGCACCTGCGCGATGGCCTTCAACCGTATCGTGGACCGTAGGTTCGACGCGCTCAATCCGCGCACCGCCGCACGGCATCTGCCCGCCGGCCAAATCTCGCTCGCGAGCGCGTGGACACTCTGCGTCTTGAGCGGAGCCGGGCTCGTGGCCGCATCGTGGTTCCTCAACCCGCTTTGCTTTTATCTTTCGCCGATCGCGCTATTCCTCGTCTGCTTCTACTCGCTCACGAAACGCTTCACCGACTTCACACACATCTATCTCGGCATCGCGCTCGCGCTCGCGCCGATCGGCGCGTGGCTGGCGGTGAAGGGCGGCTTCGATTTCTGGCCGGTGGTGGCCGGCTCCGGCTGGCCGATCCGACACAGCGCAGTACTGCCACTACTGCTCGCCGCCACGGTCATCTTCTGGCTGTTCGGTTTCGACATCATCTACGCGATTCAGGACTACGAGTTCGACCGGACGCACGGACTGCACTCGCTCGTCGTGCGCTGGGGACCGCACAACGCCCTGCAAGCCGCGATGATGGCGCACTTCGTGATGGTCGGGTTGCTGGTCGCCTTCGGCGTGCTGGCGGGGTTCAAGCTCTCCTACTGGGTCGGCATGGCGGTCATCATGATCTGCCTCGGGTTCGAGCACTGGCTCGCGCGGCGGCGCAGTCTGAACTGGGTACAGACCGCCTTCTTCCGCCTGAACGCCGTCATCAGCATGGTTTTCCTCGCCGTGACACTCACGGAAATCATCTTCCCGAACTTCCGCGTCGCCCCGAAATAGAACCGCGCGATGAGCTTTCTCCTTCAACACAGCACGCTGCGCGATCTTTACGAAAAGGTCGCCGCTGGCGTGCGCCTTTCCGACGACGATGCGCTGCGGCTCTTCGAGAGCAAGGATATCAACGCGGTGGGTGCGCTGGCGGATTTCGCGCGGCAGCGGAAGGTCGGCAACCGCGCCAGCTACATCCTCAACCGCTACATCAACTACTCGAACTACTGCATTCTCTCGTGCCAGTTCTGCTCGTTCGCGCGCAAGAAACGCGACGCGGACGGCTTCCAACTCACGACGGAGCAGATCGTGCAGAAGGCGCGCGAGGCGCTCGCGCTCGGCATCACGGAGTTGCACATCGTGGGCGGGTTGCATCCGTCGCTGCCGTTCAGCTATTACGTGGATTTTCTCCAAGCGCTGAAAGCGCTCGATCCGCGGCTACAGTTGAAGTGCTTCACGGCGATTGAAATCCTGCATCTCGCATGGCTCTCGAAAAAGTCGGCGGAGCAAACGCTGATTGAACTCAAGGCCGCCGGCCTCGCCTCGCTCACGGGTGGTGGCGCGGAAATCTTTCGCAAGGAAGTGCGCGAGCAGATTGCGCGCGGCAAGGAAAGCGGCGAGGAATACCTCGATGTGCATCGCACGTGGCACAGGCTCGGCGGGCGCAGCACGTGTACGATGCTGTACGGCCACGTCGAGACGCTCGCCGATCGCGTGGATCATTTGCGGCAACTGCGCGGGTTGCAGGATGAGACGCGCGGGTTCACTGGCTTCATTCCCCTGCCCTATCAGCCCGAGAACAACGGCATCCCCGTGAACACGTCGCCGACCGGTTTCGACCAGCTTCGCACGCTCGCGGTGAGCCGGCTCTATCTCGACAACTTCGATCACATCACCGCCTACTGGGTCGGCATGGGACTCAAGCTCGCGCAAGTCGCGCTCAGCTACGGCGCGGACGATTTGCACGGCACGATCGTCGAGGAGCACATCTTCCACATGGCCGGCGCGAAGTCCCCGCAGCTCCAGACCGAGGCCGAGTTGGTGAAGGCGATTCGCGAGACGGGGCGGATCCCCGTCCAACGCGACACGTTCTACGAGCCAGTGAAGGTGTGGGATGTCGCAACGCCCACTGATGGAACGGTTCTTCCGGCACAATCTTTGCTCCGTTCAAAGCTGTTGGAAGGTAATCTCGCCACCGGATGAAACCGCTCGACGAACGTCTGCGCGAAAGCTCGATCTCGCCCGCTCCGGCGGAGGAGAGGCTGGCTCATTTCTGGCATAAATCGAAGATCAAGCCCGAGTCCGCCGTCCCGAACCTCAAGGAGCCGGCCCTGCGCATGCCGCGCGTCGGCTCCGTCCCTTATCTCAATGCCGCGCCGCTCACCTACGGCCTCGAGGACGAAGTGATGCTCGCGCCCCCCGCGCTCCTCGCCGAGAAACTTCGCGCCAATGAGCTCGATGCCGCGCTCGTCAGCATCACCGAAGCTCTTTTCCACGACGGTTACGATGTGCTCGACGGCATTGCCATCGCTTCCCACGGCGAGGTGAAAAGCGTCTTCCTCGCCCACCGCCTCCCCCTCGACCAGATCACCACGGTGCATTGCGACACCGCGTCCCTCACCAGCGTGAATCTTCTCCGCGTCCTCCTCGCCGAGCGCGGCCACCATCCCACTTTCATCCCGCTCGCCCATTACGAGGACGCCCACGAACGCGACGCCGTCCTGCTCATCGGCGACCCCGCCATCACCTTCCTTCGCGCCTCGCACCCTCAGTACACCATTTGGGATCTTGGCAAAGCGTGGCACGCGTTCACCGGTCTGCCCTTCGTGTATGCCGTCTGGGCCTTGCGCCGCGAACGGCACACCGAAGCTCTTCGCAAAACCCTCCGCGACGCGAAGACCAGCGGCCTCGCCCACCTCGCCGAGATCGTCGAGAGACGGCGCGAATTCGACCGCGCCTTCCGCCGCGCCTACCTCGGCGGCCACATCCGCTACGACCTCGGCGACGCCGAGAAACGCGGCCTCGCGAAGTTCATCGAGTTGCTCGGCAAACACGGTGCCGAGACCCTCTTCGAGCCAAACTACGTGGCGTGATTCTTCCAGCCGCAACAGGCTTGGCGTACTGACGTGTTGGCGGTAGGCTTCAGATGTGATTTACAACGCGTCACTCGACACGTTGCTCCAGAAGATCTGGGACGGCGGGCGCATCGATGCCACCGAGGCTCGGCAGCTCTACGCCTTGCCGCTGGAGGAACTGGGCGCGCTGGCCGACCGTCGCCGGCAGTTCGCGCGCGCGGCGGCCCATGGCGGCCGCGGCGGCGACATCATCACCTACATCGTTGATCGAAACGTCAACTACACGAACGTCTGCAACGTCTATTGCAAGTTCTGCGCGTTCTGGCGGAGCGAGAAGGACGCCGATTCCTACGTCATCACGCACGAGGAGATGGACCGCAAGATCGAGGAGACGCTCGCGCTCGGCGGCACGCAGATCCTCATGCAGGGCGGGCATCACCCGAAGCTGACGAAGCAGTGGTATCTCGATCTGCTCGCGCACATCAAAGCGAAGTTCCCGCAGGTGAACGTGCACGGATTTTCGCCGAGTGAGTTCGTGGCATTCAGCGAATTTTTCAACGAGCCGGTGGAACAAGTGCTCAAAGATTTCGTCGCGGCAGGTCTCGGCTCGTTGCCGGGTGGCGGGGGCGAGATTCTCGTGGATCGCGTGCGCAATCGTATCGCGCCGCTCAAGGCGAACACCGCGCAGTGGATGGGCGTGATGGACACCGCGCACGCGCTCGGCCTCGCCAGCACGGCGACCATGATGTTCGGCCACGTGGAAACGGTGGAGGAACGCATCGAACATCTCGAGGTGGTGCGCGCGCAGCAGGACGTGTCGCTGCAACGGCTCGCGAGCGCGGGTAAACTTGAAGCACACAACTCGCCGCTCGAAACCGCCGCCGCGTTCGCGCACGCATTGGAGACCGGCACGCTGAAAGGCGGCGCGTTCACGGCCTTCATCTGCTGGACATTCCAACCGGACAACGCGGTGTTGAAAGCGCCAACGGTCGGTGCGCACGAATATCTTCGCACACAGGCCTTGAGCCGAATCTATCTCGACAACATCCCGAGCGTGCAAAGCTCGTGGGTCACGCAGGGACAGGAGATCGGCCAGATCGCGCTCAAGTATGGCGCGAATGATTTGGGCAGCATCATGATTGAGGAGAACGTGGTGAGCGCGGCGGGGACGACGTTCCGCATGGGCGTGGACGACATGCAGCGGCTCATCCGCGACCTCGGCCACGAGCCGCGCCAGCGCGACAACTGGTATCGGTTGGTCCACTGATATGAGCAACCCCGCCGCGGAACAACATTATCAGGGCGACGCCGGCCGCCATTATCACGCGGTGAAACGCGGCATCCCGCCCGAGGCGTATCTCTGGGTGGCGCCGCATCGCGCGCGCAAACTCGCGCCACACATCCGCGAGACGGACGTGGTTTTCGAATACGGCGTCGGATCGGGCTGGAATCTCGCGGCGTTGAAATGCGCCCGACGCATCGGCTGCGACGTGTCGGATTTTCTCGCGCCCACGGTCCGCGAACACGGCATCGAGTTCATCACGGATTCAAGTGAAGTGAAGGATGGCTCGGTGGACGTGGCGATCTGCCATCACACGCTCGAGCACGTGGAATCGCCGATGGCGGTGCTGCACGAACTGCGCCGTGTGCTGCGGCCGGGCGGCACGCTGCTGCTCTTCGTGCCGTTCGAGAGCGAGGCGCGTTATCAGCGACACAATCCCACCGAGCCGAATCACCATCTCTACTCGTGGAATGTGCAGACGCTCGGGAACCTCGTCGTGGTGGCGGGCTTTCAACTGCGCCGCAGCGAAGTGGCGGTGTTCCGGTTCGACCGGTTCGCCTCGCGCTGGGCGGCGCGACTGCGGTTGGGCGAGTGCGGCTACCGCGTCATCCGCCGACTCGCCAATCTGCTCGATCCCGAGCACGAGGTGCGCGTCGTGGCCGTGAAACCGGCGTCTTAATAATTCGACGGCGTTTCCACGGGCGCGGCCGCGGGTTGGCTGAAAACGCTCTTCATCACCGTTTCCTTCGTCTTCCACAACAGGCTCATCGTGACGGCGACGGGCAGCAGCACGAGGAGCAGAAGCATCCAGCGGCGTGCTTCGGTGAAGGCCTGCGCGACGGCGATGAAAATGTTCGGCGACGGACGATTCTCGGCAAGCTGTGCGCTGACGTAATAAACACCCAACGCAATCATCACAAAGATCGTGAGGCCGAGGTTGAGCCTCGTGAGAAAGCGGACATCGGAACGGAGGATTTCATCCGGCAACATGGCGACAAGCCGCTGGAGAACGAGGTTCAGATTGCAGAGAAAAACGAGGCCGAAAATCGAGAGGAGCGCGACGGCCCAGTAGAACGTCGGCTCGTCCGGCACGCGACGGAACCAGTAGAGAAACGGCACGAAACCGATGTTCACGATGGCCAAGATTTTCGCGCGATCGAGCGCGTGTTGCCAGACACGTTCCTGCGGCTGGAAGCACGATATGAAATGCAACGCGAGCAGGAGCAATCCAGTGGTGATCACCGGAGGGAACGGCCCGAACGGCCGCAGCCAGTCAGTCACCGCGCCTTGCACGCAGGCGAGAAGCGCGAGCGGCATCACCCAGAAGATCAGCGTCAGTCCGCGCACAAGATCGCGCAGAGAGGGCATCAAGCCGGGGTGGAGCGAAGCGGCCATCAGCGGGGTCAGAAGGTGAGGTAGGTGTAATCCTTGAGCCCACGCTCGTAGTCGTCGAGCAGGCGCATTCCCTCGGAGGGCTTCATCTTGTCGGCTTTGATGGCGGCATCAATCTGACCCTTCATCAGTCGCTTGAGCTCGTTCTCATCATACTGCACGGAGGTGAGTGAGTGAATGATGGTGTCGCCCTCGATAACCTCCTCGATGTAGTAGCCGGTCGGCTCGTCGGGATCGAGGAAGACATGGACTTCGTTCACGCGGCCGAAAAGATTGTGGAGATCGCCCATGATGTCCTGATAAGCGCCGACGAGAAAGAAGCCGAGGTAGTACGGCTCCTGCTGACCATTCTCGGTCTGGCGCAGAGGATGAAGTGGAAGCGTGTCGCGCACGTCGCGAAGATCCACGAACTTACTGATCTCACCGTCGGAGTCGCAGGTGATATCCACCAGCGTCCCTTCGCGCGTCGGTTTCTCGAGATGCCGACTCAGCGGCATGACCGGAAAAAGCTGGCCGAGCGCCCAGTGGTCGAGCAGCGATTGGAACACGGAGAAGTTGCACACGTATTGATCGCTGAGGCTGTCCTCGAGCTTCTTGACCTCCTCGGGAATCACGGCGCGGCCGCGATAATGCTGGACCACTTCGCGGCTGATCTCCCAATAGAGCGCCTCCACTTTGGCCTTCTCTTCAAGACCAAGCAGGCCGAGCGTGAACATATTGTGCGCCTCTTCCTTGCGCTCGAGGGCGTCGTGGTAAGCGGTGCGTTTATTGGCCTTGGGAAGCTTCTCGCGAAGGCGGAGCATATCCTTCACCAGCGGATGCTCCTGCTCGCCGAACTTGAGGAACTCCGCTGACTGATCCTTCGTGATGGAGCCGAACACCTCGGTCACCAGCACGCTGTGATGCGCCACGGTCGCGCGACCGCTCTCGCTGACGATATGCGGATGCGCCACGCCTTCGGCATTGCAGACCTCGCCGATGTAGTGGACGACGTCGTTGGCGTATTCCTGCAACGTGTAATTCGTCGAGCTGTCGAAGGCCGAACGGCTGCCGTCGTAATCCACGCCGAGGCCGCCGCCCACGTCGAGGTACTCGAGCGGGAAACCCATCTTGCACAGCTTCGCGTAGAAACGGGACGCCTCCTGCACCGCCTTCGTCACCGTGAGAATGTCCGGCACCTGCGAACCGATATGGAAGTGCAGCAGCTTAAAACAATGCTCGAGTTTCTCCACGCGCAGCAACTCGCACGCCGCGAGTAACTCGACGGTGCTGAGGCCGAACTTCGCGTTCTCGCCACCGCTCTCGGCCCACTTGCCCGCGCTCTTGCTCATCAGCCGCGCGCGGATACCGATGAGCGGTTCCACGCCGAACTGGCGCGAGACGGCGATGATCTGCTTCAGCTCTTCAATCTTTTCCACCACCATGATAACGCGCTTGCCAAGCTTGATGCCCATCAGCGCCATCCGGATGAAGCTAGCGTCCTTGTAACCGTTGCAGATGATCAGACTCTCCGCTTCCGCGTGCAGCGCCAGCGCGGCGAAAATCTCCGGCTTGCTGCCAACCTCGAGGCCGTAGTTGAACGGCTTGCCCGCGTCGAGAATCTCCTCCACCACCTCGCGAAGCTGGTTCACCTTGATTGGGAACACGCCGCGATACTGGCCTTGATAATTGAACTCCGCGATCGCTCCGCGAAAGGCTTTGTTGATCGCCTCCACACGGTGCCGGAGAATATCCTGAAATCGGATGAGCAGCGGAAACTTCAAGCCGCGACTGCGCGCTTCCTCGATGACATCGCTGATCTCAACGCTCGCGCCGGCCTCCTGCTGCGGCCGCGCAATCACCTCGCCGTGCTCATTAATGTCGAAATAGCCAATGCCCCAACGGTCAATGTTGTAAAGGCTGCGGGCTTGCTCTGCCGTCCAGGCGCTACTCTCGTTCGTGTTGCTCATCGTCCGTTTCGTCTATTTATAAAACAGCCGCACTATAGGACTGCGCGCAACGATTTCAACAAGCCGTTTGGAAAAGTTGCGCACACCTCGCCCCTCCGTTTCCCTTCCCATTCCCCACCGCCGCCTTGCCACGCACGGACAAAACGATTTCACTCTCCGCATGGCAACCGCCGACCTCGCCAGCATCGTTCACCACTGCGATCAACTGCTGCGCACATCCGAGGTTCACGACTACGACGGCGCAGCGAACGGTCTGCAAGTCGAGAACGACGGCCGCATCACGCGCATCGCCGCCGCCGTGGACGCCAGCCTCGCCACCGTCCGCCTCGCCATCGCCGCGCACGCTGATTTACTCATCGTTCATCACGGCCTTTTCTGGGAGCCGTCGCATCCGTGGACCGGCAAGCGCCGCGAGTTGCTCGACCTGCTCATTCGCCACAACCTCGCCGTGTACAGCTCCCATCTGCCGCTCGATATGCATCCGAAACTTGGCAATAACGCGCAACTTTGCGCCGCGCTCGCTTTCAAGCGGCTCAAGCCCTTCTTCCACGACAAGAACCAGCACCTCGGTTTTCAGACTCAAACAAACATCGCACGCGACCAACTCGCCGCGTATCTCACCGGCGCGCTCGGCGCAAAGCCGAAGCTGCTACCGGGTGGACCAAAGATCTGCCGACGTATCGGCGTGGTGACCGGCGGCGCGGGTAGCCAGCTCAAACTCGCCGCGAGCGAAGGGGTGGATACATTCATCACCGGCGAAGGCCCGCACTGGACCTTTGCGCTAGCCGAAGAGTTGGGCGTGAACGTCTTTTACGCCGGCCATTACGCGACGGAGACGTTCGGCGTGAAGGCGCTGGCGGGACACTTGGCGAAAAAGTTCCGCGTGCCGTGGAGTTTCCTCGATCACCCCAGCGGCCTTTGAAACCGCACGCCGATCGCGCGGCTCACACTTCTTTCCGCCGCGTCACCAGAAGATAAAGTCCCACGCCCACGCCGAGCGCGAGTCCAGCGAAGCTCAGGTAAAGACTCGGCGTGCGCGGCTGAAAAAGAAACTCGACCTTGTGCTCGCCGGCCGGCAGATGCACACCACGCATCAGATAATTCGCGCGCAACAGCGGCGCCGGCTGGCCGTCCACGAGCACCTTCCACTCCGGATGATGCTTGTCGTTCAGCAGCAGCACGGACGGCACCTCGGCCTTCGCACGCAGGACAATCCACTTCGGATCATAGCTCTCGAACGTCACCGTCCCCGCCGGCGCGTTCGTCGCACGGGCAGTGGGCGCGGGCACTTCACCGCTCACCAGCACCGTCTGGTGCGGGTTGAACGCGGGCGAGACCAGCTTCTGCAGCGTGGCTTGATCGTCGCCAGCAACCTCCCAGTGGGTGAACAGTTTCGCGCGCGGCAATGCGCCAGTGAATTCGATGAGCCCGCACAATCCGTTCGTGCGCGGCACGACCGTGACGTCTTCCAATCCGACGCGATCAGGAATCAAGCGCGCCGGCTTCGGCTCGAGATCGAACGCCGTGTGCAGACGAAACCGGCGCTGAGTTGGATCGAGCAGTTGATTCAAATCGTCGATGAGGTTTCCGCTCACGCCGAGCATCCAGCGCGTGTTGGTCAGCTCCCACATCCGCGCGAGGTTCGTGCGCAGCGCGGCGCGGTAGGCTTGGTTGTCGGCCATCGCGCGCGGTTCCTGCACGACGTCGAGCGACTGAATTCCATAATACTGGAAATGATGCTGCGCCCACTCGATGCGATAGACATTGTGCAGAGCGGAGAATTGCTCGCCGAGTTTGTTGAGCCATTCGGCGCTGCGATCGCGCTGGAGCTGCGCCGCCCGCAGTTGGATCAGATGCTGCTCAATCGGCATCGGCAGGCCGATCACGCGCTGCTCGTGCGGTTTCTGGCGCAGGAAATCGAGAATGGAGTTCGTCGCGTACTTGTACGGATAATTGTAATAGACGATGTACGGCGCGTTGCCGCGCGCGAGATCCGCGACGAGCACGAGGCCGAGCGCCACAGCAATCCACTTCGCACGGCGTCCCGCGAACCAGCCGCTCATCAACGCCAGCAGCGCCGTCACGGTCAGCGCGAGGAAGAGCACCGCCCAGCCGACTTCGTTCACGCTGAACTGCGCGATGGATTGCGCGTGCGGCGGCTCGAATCCGAGTTGCTCGGCGAGGTGCTTCTGCAACGTTTTGAACGAGCTGCTGTAGAGCAGCCAGAGAAACAGGGCGGTCGGAACCAACGCGGCTAAAGCAATCGCACAACGACGATCGAACTCCGCCGCGCTCGCCCACCAGCGACGGAACGATTCGAGCAACGAACCGCTGCTTTCCTTAGCCGATTCCACATGCATCCGCCACAAACCTTGCAGTCCGTAAGCGGCGAGAATCACCGCCGCCACGCTGAAGAGATGCAGAAACTTGACCGGGTTGCGGATGCTGCTGAAGAACGGCAGCGGAAAGATGAGTTGGTAAAACGGCATGTGCCGACCGAACGATAACAGCAGCGACACGAACGCCACCGTCGCCCAGAACCAAATCATCCGCCGCTCGACTTCGCCGAACGGACTACCCTTTGCGCGCAGCGATTGCGCCGCAGCCCAGAGCGCCGCGAGTGCCACGAGCAAACCGGCGTACGGCCCGTAACCGGAGTGGCGCGCGAGGCCTTGGTGATGCTGTTCCCAACCCGGTTGCTGGCCGACCGCGCCCCAGTAGTCACCGCCGTCCGGCGAATCCATCCGATAACCGAACAGCCCCGGCACCAGCACCCGCAGCGCCTCGACCTTCGGCAAGCTCCATTGCGTCGCCCAATCCCAACGCTCCTGCTTGTTCTCCGGAGTCGTCTGCAGAATCGCCACGCCCTTCACCTGCGTGCTGATCAAACCATTCAGCGCGTGCGCGGCCATCACTGCGGCGACGAGCGCAATCACGGCTACCGTGACCGCGCCGCGGGCGAACTTCCGTTCCGTTTTCTCCGCCGCATCGCTTTGCACGAGATGCGCGCAAAGAGCGAACACCGCGACGAGCAGGCTGAACAACGCCCCGACATCGTACGCTTCCAACACGCCGAGGCCGACAATCACGCCTGCAAGCACGGCCTTCGCCCACGTCCGTCCTGCGAAGCCACTTTGCAATACAGCCATTGCAGCGAATGCCGCCGCGGCGGTGAGCGCGACGGATGGCAACCCCCAGCACGCGTAGGAAAACAAATCTCCGTTCAATGCCGCCGCGAGAGCGCCCAGCAGGCACACTGCGGGGCTGAATTTGAGTTGCCGGAAAAACAACCACGCCGAAAGGCCAAGCAGCACCAGCGCGGCCGGCGTGTACCAGTTTGCGAATGTCACTGGACCATTCTTCCCAGAAAGAGCCAGCGCACTTCGGAAGAGGCCAGTGGTGGCGTTTGGCGCGGCGGAGGGTTGTTCGCCACCGACCCAGTTGAGGTCTTGCCAGTAAGCCCAACCAAGCTGCTTGTCGAACGCGTGCGACTGAATCACGCCCAACGGCGCGTCGTTGGCGAAGAGCACGCGGCCAGAATCGAATCCAGTTCGGAACAAGAGAAGCACGACGGCAACTAACATCAGCAACGCCAGTATTCCGTACCGCAACCCGTTGCTGTTGGTTGAAGGTTTCATCGCTTGCATCGCATCAATTGTGGTTTCCGGATCTCACTTTACGGAGGCAATCGCGCGCGGCAACCGCCAAATAACCCAGCGCCCAGCGCAGTTGGCCGACGCACTGGAACACGGCTTGCCGAGTGTCTTCCCTCACCGCGGGATCTCCAAGCGATCGCGCCTTCACTACCGACCGCGCGGCGAGAAGACATTGTTGACGTTGCCGCCAGAACCAACTCGCTGGACCGCTTTGCGCGATCAACCGGCCGATGGCGAGCATCGCCTTCCACTCATCTGCGACCACGGCGCCCGGCGCGCGCTGGTTGGAACTGGTGTAAGCCGCGGCGTGCCGACGGTACTGGCACAAAGATTCGGTCACCTCAAAGACGCGATAGCCGCGCGCAGCCAATTCAGCATAAAAAACCGCGTCGGCCGCTTGGATGTAATCGAAGGAAAACTCGACCGGCAATGGACGGCTGCCCGTTTTCATCAGCACGGCAGGCAGGCAAATGGTTTTCAGATCCGCCTGCCATTTCAGAAATCGAACCTGCGACACTTCGCGCGCCAGCCCAGTGGCAGTCACTGGAAACGGACAGGCCAAATCGCCATCTGCCACCAATTGACCATCGTCACCAATCACCTCATAGGCCGAGTAGCCGAAGGCGGGCGCGGACGCCGACTCCATCGCCGAAAACAGACGCTCATAAAAGCGCGGTTTGATTAAATCGTCGTGCGGTATGAGATGGAGATAATCAGTTTCGCGCGCGAACATGAGAGCGCGGTTGAAGTTAGCCGTGCCACCGATGTTCCGCTCGTTCTGATGCCACTCGAAACCGAGCTTGGCGAATGGCTCGAAGACCTGCCTCGTCCCGTCCGTTGAGCAATTGTCCTGCACGATCACGCGGTCGGGCCGCACGGTTTGGCGGGCCACGGCCTCGAGTGTCGCGCCGAGATGACGTGCGCCGTTGTAAACTGGGATGACCGTGATCAGCCGGCTCATATCACGACGCCGAACGGAACAACGCCTTGAACTCAACGCACACGCGGCGGACTTGCTCGCGCGTGAGACAGAGGGCCGAGGGCAGGTTCACCGCGCGCGGGCTAATCGAGTAACCCACCGCGTTTCGTGCGCGGGCCGCCACGGCTTGGGGCAAATTCTCATAAGCTGGCAGGCTGCTCAGCGGATAGAAGAACGGGCGCGAATCGATCCCCGACGCGCTCAACCGCTCCATCACCTGCTCCTTCCGCAAATCAAATCTTTCCTCCCACATCGCCGTAATCATCCAATAGCTATTCAGCGTGCCCGCCGGCTCGGCGTTCAATACCACACCGGAGACACCGTCCAACTCCTCTTGATACCACGCAAAGATCTCGCGCTTCCGCGTGATCAATTCCTCCACGCGCTCGAGTTGCGCTAGGCCCAGCGCCGCCTGCAGCGCGCTCATCTTGTATTTATAAGCCACCTCCGTGTTGAAGAAGAGCTTGTCGCCCGGCGGACGGCCGTGGTCGCGCAGCGTGAGCACGCGCGCCAGCAAATCATCGCGATCGGTCACGAGCATTCCGCCCTCGCCGGTGGTCAGCGTCTTTGAACCGTGAAAGCTGAACACGCCCACGTCGCCCAGACTGCCGGCCTTGTGGCCTCGATACTCGGAGCCGACCGCCTCGGCGGCATCCTCGATGACAGCGATGCCGTGCCGTCCGGCGATTCGCCGAATGGCCGACCAATCCGGTACGCTGCCGTAAAGATCCACAGGAATTACCGCTTTCGTCCGCGGCGTGATGCACTGCTCAAACGCTTCAGCCGAGAGGCACCATGTGCGCGGATCAATGTCGGCGAAGACCGTCGTCGCGCCCACGTAGTTGATGGGTGCGGCCGAAGCGATCCACGTCACATCCGGCACGATCACTTCGTCGCCGCGACCCACGTCCAGTGCGCACAGCGCGAGGTGGATGGCTGAGGTGCAGGAAGGCAATGCCACCGCGTGCCGCATGCCGACGTATTCGGCGAACGCGCGTTCGAAGCGCTGATGGTAAAAACCCGCCTGATCGTACCACGCATTCGTCACCGCATCGGTGACGTAGGCAATCTCCTTTGCGCTAATCCACGGGCCGGCGACGGGGATGCGTTCCACGATCAATCCTCCACACACTTCAGCCAGCCATCAGGCGCGACAGTGATGAGCAGCTTGGCTTCGATGTCTTTATCCACGACGAAGCGCTTGTTCGTTTTAAGGAATTCCCGCACGGCC
>CAMASG010000034.1 GCA_945860945.1 Akkermansia muciniphila
GAACAGAGCACCAGCACTGTGTCGCCGAACAGCACCGGGCTGGCGCCAATCGTCACGTCGAACGTGTGCGGAATGATTTCCTTTCGCCACACGATCTTGCCGTCGAAATCCAGCGCCGCGAGCACCGACGACGCGAAGAGGCAATACACACGCTTGCCATCCGTCGCCGGTGTGGGCGCGGCGTAACCACCGCCCGGCCCGCTGCGGAAATCATTTCGCAACCACGGCCCCGGCGGCACCTGTGTGTTCCACATCGCTTTGCCATCGGTGACGCGATAGCGCGTCACGTGATGCGCCGGCATCACCTTCTCGCGCGCGCCCGAATCCGGCGGCCACGCCACCGTGCAGACAAACACCGCGTCGCCCGAGACGATCGGGCTGGCGTGACCCGAACCATTCAGCGCGGCTTGCCAGAGGACATTCTCCTTTTCCTTGCCGCCCCACGTCACCGGCAGATTCTTCTCGTCCGTAAATCCCAATCCTGTCGGCCCCCGGAACTGCGGCCAATCCGCTGCCGTGGCGAGAACAACCCCAGCCAATCCGAGCACGATGCCGACAACAATCTTGGTGAGACCTGTGGCGAAGGAGGTGTGCATCCCAGAAAATCTAGCGACCCACGACGGTGCTGGCAATCATCTTGCCGAGCGCGTGAGTTCACGAGCAGCGGTCAAGGTTATCATCTCTCCCTCAGGGAGAGCCGTCGACTTTTAGGAGGGGCTGTAAATATACTTTTCTGTCCTTTTTAGGATTGGCGGCTAGTTTGAAGTAAACCGCCGTTCCCCTGTCTGGTTCGAGTTCGATCCGAAGAAGAATGCGGCCAACAAGGCCAAGTACGGGATGAATTTCGAGCGGGCGCAGGCGTTGTGGGCAGGGCGCATCATCACGCCACGAGGTGAGGTTGTCCGGCTCATCTCCGTGCCTCTTCTCGGAGCAATTTACTTCCGTCCGCGCCTCAGCGCATGAAGCCGTCGGCAAGGCCGCCGTCCACGGGGATGATCTGGCCGGTGGTCTTCGAGAGCCGCTGGGTGAGCAGCAGGAAGAACGCCTCGGCTTGGTCAGCGGGGGTGATGGGGTTCTTGGTGAGGGTGCGCTCGGCGTAGAACCGCGCGAGTTTGCCGCGCAGGGAATCGTCATCCTCGGTCTCGGTGTAGGGGATGTTGTATTTCGCGAGCGAGCCGATGACGCGGTCACGCGGGAACATCGCGGAGCCTTGCACGACGGTCGCGGGGGCGACGCCGTTCACGCGGACGAGGGGCGAAAGCTCAATCGCCATCTCGCGCACGAGGTGGTTCGCGGCGGCCTTGGAACAGTCGTAGGCGACACTGCCTTTCTTGGCGACGACGGCGTTGGCGCTGGTGGTGAGAACGAGGCTGCCGCGCAACCCCTGCTCTTTCCACGTGCGCGCGGCTTCGTCGCCGACGATGTAACCGCCGGTGACATTGACGCCGAAAGTGAAGGCCCACTTGTCGTCGGGGATGTGGCCGGTGGTGTCGCTCGGCCAGAAGACGCCGGCGGTGACGCAGATGGAATCGAACCCGCCGTAGGCGAGCGCGACTTGATCCAACATGGCGCGGACGCTGGCGCGATCGGTGATGTTGCAAGCGAGGCCGAGGGCCGGACCGCAACCGGAAAGCCCGCTGCCGGCGACGCCGATGCCGTGGCCGAGTTTGTCGGTGATCTCTTTCGCCGTGGCCTGCGCGGCCTCGATCTTCATATCCACGCAGACGACGTGGGCGCCTTCTCTGGCGACACGGTGGGCGGTCTCTTTGCCGATGCCGGAGGCGGCGCCGATGACGACGACGACCTGCCGGGCGAGTTCTTTCTCGGCAGGCATCCGCTTGAGCTTCGCTTCTTCAAGCAGCCAATACTCGATGTCGAACGCCTCCTGCTGCGGGAGCGCGATGTATTTGTCGATGGCCTCCGCGCCGCGCATCACTTCGACGGCGCAGTTGTAAAACTCGGCGGTGACGCGCGACTCGGATTTGTCTTTGCCCCACGCGATCATGCCGCAACCGGGAATCAAAATGACGGTCGGGTTCGCGTCGCGCATCGCGGGCGAGTTCGCGTGCTTGCACTTGTTGTAATACGCGGCGTAGTCCTTGCGATACTGCTCGAGACCGGCGGCGAGCTTGGACTTGAGCGCGGAGAGGTCCTGGGTCTGCGGATTCCAATCCACGTAGAGCGGCTTGATTTTCGTGCGCAGGAAATGGTCGGGACAACTCGTGCCGAGTTCGGCGAGGCGCGGGGCGTCCTTCGAATTCACGAAACGGAGAATCTTCTCGTCGTCCTGCACCGTGCCGATGAAACGCTTCTGCTGCGACACCTGTCCGCGCAGCCACGGGAGGATCGCTGCGAAGGCCGCGTTGCGTTTCTCCTGCGCGAGCGTCTCGAACTTCGCGCCGCCGAAGGCCTGCGCGTCGCCGCCTTTCGCGGCATACTTCTGCTCAACGTAGGCGGAGGCTTTCTCGATGTAATCGAGCGTGACGAGATAGCAGGCTTTGTCGTCAGCGTCCCACGAGATGAAGCCGTGCTGGCCCATCATAATGGCGTTGGACTTCGGATTCTTGCGGCAAATCTCCTGCATCGCGAGACCGAGTTCGAAGCCGGGGCGCATCCAGGGCACGTATTCCATCGAGCCGCCGAAGATCTCCTTCGTGAGTTCCACGCACCGCGCCGACGCGGCGATGGCGATGATGGCGTTCGGGTGCATGTGATCCACGAACTTCGCGGGGATGAAGCTGTGGAGGGGCGTGTCGATGGAGGACGCGCGCGGGTTAAGATTGAACGTGGTGTGGTTATACATCGCCACCATGTCGTCCTCGGCGGCCGACTTGAGGCCCTTGTCGGCGCGCGCGGCGTAAATCTTCTGCAACGCAACCAGCTTGTCCTGATAGAGCGAGGAGAAGTTCTCGCGCGCACTGGTGCGAAGATCGCCGCCGGAGCCTTTCACCCAAAGCACGGTCACGGACTCGCCCGTGAGAGGATCCTTCTCCGCGAGCTTGGAGGAGGTGTTACCACCGCCGGTATTCGTCACGCGCTGGTCGGCGCCGAGCTTGTTCGAGCGATAAACGAGGCGGTCCACGCCGGAGAGCTTGGCGGCGTCGGCGTCATTCCAAAGATTGAGAACGTGCTGGTAGGTCTTGTTCGACATAAAACAGGCGAGAAGGCTAGAGGCGCGGGGCGCAAAGCCGCAATGCTTTTTTGCACGCGGAGTTGGACTCGATAGATATGGCGGTGACGGGAATGTGCTGGAACAACCCGCAACGCCCACGTAGTGTGCGCGCGAAAGTTACGTAACCTTTACCCGAACGGAATATGAGGTCAGCCACTCGAGTTGTTTCATCAGCGGCGACGCCAGCCAAATTAAACGGCAACGGCGCGACTGTTTCCAATGGCGCGCATCCCGCCGATAACGGCAGCGCCAAGCTCACCCCGCCGCGCGGCTACACGAAAGAAGATTCAAGCCTGCGCCGCGACTGGCTCGCGAAACGGACCGGCGTGACCATCTCTTCCGGCGTTTTCGACGAGCCGGAAAAGTTGCAAGGACTGATCGAGAACCACGTCGGCTACGTAGGAATCCCGATGTCCGTCGCGGGCCCGCTGAAGATCGCCGGCTCGTTCGCGAAGGGCGATTTCTACGTGCCGCTCTGTACGGTGGAAGGCACGCTCTCGTTCTCGATGACGCGCGGCTGCTATCTCACGCACCTCGCCGGCGGTATCACCACGCGCCACTTCAAGCAGGAGATTTCGCGCGCGCCGGTGTTCATCTTCAGCGACGTGACGCAGTCGATGAAGTTCATCGACTGGATCAATCTGCATTTCTCCGAGATCAAGGCCGCGGCGGAATCGACCACGCGCCACGGCCGGCTGCTGCGCATCGACAAATATCCCGCGCACAACCGCGTCATCCTCGACTTCGTTTACAGTACCGGCGAAGCCGCCGGGCAGAACATGGTGACGATCAGCACCGATAAGGCCTGCCGCTGGATTCTCGGCGAGGTGCAGCATCTCGCCCCCGTGCGTTACCTTGTGGAAAGCAACTTCTGCGGCGACAAGAATCCCACGCACCGCACGCTGCTGCACGGGCGCGGCCACCACGTCATCGCCAGCTTCATGGTGCCGGAGCGGTTGTTGAAAAAAGTGCTGCGCGTCAGCGTGGACGACATTGTTCAATCCACGACTGACAAACAGATCAGCTCGCAGCTCGCCGGCGTGCTCGGTTTCAATCTCCACGTCGCCAACGCGCTCGCCGCAATTTATCTCGCCACCGGACAAGATGTCGCGTGCGTGGCGGAGAACGCGGTCGGCATCACCACCTTCGAGCGGTGCGGGGAAAATCTGCACGGCACGCTCTCGATGTCGTCCATCACCGTCGGCACCATCGGCGGCGCCACACGCCTGCTACAGCAGCAGAACAATCTCAAGCTGCTCGGCTGCACCGGCGAGCCGGATTCGTCGAAGAAACTCGCCGAGATCATCTGCGCCGCCGCGTTGGCGCTCGAGATTTCATTGATGGGCGCCATCCTCAGCAACGAGTTCGCGGCCTCTCACGCCAAATTCGGGAGAAAGTAAGTGGCGGCCATCAAGCACCTGCTCGAAGCGCCGCATGGCGGGAACGCGGCAGATGCCGCGGAGTTTAATCTCGTGCCGCCGAGCCTTGGCGAGCGCGGCCTTCGAGCAGTTTTCAGCGCCTTCAGCGCCAGCGTCTTCCAACTCTGGTGTCCGCTCACCGTCATCGGCCGCGAGCGTTTGCCCAAGCCGCCCTTCCTCCTCTGCAGCAACCATTGCAGCCATATGGACAGCGCGGTGTTGATGACCGGTTCCGGATTGCCCTTCAACCATTGCGCAATGCTCGCGGCGAAGGATTACTTTTTTGAGAACAAAAAGCGGAAAGGTTTTCTGCCGCGCCTGATGAACCTCATCCCCACCGAGCGCAGAGCCAGCCGCCACGCCATCGCCGAGGTGCTCCGCATCTCCCAGCAGTTCATCCGGGACGGCGACCGCTGCCTCATCATGTATCCCGAAGGGACGCGCTCGGTGACCGGCGAGTTGCAATCGATCAAGAAAGGCGCGGCGATGATCGCCTTCGAGCTCGGCATTCCGATCGTCCCCGTTCACATCGATGGCACGTTCCGAGCGTGGCCCAAGGGCGTGATTTTCGCCCGACCCACGCGCCTCACGATGCGCGTCGGCGCGCCAATCATCCCCGCCGATTTTCTCGACAAGACGCAGGCCGAAGGGCAAAACGACCGCCAGACTTACGCGAAGATGACCGATGAGCTGGCTCTTCGCCTGCGGCAACTTGCAACAGAACAGACGAATGTCCGCTGAGGTGAAACATATGAAGTGGTGGGGTTGGGGTGAAGAAGGCGTCTCCTTCGACCTTTCCGACCGCCCCGGCGTCTGGCCTTATCTCGCGGGACAACTCGGCATCACCGAACCGGAGATGACGCCGCCGGTCACCTTCGAAAGCATCCAACTCCCCGCGATGAAACGGCACGAGCCGTTTCTCGCCGACGTCCGCCGCGCGCTCAAGCCCGACCAGTTCCGTGACGACAAAATGGAGCGGCTCGTCCACTCCGCCGGCAAAAGTTTCCGCGACCTCTGGCGTTTGCGCCGCGGCCTCGTAAGCCACGCGCCCGACCTCGTCGTGTATCCCGAGAGCGAGGCGGATATCGTCACCCTCGTCACCGCCGCGCACGTACACGAGGTTGTTTTGATTCCGTTCGGCGGCGGATCGAACATCGCCGGCTGCCTCGAATCGAAAGACGTTCACGGACGAATGATTGTCTCGCTCGACATGGGCCGGATGAACCGCGTGCTCGAGGTGGATTCGCAATCACTCGTGGCGCGGCTCCAACCCGGCGCGCTCGGCGACGACATGGAGGCGCAGTTGCAATCGCACGGCATCACGCTCGGTCATTTTCCCGATTCCTTTCTGCACTCCACGCTCGGCGGTTGGATCGCCACGCGCTCGGCCGGAATGCAGAGCGACAAGTACGGCAAGATCGAGGACATGGTCGTGTCGCTCCGGATGGTCACGCCCAGCGGCACCATCGTGACTCGCACCGTGCCGAAATGCTCGAATGGCATCGACGTGAACCATCTCTGCATCGGCAGCGAAGGCATCCTCGGCGTCATCACCGAAGCGACGATGCGCGTGCATCGTTTGCCCGAGCGCAAGGCGTATTACGGTTATCTTTTTCCTGATTTCGAAAGCGGCGTGGCGGCCACCCACGAATGTGTGCGGCGCGATTTGATGCCCGTGATCACGCGGCTAAACGACCCTTTCAAAACGCAGCTCTCCTTCGCTTTCAAGCAGCGCACCACACCTTTCAAACAGCGGATTGCGAACGGTATGAAATGGTATCTGCGCCACGTGAAGGGCATCGATTTCAGCAAGTGCTGCATGATGATCACGGCCTTCGAAGGCGAGGCCGCCGCTTTCCGCCAACGCCGCGCCGAGGTGAACGACATCTACCGCCGCCACGGCGCCGTCAGTCTCGGCGACAGCCCCGGCCGCTCGTTCGAGAAGAGCAAATACGACTTTCCCCACCTGCGCGATTTCGTGATGGACCGCGGCATCGTGGCCGATGTCAGCGAGACCGCGACCGTTTGGAGCAATCTGCTCAACCTCCACGCGAAGGCCAGCGAGTTCATCGCGCAAGCCATCCGCGACACCGGCAGCCCGCCGTGGGTCGGCTGCCACGTCAGCCACAACTACCACGCAGGCGCGAGTCTCTACTTCACCTTCGGCGCCGCACCGCACCGCGGGCGCGAGCTTGAGCAATATCTCTACGTGAAGAAAGCCGCCGAGGATGCCTTCCTCAAATACGGCGGCACGCTCTCGCATCACCACGCCGTCGGCACCGAGCATCTGCCGTGGATTGAAGAAGACCTCTCGCCCACCGGTCTCCTCGCCGTGCGCGCGCTCAAATCCGGCCTCGATCCGAAGAACATCATGAACCCTGGCAAGATTCTCCCCGGCAAAAATCCCGTCGCTGAATGGGGCCTCAGCGCCGACGCGATCCGCGCCTTTCGCAAATCATGATATTCGGCGGCAAAGCCATCGCCATCACCGGCGCCTCAACTGGACTCGGACGCGAACTCGCCGTGCAACTCGCACGCGCCGGCGCGCGACTCGCGCTTTTCGCACGCAACGAAACTGCCCTGCGCGAAACCGCGCGGCTCTGTCTGCAAGTCGCGCCGACCGGCGGCCCCGAGCCGCTCGTCATCACCGGTGACGTGACGCGCCCAGAAGATTGCGCGCGGCTCATCACGGAAACCGTCGCCCAATTCGGCGCGCTCGATTGCCTCATCGCCAATGCCGGCGTGAGCATGTGGGCGCGGTTCGAAGATATTCGTGACCTCTCGTTCTTCCGGAAACTCATCGAGGTAAATTATCTCGGCGCGGTTCATTGCCTGCACCCCGCGCTGCCGCACCTGCGCAAAAGCCGCGGCCTCTTCGTCGCCGTCGCCTCGCTGCAATCCAAGATCGGCGCGCCCGCGCACACCGGCTACACGGCCGCCAAACATGCGCTCGACGGCTTCCTCGAAAGCCTGCGGATGGAACTCGACGGCAGCGGCGTCGGCATTCTCTCGGTTTATCCGAGCTGGATCTCCGGCACCGAACTTCGCTCACACGCCTTCTGCGAGGCCGGCGCGAAGATGGGCGAAGCCCGCCGAAGCCACACGAGCGACGCCGTTCCCGCGGAGGAATGCGCCACGCGAATTCTCGCCGCGATGACCGCACGCAAAGAGCAGCTTTTCATCCCGAACAAATACCGTTGGCTGCCGTGGGCTCGGCTGGCGTTGCCGCAGATGCTCCGCCGCCGCATCCAGAAACGGGTCGCCTCGCAAAAGGCCGGCGAGTGATGAACCAGCGAGGATTTCGCCGCGCATGAATCTGAGTTACATGGTCGCGTGGGCCTCCTTCCGTGCCTTGTGCGGACTCTACTTCCACGCGCGCATTTATCACCGCGAACGCGTGCCGCGCAACGGACCGGTCATCCTCGCATCGAACCACGTCAGCTTCATTGACCCGCCGTTCATCGGCTCGTCGCTGCCGCGCCAACTCTGCTACCTCGCGCGCGAATCGCTCTTCCACCATCCGATCAGCGGCATGATTCTGCGCTCGTGGAATTCCATCCCCGTGGACCGCGATGGCGGCGGCGGCAAAGGGCTGAAGACGATCTTCGATCGTCTGCGCGCCGGCAGCGCGATTCTCATTTTTCCGGAAGGCACGCGCTCCCGCGACGGACAGATTCAATCCGCCCGCGCCGGCATCGGCCTCGTCATCCTGAAATCCACGGCGCCCGTCGTGCCCGTGCGCGTCTTCGGAATGTTCGAAGGCTTCGGACGGCACATCACGTTTCCGCGACCGACGAACGCCGCCGTGAAATTCGGCGAACCGATGGATTTTGCAGCGTTGCGTCACGAGGCGAAAACCTGCACGAAAGAGCGGCTCAAACAGCTCTACCAAATCACGGCCGACGAGTTGATGCGTGCCATCGCGCGGCTTGAACCGTGCGACGACAAGACCCAGTTTCCCTGACCGCGCGCCGACCGCCGGCCACCGCCGCAGCGAATTCTCGGCTTTCCCAACGCGGATGCTTCGTGTTTAGTCGCGCCGTTTATGAGCAAGACCGCATTGCTGTTCGCCGGACAAGGAGCGCAGACCATCGGGATGGGCAAAGATCTGGCCGAGCAGTTTCCCACAGCCAAAACACTCTTTGACCGGGCCAACACCGCGCTCAGCTACGATTTGTCCAAAGTCTGTTTCGAAGGGCCGGAGTCCGAGTTGACGAAAACCGAGAACGCGCAGCCGGGGATTTTTCTCGTGAGCTGGATCGCGTTCCAACTGCTCAAGGAACGCGCGCCACAGCTGAAGTTCGAAGCCGCCGCCGGCCTGTCGCTCGGCGAATTCACAGCGCTCACCGCGGCGGGCGTGATGAGTTTTGAGGACGGCCTGCGTGTGGTGCGCCAGCGCGGGCGCTTCATGCAGGAAGCGTGCGAGGCGACGCGCGGCGGCATGGCGGCGATCATCGGGCTCGACGAGGAACCGACACGCGCGGTCTGCGCCGAAGCTGGCGTGGAGCTGGCGAATCTCAATTGCCCGGGTCAACTCGTGATCTCTGGCGAGGCGGACAAAATCGCCGCAGCCTGCGAACTCGCGAAAGCACGCGGCGCGAAACGCGCGTTGTCGCTCACCGTCGCGGGCGCGTATCACTCGCGTCTGATGGCCAGCGCGCAACCGAAATTGCGCGAGACGCTTGCGTCCATTCCGCTCAACCTGCCCGCCGTTCCGGTCATCGCCAACGTCACCGCCCAGCCGCACGCGACCTGCGGCGAGATTCATCAGCGCCTCGTCGAACAGGTCACGTCGTCGGTGCGTTGGGAGGAATCCGTCCGTTATCTGCTCGCGCAAGGTTTCACGCGCTTCATCGAGCTCGGGCCGGGCACGGCGCTCACCGGCTTCATGAAGCGCATCGATAAAACCGCGCAGGTGCTCAACGTGGGCGACGCGGCCAGCCTCGAAGCGACAGTGGCGACATTGAACGGTTAATCACCAAGCGCCCACGTTCACCAAGATAGTTCTGTTCATCCGATTAATTCTGTCGAGAATCCGCATCCAACTATGAGCCAGCTTGCCAATCAAATCGCAGTCGTCACCGGCGCGGGTCGCGGCATCGGCCGGGCCGTTGCCTTGAAATTTGCCGCCGAAGGCGCGGACGTCGTCTGCGTCTCGCGCACAGCGGAGAACTCGGAAAAGGTCGCCGGTGAAATCCGCGCGCTCGGCCGCAAGGCGTGGGCGCACGCGGTGGACGTGTCGGATGCCGCTGGCGTGGCAGCGGCGGGCGAGAAAATTCTGGCCGAGTGCGGCCGCGTGGACATCCTCGTGAACAACGCCGGCGTGACCCGTGACGGTCTGCTGATGCGGATGAGCGACGCAGATTGGGACACAGTGCTGGACACGAATTTGAAGGGAGCGTTCCTCTTCACGAAAGCGTTCGCGCGCGCTTTCATCAAGCAGCGGAGCGGTCGGATTATTAACATCGCCTCCGTTATCGGCCTCATCGGCAACGCGGGGCAGACGAACTATTCTGCAAGCAAGGCGGGCCTCATTGGCTTCACGAAAGCGACAGCGAAAGAGTTGGCTAGCCGAGGTGTCACGGTGAACGCGCTGGCGCCGGGCTTCATCGAGACCGACATGACTGCGGCGTTGAAAGACGATATGAAGGCGGAACTGCTCAAGCACATCCCGCTCGGCACGCTCGGCCAGCCGGAGGACATCGCCAACGCCGCGCTCTTCCTCGCCGCTCCCAGCGCGCGCTACATCACCGGCCAAGTGCTCACGGTGGATGGCGGCATGGTGATGTCGTGATGCGGAAACTGAGGAAATATTTTACGATTCGCCGCTTGACGCTTCAAGGGTGCTTGCGTAGAGACGAGTGAGCTTTAGGCCATATTTATGTCTGAAAAATCGATCGAAGAACGCGTCAAACACATCATCGTGGAACAGCTCGGCGTGAAGCCGGAGCAGATTTCCCCGGAAGCCAAGTTCATTGAGGACTTGGGTGCAGATTCCCTCGACACCGTCGAGTTGGTGATGGCGCTGGAAGAAGAGTTCGGCAAGGAAATCCCTGACGCAGAAGCCGAGAAGCTTCAGAGCGTCGGCGACGTGATCCGGTACGTCGAGGGAAGCGCCAAGTAGTCGACACAGATTTCGGGGGCGGCACGAACTGAAGTCAGCTCAAGCCGCCCCCATCATTTTATGGCAGGCACGGAACGCAGAGTGGTGGTCACAGGCATCGGCGTCATCTCGGCGCTGGGCTCGGAGATTGACACCTTCTGGAAGAACATCCTCGAAGGCCAGTGCGGCATCGACCGCATCACGCATTTCGATGTCTCCAACTACGATTGCCAAATCGCTGCGGAGATCAAAGGCTTCGATCCCACGCCGGCATTCCCTTCGCCCAAAGAGATCCGCCGCACCGACCGCTTCACGCAGTTCGGCGTGTATGCCGGTTGGCGTGCACTGCAGGACTCCGGACTTGACCTCGAGAAAGTGGATCGCGACCAAATCGGTTGCTTCATCGGCTCGGGTATCGGCGGTCTCTCGACCACCGAGGCGCAACATTCGGTGTTGTTGGAAAAGGGCCCCGGCCGCGTCTCGCCGTTCATGATTCCGATGCTCATCCTGAACATGGCCAGCGGCATGTTCTCGATGTACTACAAGCTGCGCGGGCCGAACGTCGCCACCTGTTCCGCCTGCGCCACCAGCACCCACGCGCTCGGCGAAGCATGGCGCACCATCAAGATGGGCGACGCGAATGTGATTTTTGCCGGTGGCACCGAGGCCGCCATCGTCCCGTTGAGCATGAGCGGTTTCGCCGCGATGCGAGCGCTCAGCACACGCAACAACGAGCCCAAGCGCTCCTCGCGTCCATTCGATTTGCAGCGCGATGGTTTCGTGATGGGCGAAGGCGCCGGCGTCCTCGCGCTTGAAGAATTGGAGCACGCCAAAGCCCGCGGCGCGCGTATCTACTGCGAGATTGTCGGCTACGGAAATACCGCCGACGCCAATCATATCACCGCCCCCTCGCCCGAAGGCGAAGGTGCCGCGCGCTGCATGAAGATGGCCTTGCGCTCTGCCGGCCTGCGACCCGACGAGGTTTCCTACGTCAACGCCCACGGCACCTCCACGCCGCAGGGCGACGTCTGCGAGACGATGGCGATCAAGAGCGTCTTCGGCGAACACGCCAAGAAACTCGCCGTCAGCTCCACCAAAGGCGCGACCGGCCACATGCTCGGCGCGGCCGGCGCAATCGAGATGGCCATTTGCGCGAAGGCGATTCAGAACCAGATCGCTCCGCCCACCATCAATTACGAAAACCCCGACCCGCAGTGCGATCTCGACTGCGTGCCGAACCAGGCGCGCCCGATGGCCATCAATGCCATCCTCAATAACTCCTTCGGGTTCGGCGGCCACAACGCCACCATTGCGGCGAAGCGCTTCAACGGTTAGCGTGGCGCGTCTCAGGCGCGCATGAATCTGCTCCCGCTCATCGAAGCCAAGCGTGACGGCCGTCCGCTTTCCCCCGCGCAACTCCGCGACATTGTCGCCGCCTGCACCGCCGGCGCGGTTCCCGATTACCAGATGGCCGCCTTTCTCATGGCCGTCTTTTTCCGCGGGATGAATGCGGAGGAAACCCGCGCGTTCACACTCGCCATGCGCGACTCGGGCGACGTGCTGCGATTTCCCGCCGACCCGCGCCCCATCGTGGACAAGCATTCCACCGGCGGCATCGGCGACAAAGTCTCGCTCGTTCTCGCGCCGCTGCTCGCCTGTCTCGGTTTCCGCGTGCCGATGATTTCCGGCCGCGGCCTCGGCATCACCGGCGGTACGCTCGACAAGCTCGAATCCATCCCCGGCTTCACCACACAACTCGCGCCCGCGCGCCTCGTCACGCAGGTGCAAACCATCGGCGTCGCGATGGGCGGTCAGACCGCGACGATGGTTCCCGCCGACAATCTACTTTACGCGTTGCGCGACGCCACCGCCACCGTGCCGAGCATCCCGCTCATCACCGCCAGCATCCTTTCCAAGAAACTCGCCGAAGGCCTCGACGCGCTCGTGATGGATGTGAAGTTCGGCGCGGCCGCCTTCATGCGAACCCGCGAGGAGGCGCGCGAACTGGCTCGGTGCATCACCGAGCTCGCCGCCGAGTGCGGTGTGAAAACCCGCGCGCTGCTCACCACGATGGACACGCCGGTCGGCCGCAGCGCCGGCAACTGGCTCGAGGTGAAAGAGGCCGCGCACTGCCTCGATTGCTACGGGCCGGATGATTTGCAGGAGCTCGTCGTGGACTGCGCCGCGCATCTCCTCGTGCTCACCGGCAAGGCTGGTGATTGGGAAAAAGCCCGTGCGACTGCGCTGCAATGCCTCGCCACCGCCGCGCCACGCGCGAAGTTCGACGAGCTGATCGCTGCACAAGGAGGGGACATCGATGCCTTCCGCCATGAGCTCGCACTTGATCACACCGCGCCCGTCGTGCTCGAAGTCATCACGTCGGAGGAAGGTTTCGTCACTCGCTGCGACGCGCGAATCATCGGCGAAGTTGTCCGCGATCTCGGCGGCGGCCGCATGACGAAGGAATCCGTCATCCACCCCGCAGTCGGCGTGGATATGCTGGCCAAGCCGGGCGAGCCGTTCGGCGTCGGCAGCCTGCTCTGTCGCGTTCACGCCCTCACCCGCGCCGAAGCGGAAGCCGCCGCCACGCGTTTGCGCGCGGCATTTGCTTTCAGCGAAGAACCGTACGAGCCGCCGCCGCTCATTGCGGAAGTGATTTAACCGCATCCATGAACTGCTTCGTCACCGGCGCATCCGCCTTCATCCGCCCAAATTTGGTTCACGAGTTGATTGCTCGCGGCCACCGTGTACGCGCGTTGCTTGGTTCCGCCAGCACGGTTGTGCGAAGCCGGACTAGCCTCCAGCGGGGCGGTAACGCGGGCTTCACAATTGGGACTTCGTCCGCTTGACACGACTTGCGCCACTGGTATGCTCGCCCGCTCCGTGGAATACGGACTTGTGGCAAGGCCACGTAAATTTTTGCTGAGATATGAAACGCCAATACCAACCGTCAAAGATTCGCCGTGTGCGCCAGCACGGCTTCCGCGCCCGAATGAAGACCCGGGGCGGCCGCAAGACCCTCGCTAATCGCCGCCTCGTGGGCCGCAAGCGCCTCACGCCGGTCTAATATGTCCGCCCGCGCCCCGCTGACTCTGCCGCGTGCGCGGCGTATCAAGCAGGGGCGCGACTTCGCCCGCCTCAAAGCCAAGGGTCGGCGCGTTGTCCAGGGTTGCCTCATCGTGAACTGGATGGAATTACCGGCGGATCGCCAGAGCCGCCTTGCGGTGATTACCACACGCAAGCTCGGCAATGCAGTGGTGCGCAGCCGTTGCCGGCGCCTGTTGCGCGAGTGCTTCCGACTCCATCAACACGACCTGCGAGAACCGGCCGACGTCATCCTTGTCGCGCGGGCCTCGCTGACAGGAAAAGATTTCACGGGCGTGGAGAAGGATTATCTGACCGCGCTCCGACAAGCGAAGCTGCTGAAGACAACCGCGTGAACATCGTTCAACACCTGCTCGTCCTGCCCATCCGGCTCTATCGCTGGCTGGTGTCGCCCGTGCTCGTGACGCTTTTCAGCCCGCGCGGTCTCTGCCGTTTCGAGCCGACCTGCTCGGCCTACGCGATCGAATCCGTCGCCCGCCACGGCGCGTGGAACGGTTCGCTGCTCGCAGCGCGACGCCTCTGCCGCTGCCATCCATGGGGCGGTTGCGGCCACGACCCCGTGCCGCCGAAATCCGAGATTCCAGATTCCAGATTCAAAATCGAACCGCTCCCCGTCGGCGCGAATTCACGCTGCTGATTTTTCCACATTTTTCAAATGGACCGTAAAGCCATCATCGTCGTTGCCGTCTCCGTCATCCTGCTCGTTCTCTGGTTTCCGCTGGTGAACAAGCTGTACCCGCCGAAGGCGATCCCGCTCATCACCGAGCCACAACCCGGCTCGACCAACCAACCCGCCACAAACGGCCCGGCCACAAATGCGACGATCGTGAAGCCGCCGGTCGTAGTCACGAACGGCGCGGTTGCCGCAATCATCGCCAAGCCGAATGCGCCCGAGCAGACCGCGGTGCTGACGAATGAGTGGGTGCGTTACACTTTCACCTCGCATGGCGGCGGATTGAAGCAGGTTGAGTTGCTCAAGTACCCCGCCGACGTCGGCTGCCGTGCGAAGGATAAGGAAAATCAAAAGACCGCCGGTTACGCTTCGCTCAACACACACGCCCTCGTGCCAGCGCTCGCGCTGACAGGCGCGGCGGAGTTGCTGGACACGCAGCCTTTCGCGTTCACCACGACGACGAATGGACTGCGCGTGGAGAAGACTTTAACCAACGGCTTGAAGCTCGTGCACGAGTTCGCTGTCGGCACGAATTATCAACTCGCCGCTGTTGTGCGCATCGAGAACACCCTCGCCACGCCGCTCGCGGTCGGGGCGCACGAGTGGGTGCTCGGCACGGCCACGCCGATGAGCCTGCGCGACGACGGCCTGCTGATGGGCTTGATGCAGAGCGATGGCAAGCTGGTGCAGACGGTGGATCAATCGTGGTTCGCCAACCGCACGCTCGGCTGTTTCCCCGGAACGCCGCGCACCGAGTTCGTCAGCACCGGCACGAACGCCGCGTGGGGCGCGGTGTATAACCAGTTCTTCACGATGACCGCTGTGCCGCAAGGTGGCGCGCCGCATCTGGTCGCGCGACAGGTGAATCTTCCCGAGCCGACCGTTGCCGAAAAGGCCGCGGAACCGAAAGCGAACGCCAAGCCGTTCGGTTATCAGGCGGCGTTCAGCTACGCGCCCACCATTCTCAAGCCGGGCGAGAAGCTCGAGCACCAGCTCACGCTTTACGCCGGCCCGAAGGAATACAACACCATCGCGCGTCTCGGGCATCAGTTGAAACTGAACCTCGACGAGGTGATGAACTTCGGCACGTGGTTCGGCTGGGTGGCGAAGGCGCTGCTCCTCTCGATGAACGGTCTCGCCGCATGGGGCTTGCCGTACGGCTGGGCCATCGTGGTTATCACCATCATCATCAAGCTCGTCTTCTGGCCGCTCACCAACGCGAGCACGAAATCGATGAAGCGGATGGCCGAACTGCAGCCGCAGATGAAGGCGCTTCAGGAGAAGTACAAGGACGACTCGCGCAAGATGAACCTCAAGCTGATGGAGTTCATGAAAGAGAACAAAGTCAGCCCGCTCGGCGGCTGCCTGCCGATGCTCCTGCAGATCCCCGTGTTCTTCGGCTTCTACACGATGCTCCAGAGCGCCATCGAGCTGCGCGGCGCGCAGTTCCTCTGGGCTTGCGACCTTTCGCAGGGCGACACCGTGGCGACCCTCGCCGGTTTCCCCATCAACCCGATGCCGCTGCTGATGGGCGTCACGATGGTCTGGCAAGCCCGCATCACGCCGCCTTCGCCGGGCATGGACCCGATGCAGCAGAAGATCATGAAATACATGCCGCTCATGTTCATGGTGTTCCTCTACAACTTCTCCGCCGGCCTCACGCTCTACTGGACCGTCCAGAACCTGCTCACCATCGTCCAGATGAAGCTCACCAAAACCGGCACGCCCGTCAGTAATGCGGTTGCCACGACGACCAAGAAGAAATAGTCTCGCCCCCGTCAACGCACCACGCACGCCGAACGCGAATCCAATTATGTCCAGCCCCGCCCTCCCGATCCTCGAAGAGATGCTCCAGAAACTCGGCTTCAACGCCACCATCACCGAGCAACTGCTCGATGATGGCCCGCTGCTCGAGATCCAGTGCGAAGACTCCGGCCGCCTCATCGGCCGCCAAGGCCAGACCCTCTCCGACCTCCAGTACATCACCAACCGCATCCTTTTCCAGAAGGACAAAACCACGCCGAAAGTGACCGTGGATGCCGGCGGCTACCGCTCCCAATCCCGCGACGTGCTGGTGAAGAAGGCCCTCGAAGCCGCCGAGAAAGTCCGCCGCTGGGGCGACGTCGTCGAACTCGAACCACTGGGCGCTTTCGACCGCCGCATCGTGCACAGCACCATCAAAGACGACCCCGACATCGAGACCCACTCCGTCGAAGTCGAAGGCACCGACAAGAAAGTCATCCTGTTCCGGGCGAAACACTGAAGCTGGCGCTCACTTCCCTGCCACGCCTTTCAGATAAGCCAGCACGATTTCCGGCAGATCGTTGCTGTAGCCGCCTTCGAGCACGCTGAAAAACGGCGTGCCGAGTTTGCGCAGCGATTCGCCGACCCACTGGAAATCCTCCGTCTCGAGCTGCTGTTGGCAGAGCGGGTCGCGTTTGTAGGCGTCGAATCCGGCTGACACGCCGATGAGGTCGGGCTTGAACGCTTTCAAATCGGCCAGCGCTTTCTCCGCCGCTTTCCGCCACGTCTCACGCGGCGCGCTCGGGGCGACGGGGTAGTTGTGGCAATTATCAAAGCTCTTCTCGCCCGTGCCGGGATACGCGGGGAACTGGTGGATCGAGAAGAACGCGCACCCTTCCTGTTTGTGGAGAATCGCCTCGGTGCCGTTGCCGTGGTGGACGTCGAAGTCGAATACGGCCACGCGCTTCACGCCGGCTGCGCGTGCGGCGAGCACGGCGATGGCGATGGAGTTGAGGTAGCAGAAACCCATCACGCGATCGCGTGTGGCGTGGTGGCCCGGCGGCCGTAATAAACTGAATGCTTGGCCGCCTTCGCGCGCGAGTTTCATTGCGTGCAATGCGCCGCCGATGGAACGCCGCGCGTGCTCGGCGATTTTCGGATGGTTCAACGTATCGGCATCGAACGGCTCGGAGGCGATTTCCACGCGGTGCAGATGCTCGATGGTGTGCGCGCGGAGAATCACGGCGTCCTCGACGGCGAGCGGTTCGGCCCATTCCAGCGCGAGCTCCTTTTGCGCTTTGAGTCGCTCGACCGTTTTGGCCACGCGCTGCGGCCGCTCGGGATGGCCGGCTTGGTGGTATTCCGTGCAGCGCGCGTCGGTGATGATTTTCACGTCTGCTACCTACGCTGGCGCGCGTGGATTTTCAACCGTGGAGAATCCATCGTGGCCCATCTCAACGAAGGCCGTTCGGCCGCGCATTGGGCGTTGCCAAAGGCGTGGTGCTCGCATTTAATGCCCGCGATTCGCGGACCGTTCCCGCGCGCGCCATGTCGGAATACAAAGTCAAATTCGAGATCTTCGAGGGCCCGCTCGATCTGCTGCTCCACCTCGTGAAGAAGGAGGAGGTGGACATCCATCAGGTGAACCTCACGAAGATCGCCACGCAGTTCATCGAGTATATCGATCTGATGCGCGTGTTCGATCTCGATATTGCCGGTGAGTTTCTCGTGATGGCTTCCACGCTGATGTACATCAAGAGCCGCGAGCTACTCCCCGTCGAGCAACAGGTGGTGGCCGAGGGCGAAGAGGAAGAGGAAGACCCGCGCTGGGAACTCATTCGCCGACTCGTCGAGTACAAGAAATTCAAGGACGCCGCGGCGCAATTGCAGGAACGCGAAAGCGCGCAGGAGCACATCTACCCGCGCCTGCCCGGCAAGCCCGAGTTCGCAGCCGACGGCCCCGTACCGCGCGCGCCGGTCTCCGTGTTCGACCTCGTCAACGCGGTCAACTCCATCCTCAAACGCTTCACGACACAGGAAGCACGCGATGTTTACGAGGACAAGTGGACCGTCGGCGAGAAGATCGAGTCCATCCTCACGCTCATCCAGACGCGGCCGGTGCTGAAGTTTTCCGAGCTGTTCGTGACCGCCACTACGCGCGGCGAGGTGATCGTCACCTTCCTCGCAATGCTCGAGTTGATTCGTTTGCGCCAGATGGTCATCGACCAACCCGAGCCCTTTGCTGAGATTGAAATCCGCATCGCGCCGCCCGAGATGCTCGCTGAATCCGCGACCGACGCAGCCGCGCCCATCGCAACGGAGAACGCGGAAAATATTTCGCCAGCCGCAACAAATTGACAATGGAACTGAAGAACATTTTAGAAGCCGTCCTCTTCTCGGCGCAGAAGCCGATGAGCCCGAAAGAGCTGCAGGAACTGTTCGCGCTGACCGCCGAGCAGACCGAGGAAGAGATCGCGCGCGCACTCAAGAAGACGAAGCAGGAGGCCATCGCCACCGCGCTCGAAGAGCTCGCCGGCGAGCACGAGCGTGCCGCGCGTAGCTACCGACTCGTCTGCGTGGCGGGCTCGTGGCAGTTCGTGAGCCAGCCGGAATTCGCGCCGTGGATTCGCACGCTCGTCGGCCAGAAGCAGCGCCCGACGCGCCTCTCGCAGCCCGCGCTCGAGACGCTCGCCATCATCGCGTATCGCCAGCCGATCACGCGCGCCGAGATTGAGCAGATTCGCGGCGTCGCGGTGGATGGCGTGATGCAGACGTTGCTCGAGCGCGATCTCGTCGAGCAATCCGGCAAAGCCGAAGTCGTCGGCCGCCCTTCGCTTTACAGCACCACGCCGGAGTTCCTCGAATACTTCGGGTTGCGTTCACTTGAAGAGATGCCGGCCGCCGACGAGTTGCGCCGCATCCAGGTACAGAAGCCCGAATCACTCGTCACCGCTGATCCCGGCTTAGCCACGGCGCCGCCCGAGGCGCTTGCCGAAGCCGACATAAACCAACTGACCGCCGCGCCGACCGCGGCTGTGTCCGAGCGTGAAAACAAAGGCTGATTTCCATGAGCCTCCAGGAGCATCGCAAAGCGATTGACCAACTCGACGCGAAGATTGTCGCGCTGTTGAACGAGCGCACGCAGCACGTGCTCGAGATTGGCGCCATCAAGCTCAAGGCGGGCGAAGAGATTTACGCACCGCACCGCGAGCGCGCCGTGCACGAGCGACTCGCGCGGCTGAACAAGGGGCCCATCACCAGCGAATCGCTCCGTGCGATTTACCGCGAAGTGATGTCGAGCGCACTTTCGCTGGAGAAGACGCTGACCATCGCTTACCTCGGGCCCGAGGCGACTTACACGCATCAGGCGGCCATCCGCCGGTTCGGCACGAGCTTGAATTACGCCGCGCAGAAAACCATCGGCGACGTCTTCACCGAGGTCGCCAAGAACACGGCCGACTACGGGGTGGTGCCGATCGAGAATTCCACCGAGGGCGTCGTCAACCACACGCTCGATATGTTCGTGGAGAGCGATCTGAAAATCGTCGCGCAGATCGTGATGCCCATTCAGCACTGCCTGATGAGCCGCGGTACGCGCACGCAGATCAAAAAGCTCTACACGCATCCGCAGGCCTTCGCGCAATGCCGCGCGTGGGTGCAGCGCCATCTGCCCAACGCCGAGATTGTCGAGACCTCCTCCACCACGCGCGCCGCTGAGCTCGCCGCGAAAGATCGCCGGTCTGCCGCCATTGCTGGCGCGCTCGCCGCCGAGCGTTATCGCCTCAACATTCTCGAGTCCGACATTCAAGACAGTGCGGTCAATGCCACGCGCTTCCTCGTGCTCGGCCGCAAGTGTGCGCCGCCTACCGGCGAAGATCGCACGAGCTTGATGTTCAGCATCCATCATCACGTCGGCGCGCTCCACCAAGCGCTCGCACCTTTCCGGCGCGCGAAGCTGAACATGACCAAGATCGAGTCGCGCCCGAGCCGTCGGAAAGCGTGGGAATATTTCTTCTTCGTGGATTGCGAAGGGCACGCCGAGGATCCCCGCGTGGCGCGCGCCATCACCGCGGTCGGCAAGCATTGCACGTTCGTGAAAGTGCTCGGCTCGTACCCGAACTCCGATTGATTTGATGAGCCATCTCGCCCAAGCCCGCAGAGTGTTCGACATCGAACTGGCCGGTCTGCGCGCTGTTCGTGCGCGGTTGGACCGCGAGTTCGAGAGAGCGGTGGAGATCATTACTGCGGCGTTGCGCCAACGCGGCAAAGTCGTCGTCGTCGGCATCGGCAAATCGGGAAACATCGGCCAAAAGATGGCCGCCACACTCACGAGCACCGGTTCCACCAGCGTGATATTGAACAGCGTGGACGCCCTTCACGGCGACCTCGGCATCGTGAGCGACGGCGATGTAGTGTTGGCTTTGAGTTACTCCGGCGAGACGGAGGAGCTAGTGAATTTGCTCCCCGCGTTGAAGCGGTTCACGGTGAAAATTATCGCGATGACCGCCGCGCCGAAGTCCGCGCTCGGCCGATTGAGCGACGTGGTGCTGAACGTGCGCGTTCCGAAGGAGGCCTGCCCTTTCAATCTCGCTCCGACCGCCAGCACCACCGCGATGCTCGTGCTCGGTGACGCACTCGCGATGGCCGTGCTTGAGGCGCGCGGTTTCAAAAAACACGACTTTGCCAAGCGCCACCCCTCCGGCGCCATCGGCCGCGCGCTGCTCCTGCAGGTGCGCGACATTATGCGCAGCGGCGCGCGCAACGCCGTCGCTCCGCAAACGATTTCCGTGAAGGAGGCGTTGCTCGTGATGACCCGCGCCAAGTCGGGCAGCGTCTGCGTCGTGGACAAGCGCGGCAAACTCGCCGGCGTTTTCACCGACGGCGACTTGCGCCGCCACATGGCCGCCGACGACCACGTGCTGGGACGGCCCCTTTCAGCGGTGATGACGCGCAAGCCCATCTGCATTCGCGAGGACGCGCTCGCGGTTGAAGCGTTGCAGATTTTTAACACGCGAAACATCGACGACCTCATCGTGGTCAACGCGAAGAAGGAGCCGGTCGGGCTCGTGGATTCGCAGGATTTGCCGAAACTCAAGCTGATGTGACAACCTCGTTCTTATGAAAACAACACACTGCCTCCTCGCCGCTGTTCTCTGCTCCTTCGTTATGGCCAAACGCACCAACGCCCAGCAACCGGACAACGTCCAACAAACCAAAACCTTCGAGCACACGATCACCAAGAAGCTCAAGGCCGATTACTTGCTCTTCCTGCCCAAAGGTTATGACGCCAAGGCTGCGAAGAAGTGGCCGCTGATGCTCTTCCTGCACGGCGCTGGCGAGCGCGGCACGAACGTCTGGCTCGTCGCGAAGCACGGTCCGCCGAAGCTCGTGAAGGACCGCGCGGACTTCCCGTTCATCGTCGTCTCGCCGCAAGTGCTCACCGGCCAACGTTGGGAAAATGACACCATGCTCGCGCTGCTCGACGACATTATTGCCACGCACAAAGTGGACACCACGCGTGTCTATCTCACCGGCCTCTCGATGGGCGGCTACGGCACGTGGAGCCTCGGCACCGCGTATCCGGAACGCTTCGCGGCCATCGCGCCGATTTGCGGCGGTGGCGACACCGTGCTCTTCCGCCTCGCCGATCCGAAGAAGGTCGCGGCGTTGAAGACACTTCCTATCTGGGCCTTTCACGGCGACAAAGACACCGCCGTGCCGCTGAAGAAATCCGAGGAGATGGTCGATGCGCTCAAGAAATTCGGCTGCGAAGACGTCAAGCTCACTATCTATCCCGGCGTCGGCCACGACTCGTGGACCGAGACCTACAACAATCAGGCTTTCTACGACTGGCTCCTCAAACACCAGCGGAAGTGACGAGCTGACCGCGCGAAATCTTCGCATCCCCTTCGCTGATCGGTCGATTGGCGAAAGGGTTTTGTTTTCCCGCGACGGGATGCGTACACACAAGACTTGGCGAAACGCCCCGTTCCGATTACGCTCCTCCCGTCGGCCACGCCAGCTTAGCTCAGTGGTAGAGCAACGGTTTTGTAAACCGTCGGTCGTCGGTTCAATCCCGACAGCTGGCTCCACTTTTCCATCAATCGATTGCGAGTATTTTTCGTGCGCGAAATAAGATTCTAATTAAAAATAGTGCAACTTTCGTGCAACAGTACGCGCATGTCTACCAAGACAACGCGCAAGCGCACGAAAGGCGACGTATGGCCCCGCAAAGTCACCTTTGGCCGAGTGTCCGTCTCCGTTTACCGCCGCTCCATTCCCTCCGGTGGTTTTGGCTACATGGTGGCCAACTACGCCGGCGGCAAGCGCCGCTTTGATTCCTACGCCACGGAAGACGAAGCCTTGGAGAAAGCGCAGCGGTTGGCGCGCCTGCTGAGTGAGCGGCAGGTTGCCGCCGCGAGCATGACGAACCCACAGGCCGCCGACTACGCTGCCGCCGGGCTTGGGGATGACGTTGAAGTGGAAGTGGCTGTCCATATGGGTGGTGTCTGGGGTTTATCTACAGGTGAGCGATAGCTGCGGCGCCGGGCCTTGGGCTGCGGCGGCGCCTCGTAGCCGGACTGTCCCGGCGCCAACTGCGTGTAGCCGGGGTCCCCGAATTCCAGCAGCACGCCGACGCCCTCTTCGTTGCAAACGACATTGGGCGAGTCGTAAACGACGCGCGGATCGTCCATGTCGAAAGTGATGAAGATCATGCGAAGGCATGAGACCAGTGCGCGCGGCGCGGTGAGAGAGCGAGAGGGACCATGGGGGGCGGGCCTGTCCTGCCTATAAGAAATACCCCCGACGGTCGTCAAACAGGAATTAGAGGAACTGAGGGTGCGCTTCACCACAACGTGGTTGTGCAAATGCTTGGGGCGTGTTAGGCATCCGCCATGTCCCTCCTTCATCTGCTCGCAGCGTGCCTGCTCCTCCCTGGCCTGAGTTGACCTTCCGCACGCTGCTCCCGGTCTGGAGAGAAGAGACAAGACGAATGTCCGCCGCACTCGCATCAGTGGCCTTCGAAGATTCAGGGCCAACCCTCTGCGGCTTCTGTTCCTTAGGTGTGGGCTTCTCTTTGGGGGGCGGCGACCCTTCATTGCCCGGTTCCTTCTTCGTGGTCCCGTTGAATAGCCCGTTGCCGGACACGATCTCTGAGTTCGGGAAAAGCTTCTCCAGTTTCGGCATGTCGGCGTCGGCGTCGGCGATCTTGCTCCCCCGGCCCAGAAGCATGCCCATTCCTTGGTTCTTCCCGAGGTGCATGATCCCTTTGGCGGTGATCGCGGTGTTGCCGACCTGCAGCTCCACCAGCGAGGTCAAATTCTCCAAGTGTTTCAGACCTTCGTCGGTCACCTTGGTCTCGTCGAGGAGCAAAGTCTTGAGCTTTTTCAGCCCCGCTAGAGCCTTCGTACCTTCATCGGACACATCGGATCGAGCAAGAACTAACGAGCGGAGTTCGGTAAGCTTGCCGATGCCCCCCATCGACCGGCCATCGATCGACGAATCCACCAGCCACAAGGATTCAATCTTCGTGAATTGCCCGAGGGCCCTCCAGCCGTCCGGGGTCACTTTGCGGGAGTTCAATGCAAGAGAGCGGAGGCTCGAGGCCAGCGGGGCCAAAGCTTTCAGACATTCGTCGTCGAATTCGGCATTCGCAATCCAGAGTTCCTGGAGTTTCGTCGACTCGGCAAATGCCTTGAGACCCTTCGCGGTCGGCGCGACCGGAAAACGCAGTTCGAGGCTCTTGAGCGTTTTAATCCTAGCGAGGTGAGCGAGGTCGGCATCTCCGAATGGTTTCGCCGTCAGCTCGCTGTCGAACATCAGCCTTTCGATCGAAGCGGAGGCGGACAACGCCTTGGTGGCGTCATCCGGGAGGGTTCCCTTGTAGAACGCGAGGGACTTCAATCGAGGCACCGCGGCGATTGATTGAAGGTCTGCGAGGGTCAGATTGCCTTCGTAGAAATTCAGGGAGATGAAGTTCGGGATCTGAGGCAGCAAGGACACGGCTTCCGCTGAATGTGGTTTTGTCAAAAGCCCGCCGCCTCCGAAGGACACGGCAACATCCCCAGAATCGTTTTGTTTGTGCAGATAGTAACCGAGTTCCTTGAATCTCTTGACCGCCTCGGGCTCCGGCGCAGCTCGGTCGGGATCTTTCCCGGCCGCCGCAGGCGCGATCGACACGGACAGACCGGTCGCCCACACCTTGAGCCGTGTGTCGCTGCCGTCTCGGGGGCCGCCGAGTGTGACAATAAAACGGGCATCGCGGCTCAGATACATTGTCTGAACGGAGGCGGAGGCGGAAAAGCCACCCTCTCGCTCCGGTGCGGTCTTCACCCGCCCCGAGTAGGTTTCGATTTTGACGAGGGACCGGCGGCTCTTCAAGTCGATCAACTCGCAGTTGATGGTCAAATCGCACTCTTCACCCCGCAGGCCGCGTCTTAATTCTTCGCTCGTCAGCATCAGCGCTCCGTCGAGCGACAGAAAGCACTCTTGCATCTCACGTTTTGCGCCTGCTTCTTCTTTCTTGGGCATCTCCCAAGCAGCGACTTTCTTCCGCTCAGCCAGATTGTACTCGCGGGTCCGCAGTCCGGGTCTGGACTCAACGCTTGCGCTGAAGAGGGTCTTGCTATCCTGGCTGAAACGCATGGAACGGGCGGCCCCCATCGCACCCACCGGGGCGTCGCGGATCGGGTCGTCTTTCGCCAACTCTTTGCCACTCTCGACATCCCAAACTTGCACGATCCCGTTGTAGGATTCGCTGGTGGCAATGTGCGTCCCGGCATCGTTGAAGCAGATGTCCGTGGGGGTCACTCGCCCGAACGGGCGAAACGTGTCCGTGCCCAAGTCCCACAAGCCGAAACTGCCTTGCCGGCCGGCATTATGCACGGAATATCCAACGGCCAGCGACTTTCCGTTTGGGCTGAACCGGAGACCCGTCACGAAGTCAGGCCCTTTCTCGCGGTGCAGACTCTTGTACCGCACCCCATCTCCCGTGCGGTAGAAGTCGATCACCGCCCAGTTGTCGTCCCACTTGGCGGATTTCACAAGTTGGCTGGATACCGCAACAATTTTCCCATCCGGGCTGAACGCAGAACACCGAAACATATTGCCCCTGTAATCGGGCGGTGCGTCGAGCGACGGGCCCTGAGTGACTTCTATCTTGGGCGTGAGTTTCAGCCGAAGTAGCTGAACCGGTAGTGCCTTGGGCTTGGGCAAGGCAGTCGGTGTACCAAGTTCGGTGATAACGATCAGGTCTTCCGCCAAAGAGACTGACAGCGGCCTGCTGAAGGCCTTGGAACTCTCCGAAGCTTCGAACTTGTACTCGGCGAGGAGTTTGCCGGCCTCACCGAGCGCGGCGGGTTTGGGCAGGTCGGCCCCTCGACCGGCACACAAGACCAGCAGGCTGACCAGTGCTGTGACGAGAGGAGAGAAGAATTTCAGCATGGGGCATGAACTCCTGAATTATTTGAGACAAACCCGAACCAACCTAATTTCGCAACTGGCCGTTTGTCAAATGAAACAAACCTCGCCGGATCGCTTTCAGACACGGGGCTTCACCCTCCGAGCGTCCAGTCACTTTGCCGCCTCCACTTTCCGCCCTTTGATTGAATCGACATCCTTCCCGAGTTCTTTCATGGCCGCTTTGATCCGGTCGTCGGTCCAGTACCCGCTCGGGTCGAACATCTGCGTCGTCGGGTACATCTGCATCAGTTCGTCCAGTTGCTTCGCAGTCAGCGCACCCTTGCCGGCCCGCATCATCAGCATCCGGTCCTTCTTGGGCACTATGGCCAGCCCCTTGGCGGTGACGTCGGTCATCCCGACATAGAGGTTGTCCAGCTCCGTCATCCCTTTCAGTGCGACTATTCCCTTGTCCGTGACCTTGGTGCCATCCAGTCCGAAGTCGTGCAGTTTGGTCAGCCCGGCGAGCGAAGGCATCCCGGCGTCAGTGATTCTAGTTTTGTTCAGGCCCAGGAATTTCAAATTCTTCATGCCATCTAAAGAGCGCGAATCGTCATCGCCAAAATTCGTCTCGGACAGAAAGAGGTCTTCCATCTTGGTCAACCCGGCCAAGTGCACCCATCCGGCGGAGGTGATCCTTTTGCTGTTCGTCCAGAATCGCTTTAGGTCTTTCATCTCGCCGATCCGCTTCATGCATGCGTCATCGACATAGTCCCCGAACAGAGTGAGTTGTTCTAAGCTCTCGACGCTGTTGAGGAATTTCAGGAAGCCCGCAGGGGTCATGGCAGACTGGGTTTGGTCGAACGACTTCAACCCTTTGATCTGTCCGGCGTAGCCGATGACCTCGTCCGTCACGGCGTAGTTGCCTAAGCTCAGGGACTTGAGTTGCATCAGTTTCGGTAGCACTGAGAACGCTGCGGCGGGCACTTCGGTCGCATACATCTGGAGGTACCGGAGTTTAGGCAGTGCGGCGAGGGCGCCTAGTCCGTCAGCAGTTACCTTACCCTTGTAAATCATCACCTGCTCGACCTCGGGCAGTTGGGCGATCAGTCGCAGATTTTCGTCATTGGCGTTGTTGGCCTCCCCTCCGTCTAAGCCGGTACCAAGGTTGATCGCCGGGCCGCCATCCTTGGGTTCGATCGTCAGCCCACCCAAGCTGACTTTGTTCGTCTTGAGTTTCGCGAGCACGGCTTCGCGATCCGCAGGGGAGAGCTTCGCTTTTTCGTCCGCAAGTGCGGAAGCCGTTGTCAACAGAAGCAGAGTGATGGCCGCAGATAGAATCAGGTTCAGGGTTTTCATGTGTGCCTTTTGGGTTAGTGAGTTATCCCTAACTCATTGCTTTTTCGGGGGGATTCGCAGTTCAATCTCGACAGCTGGCTCCACTTAATCCGATCCACTCTTCCGGCTTTTAACGGCTCTTTCTCTGATGCCCATCATTCACACAGAGGGATGATAGCTTCGCAAGCTTCAACAAACGCGTTGCTGTCGCGGGTTGGA
>CAMASG010000035.1 GCA_945860945.1 Akkermansia muciniphila
CACGAAGTTGACCGAACTAGCATCGCCGGCATCAATCAACAAATCATTCGCGCGGCCGGGCGCATCAAAGTGAATGCAACTGCCGCCGCTCAACATCGTGAGCTCGATTTGGTTCCGTGTCGCCTGCCATTGCCAGAGCCACACGACACCAAGAATACCGAGCGTCGCGCCAAGCCATCGTCGACCGAGCGGCTTCGCAAAGACGCCGAGAGCTGCGCCGAAGAGCAGTGTGTAATAGGCGACGAGTTCGATGGGCGTCGGCGCGCGCACGTAAAAATAACCGGAGGGAATGCGCGTGCACCATTCGCTCGCGCGATCCATCCAGAGCATCCAAAACCAGCCGGCGTGGTTGAATAGCTCGGTGAGCCACGGCGCCCAGTCGCCGCAGAGCAGGCTGCCGAGGTTGCACATCAGCTCGAGGCTGCTCAGCGGGACGACAATCAAATTGGCGAGCAGGCTCACGGGCGTGACGAGATGGAAATAATGCGCGATGAGCGGCAGCGAACCGAACCACGCGGCGAGCGAGACGGTCGCGCCGAGGCTCAGCCAACGCAGCGGGGCATGAAGCCAACGACGCCATCGCGGGCGCGCGGAATTGGGAAGAAGAGGGTCGCCTTGCAGCAGCCGTTGTCGCCACGATTCAAACGCTGGCATCAGCAGCGCGAGGCTGAGCACGACGGAGAACGAGAGTTGGAAGCTGGCTTGAAAGAGCTGCCGCGGATCCCACGCGAGGATGATCAGCGCGGCGGCGGCGAGCGAGTTGAGCAGGTCGCAAGGCCGTTTTAACGACCAACCGACAATGATGGCGCTCATCATCACCGTCGAGCGGATGGCCGAGGATTGCCAACCGGTCGCACCGGTGTAGAACCAGATCAGCGGTAACACCACGAGGCCGCAGGCGGCGCGCGGCACTTGCAGTACGCGCAACAGGGCCACGAGAATGCCGGCGATGAGCGCGATGTGCAGGCCGCTGATGGCGAAGACGTGCATCGTCCCCGAGCGCATGAACGGCGTGGCGACTTCGTCGGTGAGCGCGGTCTTCCAGCCGAGCGCCATCGCCCACATGAGACGTAGCGGTTCGTCCACTTCCGGCAAGCCGCGCGCGAGTGTGCGCTGCGCCCACACAATGAAGCGCGCGTCCATCGGCGGCCGGACATTCTCGCCATCAAGTAATCGCCAGTCGCGCGTGTCGTCCGTGATCAACTGATAGTAAATGCCCTGCCAGCGAAGATGAGCGCGGTAGTCGAACAAGCCTTCGGCGCGCGCGCCGGGCGGTGATTGGAGCACGCCATCAACTTCCACTGTGCGGCCGGTGAAGAAGTTCGTGCCGAGCACGCCGGGCATCGTGATTGCGATACGTCCGTACGCCGCTTGCCAGCGGCCGTCGAGTCGAAGTTCATGCGTTTCGACGACGGCGTGTGTTCGTTCGACGGATTCACCTTTTCGTTCGTGGACGCGCTCGACCGGTGTCTCGATCAAGACGCCGCGTACGGTGACGATGTCCGTGCGTTGGCCGAACACCACGCGCAGGTCATGCGGTGAAAGGATGTCGAGGCGCGCGGCTATGTTGCACCAGCCAGCGAGCACAAGTGAGGCGACGAGACAAGTGCGGCGGAGTTGTGCGCTCGCCATCGCGAACACGAGGAGAAGAAACGTGAGCGCGAAGAGCCCCGTCACCGCCAACGGCCAGACCGCGCCGAGCAACACGCCGGCCACGTAAAGCAACGCCAATGTGAGCAGCGGCCTTTTCATGGGATGCGAGAAGTTGCCACGGAACGGCGTGTTCGCAAGGCTGGCAAAGGCGAAGGCGCTGAGGTACGTTGCGCGCGTGCTGAAACTCGGCGTCAATATTGACCACGTGGCCACGGTGCGCGAGGCGCGCTACCGCGGTCGCGGTCGCGGCGAGCCGGATCCGGTCGCGGCGGCGCTGCTCTGCGAGGCTGCGGGTTGTCACGGCATCACCGCGCATCTGCGCGAAGACCGCCGGCACATTCAAGATCGCGATGTGGTTCGTCTGCGTGAATCCATTCGCACACGTTTGAATTTCGAGATGGCGAATGCGCCGGAAATTGTTGCCATCGCATTGAAGTTGAAGCCGGCCGTTGTCTGCCTCGTGCCGGAGCGCAGGCAGGAGGTCACGACCGAAGGTGGCCTCGACGTGGCGCGGCATCGCAAGGCGCTCGCGGCGACGCGCCAGCGGATGAACGACGCGGGTATCGAGGTGAGCTTGTTCATCGCGCCGGAGATTGATCAGGTCGAAGCGGCGGCGGAGGTCGGCGCGCAATTTGTCGAGCTACACACGGGCCAGTATGCCGAACATTTTTCGCGCAAGCGTGAGCGGAACGTGGAGTTGCGCCGTCTTGTGGACGCCGCCACGTTGGCGCATCGCCACGGGTTGCGCGTTAACGCAGGCCACGGGTTGAACTGCGAAAACCTTCCCGTTCTTCACATCGTGCCGCACTTGGTGGAGCTGAACATCGGCCACAGCATCGTCAGCCGCGCGATGGCGGTGGGGCTGCCGAAAGCGGTGAAGGAGATGCTCGCTTTGATGAAGGGTTACCGCGATTGACGGGGCTTTCTCGATGATCCTCGGCACTGGCATTGACATCATCGAGGTTGCGCGAATTGCGCAGTCGTTCGAGAAGTTCGGCGAGCGATTTCTTAATCGCATTCTGCGTCCGGACGAAGTCGCTTATTGTCTCTCGCACAAATTTCCCGTGCCGCATCTAGCTGCGCGATTCGCCGCGAAGGAGGCGATTTCAAAAGCTTTCGGAACTGGCATCGGTGCGCAGCTTGGCTGGCATGATCTCGAGGTGAGTCGGCGCGAATCGGGCGAGCCGTTCGTGATATTGCACGACGGCGGATTGAAACTGCTGGCGGCGCGCGGCGGAAAGTTGATTCATCTCAGCCTCAGTCACACGGAGCATCACGCGGTGGCGGTGGCGATTCTCGAGAGCTGAGCGCGTCAGCGTTTCTCCAGATATTGGATGCTGAGCTGAAGCACGGTGCGGATGACGGCTTGCCGCTCGGAATCGAGCACCTTTCCGCCGCCGTGTTCGGTGACATAGAAGCTGTCGATCGCCGCGCCTTTCTCAGTGCAAATCTTCGCGAGCACGATGTCCAGCCCCAGTTCCGCCATCGTGTGCGAGATGGTGTAGAGCAGGCCGACGTGGTCTTCCGTCTCGATGTCCACGACGGTGGCGGTGGAGGAAGAATTGTTGTCGAAGATGACGGTGGTCGGGATGCGTTCGCCCTCGAGCGATTGATACGGCGAGCTGACGGCCGACATCCGCGCGACGGCCGGCGCGAGATCAGTTTCCTGGGTGAACGCGCGGCCCAATTGCGCCTCGAACTTCTCACGCTCAGCGCGGTCGGGCAGGCGGCCGGTGCGCGCATCAGTGACGAGAAAGCGGTCGAGGATGACCCAGTCCGCGCGCGTGAAAATCTGCGCGCCGAGAATATTCAAGCCGGCGGCGGTGAGCGAACCCGCGATGCGGCTGAAGAGGCCGCTGCGATCCCACGTGCAAACGGTCACCGACGCGTAGCCGCGATCCGGTTCATTGTGCCACGCCACCGCGGGTTCCAATGCGCGATCCTCGGCGATGACTTGCCGGATAAAAGTGTGAACCAATTCCAAATCGCGTGAAATCTCTTCGGTGGAGTGGATTTGAAAATAGCGCGCGGGCAGTCCGGCGAAATGCGCGGACTGCTCCTCTTCGCTCACGGCGTCACCGATTTGTCGGCTCACTTCCGCTGCGAGCGCCTCGCGTTGAGCTTCCTCCGCGTGTTGGAAATCCGTGCTACCGGTGAGGAGTTGGTGCGTCTTCGTGTAGAGCGTCGAGAGTAGGGTGTCTTTGAAACCGTTCCAGAGTTTGTCGCTGGTGCCGAGCGTGTCGGCCACGGAATGAAGTGTGAGCATCGCGAGCGTTTCGTTGGTCACGACTGTGCCGGCGAACTGGCGGATGGCCTCGGGATCTTCGAGGTCGCGGCGTTGCGAGACGACCGCCATCAGCAGGTGATGCTCGACGAGCAACTGCAGCACGTGGCTGGTGTTCTCATCGAGACGAAGCCGTCGGGCCACGCGGCGGGCGAGCACGGCGCCGGCCTTCTCATGCGCGCCCTTCGCATCGGACTTGCCGGCGTCATGCAACAGCAGCGCGAGATAGAGCACGAACGGCCGCTCGATTTGCCGGAAGATTTCCTGATAACGGCCGTTGGCGATGGGGTTGCCGTTCCAGAGCGAATCGAGTTTCTCGAGGCAGATCAGAGTGTGCTCGTCGGCGGTGTATTGATGGTAGAACTCGTGCTGAACGAGACAGGTAAGCCGGCCGAACTCGGGCATGTATTTGCCGAGGAAACCGGTCTCGTGCATCAGTCGCAGCACCGGCGCGACGTTGCCACGCTGGTTGAGCAGTTCGAGGAAAGTTTGATGTACGTGTTCATCACGCAGCAATTCGCCGTCGGCCAGATGCAGCTGCTGACGGATCATCTGCGCGAGGTCGGGATGCAGTTTCAGGCTGCGCTGCTGCACGTGCAGGAAGACGCGCATCAGCCGGCGCGGTTGGTCGCGGAAGACGCGCGTGCTCGCGGCGCTGATTTCATTGCCCACGATTTTAAACCCATCCAACACGATCTCTTTCGGCCGCCGACGGATGAGGCCGGCAATCGCCGAAAGACGGCTGGGCTTGGTCACGAGCGCGAGCCGTTGCTCGAGCGTGCGGGTGATGAGGTCGATGTTGCGCGCGTGGGTGTAGTAGACGCGCATGAACCGCTCGAGGCGGCGGCTGGGCGAGCGGTCGGTGTAGCCGAGTTGATAGGCGACGTGAGGTTGGACGCTTTTGGTGAGCACGTCCGCTCCGCGCTCGGTGTGGTAATGCAGTTCGTTGCGGGAGCGCAGAAGGAAATCGTAAGCCGTATCGAGCTGACGCGCCTCGGCTGGGCTGATTAATTCGCGCGATTGCAGTTCCTCGAGAGCGCGCGTCCGGTGTTTGAAATGGGTCATCCAGAGAAGATTCTGGAAGTCGCGCAAACCGCCGCAGCCGTTCTTGATGTTCGGCTCTTGCATCGTCGCGGAGTTACCGTGTTTCGCGCGTCGCGCCGCTTGATCCGCCAACCGCGCGGCGATGTATTCGTCTTCGTGATCAGCAACGCACTTGGCGAGCACCACGCGCTGCATCCGATCGAAGAGCGTCGTGTCGCCGGTGATGAGTCGTGCCTCGATGAGCGAAGTCTTCGACTGCATGTCGCTGTTGGCGACCTTCACGCAATTCTCCACGCTCCGCACGGCGTGGCCGACTTTCAGGCCGATATCCCAAAGCGTGTAGAGGAGGCCATCCGCGAGCGCGGCGAGATAGGGCGCGGCTTTATTGCCGTGAACCTGTTCGCCGCCGTAGAGGAACATGATGTCGATATCGCTGTACGGATTCAGCTCAGCTCGGCCGTAACCACCGGTGGCCACCAGCGCGAGCGCGGGCGGCTTGTCGGGCGGTGACGGCATCGCAGCCCGCACCGCGTCGAGGATGTGGCAGAGCAAGAGGTCGAGCACCGTCGCGCGCGCGCGGCAGACTGCGCGGCCGCCACCACCGCTGCCGCCTCCGCGATGCAGGATTTTCAGCCGATGCGTTTCGACTTTGAGATATGCCTTGTAGCGCGCCAGTTCCTGCGAAGGTTGGCGACCCGGCGGCAACGGCAGACGCGCGTCGGCACTCGCTTTAATTTTTTCCAACAACGTCGGCACGGCGGGCAACAGTGGAGACAAGATTCGGCAAAGGCAAGCAGCCCAAGTCAATCTGCCATAGCGCAGCGCGTCGGCGAATCGTGAACGGGCTGGAACTCGCCGCTGGTTCCGCTTAATCTTCCCGCGCGTGTATCCAATCGCATTCAAACTCGGAAGCCTCGAGGTCCACTGGTACGGCGTGATGATCGCGGTCGGTTTCTTCGCGGGCGTGTGGACAGCGAACCGCCGCGCCCGGAACGTCGGCCTCGATCCCGAGCTGATCACCAACCTGCTTTTTTGGCTGTTGCTCTCCGGCGTCGTCGGCGCGCGCGCGTTGTACGTCGTCACCTATTGGCGTGAGGAATTTGCCGGCCGGCCGTTCTCGAAAATCTTCACCGAACGCGCGGGACTCGTCTTCCACGGCGGATTGATCGCCGCGATGTTTGTCGGCATCTGGTATCTGCGCGTGAAGAAACTGCCACTCTGGAAGACCGCCGATGTGCTCGCGCCAAGCATCGCGCTCGGTCACGTCTTCGGCCGCGTGGGCTGTTTCATGACCGGCTGCTGCTACGGCGCGCCGAGTGATTTGCCGTGGGCGGTGCGGTTTCCGGACGGCCACTCGCGTGCGAGCGAGTCGTTGCATCCCGTGCAGCTTTACGAATCGTTCGGCAACCTACTCATCGCTTCCTTGCTGATGTGGCTGCATCCGCGAAAGAAGTTCGGGGGACAAGTCTTCGCCGCCTATCTAATCTGCTACGGACTTCTCCGCGGCGTGATTGAAATCTTTCGCGCGGACAACCAAGTCCGTTTCCTCGGCGGCAAGATTTCCACGGCTCAGATCATCAGCCTCGCCTTGATCATCACCGGATCGGTGCTTTGGCGTCGTTTGAGAAATCGCGTCGATGACGGCGCGAAGAATCGTTCCTGACCACACGTGAGCACCGAGACCATCATCGTTGAGCAGACGCTCATGAGCGCGCGGCTGGACAAGTTTTTGTCCGAGAAGCTTCCAGCCCACTCTCGCGGCGAGTTTCAGCGACTCATCGAGGCGGGCGTCATTCTCATCAACGGCCGGCCGGCCAAAATCACGCATCATCCGCGTGCCGGCGAATCGATCGAGATTCATTGGCCCGAAACGCAGCCCGCCGAGGCGTTGCCCGAAGAAATTCCGCTCCACGTTCTGTTCGAGGACGCCGATCTACTCGTGTTGAACAAACCGCCGGGGTTGGTCGTGCATCCCGCGGCGGGGCACGCGACAGGCACGCTCGTGAACGCGCTGCTGCACCACTGCGCCGGCCAGCTCAGCGGCATCGGCGGCGTGGCGCGGCCGGGCATTGTTCATCGTCTCGACAAGGACACCAGCGGTTGTCTCGTTGTCGCCAAGAACGACGCGGCGCACCTCGCTCTTTCGGCGCAGTTCGCCGCGCGCAAAGTGGAGAAGGTTTATCACGCCATCGTTTGCGGTAAATTGGCGAAGAATGAGGGAGCCATCAACGCTTCCATCGCGCGCCACGCTGTTCAGCGGAAGAAGATGTCCGTCGTGACGCGCGGCGGGCGCGAGGCGCTCACAACCTACCGCCTGCTCGAACCGCTCGCCGGCGCGATGCTGGTCGAGGCGCGCATCCACACCGGCCGCACGCACCAGATCCGCGTCCACTTCCAGCACCTCGGCCACCCGCTCGTTGGAGATGTGACCTACGGCCCGCGGCCGAACCAGCGGCTCGCCGAGGCGGTTCACTGCAAAGCTTCGCGACAAATGCTTCACGCTCGTCGACTCGTGTTCGTTCATCCGCGCACCACGAAGCCGATCGCCGTCGAGGCACTGTGGCCGGAGGATTTCAAGGAGACACTGCAGGCGTTGCGGCGCTGAGCTCGCCGAGCGCGTGCGCCAGTTTTCGCTTTGACGCCCCTTCGCGGACGGCTATGATCGCGCCCCTTATTTTTATGGCGAAGCTGACGATCAAAGATTTGAATGTGCGCGGTAAGCGCGTCTTCGTCCGTGTGGATTACAATGTCCCGATGGAAGAGACGGACGGCCAGATGGTCATCAACGACTCCACGCGCATCAAGGAGACACTGCCGACGCTCGAGTTGCTCGTCAGCAAGGGCGCGAAGATTATCCTCGCTGCGCACCTCGGCCGTCCGAAGGGCCAGCGCGAATCCTCGATGAGCCTGAGCCCTGTCGGCGTCAAGTTGGCGGAAATGATCCAGAAGCCGGTCGCGTTCGTGGACGATTGCATCGGCGAGAAGGTCGAGCAAGCGGCCGCCGCATTGAAAGACGGCGAGATTTTGTTACTCGAGAACGTCCGCTACTACAACGAGGAAGAGGCCAACGACGCGGCTTTCGCAGAGAAGTTGGCCAAGATCGCCGACGTGTATGTGAACGACGCGTTCGGCGCTGCTCACCGCGCTCACGCCTCGACTGAAGGCATTGCGCGTGTCGTCGCCAAGCGCGGCGGCAAATGTGCGGTTGGCCTTCTGATGGAACGTGAACTGAAGTTCCTCGGCGACGAGTTGCAGAACCCCGCACGTCCGTTCGTCGTCATTCTCGGTGGCGCGAAAGTTTCGGACAAGATTAAGGTCATCGACGCGCTGCTGGAGAAGGCCGACACGCTCCTTGTCGGCGGCGCGATGGCTTACACGTTCCGTCTCGCGGACGGCAAAAAGGTCGGTAAATCGCTCGTCGAACCGGACAAGACGGACGTCGCCAAATCCGCTGTGGTGAAGGCCGCGGCGCGCGGCGTGCAGTTCCTGCTGCCGACCGATAACATCACCGCCACGCCCGTGGACAGCGGCAAGCTGAACAAGAAGGGTCGGCCGATTTTCGATTTACAGAACCCGCGCGTGAATAGTTCGCAGGACATTCCCGACGCCGAGGAAGGCCTCGACATCGGACCTGAGAGCGCGAAGCGTTTCGCCGAGGTGATTCGCGGCGCGAAGACGATTCTTTGGAACGGTCCGATGGGCATGTTCGAGGATAAGCGTTTCGCCGAAGGCACGAACATCGTGGCCCGCGCGGTGGTGGAAGCCACGCAGAAGAACGGTGCCAAGAGTATCATCGGCGGCGGCGACAGCGTGAAGGCGCTGAACAAGGCCGGCCTCGGTGATCAAGTGACTTTCATGAGCACCGGTGGCGGCGCGAGCCTCGAGTTCCTCGAGGGCAAAGTGCTTCCCGGCGTGGCCGCGTTGAGCGAGGCGTGAGCCTTAATTTGGGAGAAGTGATTTATCAACCCCTTTAAAAAATGAACAAAGACCGCAAGCTGATCATCGCCGGCAACTGGAAGATGAACAAGACGGTGGCCGAGGCGCTCGACCTCGTCAACGGCCTCAAGATGGACCTCTCGAACGTCAAGGAAGTGGACATCGTTGTCTGCCCGCCGTTCACCGTGCTCGACCCTGTTTCGAAGGCCGTCATCGGCTCGAACATCAAGCTCGGTGCGCAGACGATGAGCGAGTACGGCTTCGGCGCTTACACCGGCGAGATTGCGGCGGGGATGCTCAAGGAATTCTCCGTGCGCTACGTCATTCTCGGCCACTCCGAGCGTCGCCAGTTTTTCGGCGAGACGGACGCGCTCGTCGCCAAGAAGTCGCTCGCCGTGCACGCAGCGGCGCTCAAGCCGATCGTTTGCGTCGGCGAGACACTCGCTCAGCGCGAGGCGGGGCAGACCGAGGCCGTTGTCGGCACGCAGGTGAAGGGCAGCCTCGCGGGACTGACGCCGGAGCAGATGGAAGAGACTGTTCTCGCCTACGAACCGGTCTGGGCAATCGGCACCGGCAAGACGGCGACCACGGAGCAAGCGCAGGCGGTGCACGCGTTCATCCGGCGGCAGGTCGCCGCGCAGTTTGGCGAAACGGTTGCCAAACGCGTTCGCATCCAATACGGTGGCAGCGTGAAACCGGCCAATGCTCGTGAATTGATGGGCCAGCCGGATGTGGACGGTGCGTTGGTGGGCGGTGCCTCGCTGGAGGTACGCAGCTTCGCCGACATCGTGAAGAACTCGATTTGATTGATTTGAACTGACTCTGAACTGATTTATGAATTTCGCAATTGGCTTGATGACGGCGGTTCTCGTGTTGGACGCGGTGTTCCTGATTTTGCTCGTGCTCGTGCAATTGCCGAAGAAGGACGCCGGTGTCGGGTCGGCCTTCGGCGGCGGCGCCACCGATGCGCTCTTCGGTGCCGGCAGCGGCAGTGTGCTGACCAAAGCCACCAAGTGGGCGACCATCATATTCCTCGGCCTCGCGCTCACGCTCTCGTTCCTTGGCGTGCAAGCCAAGCGCACCAAGAGCAGCCGCAGCGATGAGCTGCAGAAGAAGTCCGCGCCGGCTAAAACGACGCCCACAATACCCGGACTGCCCGGCATCCTTCCGCCGCCGTCGACCAACGCGCCCGCACTTAGCACCAACAAGCCTGCTGTCGCGCCGGTCACCAACACTCTCTCACCGTCGACCAACGCGCCGGTTGCGCCGAAGAAATAATCCCACGCGATGATTCCCGCGCGCGACGACCACCACGTGCCGGCTGGGATGAATTATTTTCGAAGGACACGCGACTCTCTCGCCGCGTGTTTTTCTTTTCTCACGGTGCTATTGGCGTTGCTGTCGTTGCTGGGATGCGGCAAGAAGGAGCCGCGCGCCGACATTACCATCATCAACGGCGCGGAACCGGAGTCGCTCGACCCCGCCATCATCACCGGTCAGCCTGACGGCCGTGTCGTTGGCGCCCTCTTCGAGGGGCTCACGCGGCTGAATGCCAAGACCGCGACGCCGGAGCCGGCGCTCGCCGAGCGTTGGGAGATTTCGCCCGACGGCAAAATGTACACGTTCCATCTCCGCACCAACGCCGTTTGGTCCACCGGCGGATCGATTACCGCCGCCGACGTCGTGTATTCGTGGCGACGAGTGGTGGACCCGCTCACCGCCAGCGATTACGCCGGCCAGCTTTTCCTCGTGAAGAATGCCGAGGAAATCAACGCCGGTAAAATCAAAGACCTCGCCGCGCTCGGGGCGCAGGTGCTCGACCCATACACGCTGCGCGTGGAGTTGGTCGCGCCGGCCACGTTCTTCCTCGATCTCTGCGCCTTCCGCACGCTCGCCGTGGTGCCGCGCGCGACCATCGAGAAATACGGCGACCAATGGATCATGGCGCGGCCGCTGCCCACCAGCGGGCCATACACGCTCGATGCTTGGCGCATTCGCGACAAAATTCGTGTGCGTAAGAATCCGCGGCATTGGGACGCCGCGAACGTTCAGAATGAGGTCGTGGATTTTCTGCCGGTCGAATCGCCGAACACCGCGCTGAACCTCTACGAGTCCGGCGCGGCGGACATCATCTGGGACAAAGGCCTCGTACCGACCGAGCTTCTCGACATTCTCCGCAAACGCACCGACTGCCATAACTTCGATTATCTCGGCACCTACTTCTACCGTTACAACACCACGCACAAGCCTTTCGATGACCCGCGTGTCCGCAAGGCACTTCTGTTGGCGGTGGACAAACGACGGCTTGTCGAGCGCATCACGCGTGCTGGCGAGAAGACGGCAAGCCATCTCACGCCCCCCGGCATGGCGAATTACACCGCGCCCGAAGGGCTTGGTTACGATCCTGCGCTTGCGAAGAAGCTTCTCTCCGAAGCCGGCTTTCCCGGAGGCAAAGGGTTCCCGCCGTTCCAGTATCTTTACAACTCGAGCAAGGTCCACGAGCAGATCGCCGTCGAGTTGCAGCAGATGTGGAAGGAGACGCTCGGGTTGAAGATGGAGCTGCGCCAGACGGAGTGGAAAGTGTATCTCGCCGAGCAATCGAAGACGAATTATCACCTCTGCCGCAGCTCGTGGATCGGCGATTACAATGACCCGAACACGTTCCTCGACATGTTCATGAGCAACAACGGCAACAACCGCACCGGCTGGGTCAATGCGCGCTACGACCAACTCATGCGGGATGCCAACCAGCAGACGGATGTGAAGCGGCGCGCGGCGCTGTTGCGCGAAGCCGAGACGCTGCTCATTCGCGATGAACTGCCAATCGCGCCTCTTTATTTCTACGTGGGCGTGACGTTCTACGATCCGGAAAAAATCGAGGGCATCTACTCGAACGTGCTCGACGAGCATCCGATTTACACGATCCGCAAGAAGCGCTGACCCGTGATGTATTTTTTCAAACGCGCCCTGTATCTCATCCCGCTGCTGCTGGTGATCAGCTTTCTCGCGTTCGTGTTGGTGCGCGTGGCGCCGGGCGGGCCCTTCGACAAAGAGCGCAAGCCGGCCTCGCCGGAGATCGAGCGTAATCTCAAGGCCAAGTATCATCTCGATGAACCGCTCTGGAAACAATATGCGCGCTACCTCGCCGGCCTGGCGCGCGGCGACTTCGGTCCGTCGCTCAAATACCGCAACCACACCGTCAACGATATCCTTCTGCAAGGCCTGCCCGTCTCGCTCTCGCTCGGGTTCATCGCCTTCGGATTCGCCCAGGCCATCGGTATCCCGCTCGGTTTTTACACCGCGGTGCGGCGTGGCCAGTGGGCCGATTACGGTGGAAGTTTTCTCGCGCTGCTGGCCGTCTGCGTGCCGGGCTTCGTGGTCGGGCCGCTGCTCATCATGTGGCTGGCGGTGAAGTTCCACTGGTTCCCAGTCGGCCTTTGGGAAACCCCGTGGCACGCGGTGCTGCCGATGGTCGCGCTCGGCCTTTATTTCGGCGGCAAAATCGCGCGGCTGATGCGCGAAGGAATGTTGAACACGCTCTCGGCGGAATACATCACGACCGCGCGCGCGAAGGGTCTGCGCGAGTCGGTCATTCTTTGGAAGCACGCGTTTCGCCTCGCTGTGTTGCCGGTGCTGAGCTACTCCGGTCCGCTGTTGGCCGATTTGCTGACCGGCTCGTTCGTGGTCGAAAACATCTTTCAGATTCCCGGCGTCGGCGTCTTTCTCGTGAACAGTTCTCTCAATCGCGACTACACGATGGTCGTCGGACTCGTCCTGCTTTACGCCGCGTTGCTCGTGGTGTTGAACCTGCTCGTGGATCTTTCGTACAGCCTGCTCGACCCGCGCGTGAAACATGAGTGACCGCACTCTCAACGGCCGGGAGCGCTTGACGCCGAGCCAGCGCGCGCGGCGGCGCTTCATGTCGCACCGCGTCGCGATGGCGTCCGGCGCGTTCATGGTGGCGTTGATATTGCTAGTGTTGGCGTGGCCGATTTTCAGTCAACCCACGTTCGCGCCGCATCTACCGCAAGCGCTCACATGGGCGCCCGACAAATTGAACGACGCGCAGTTCCATCCCCCATCAGCCGCGCACTGGTTCGGCACGGACGCGCTCGGTCGGGACCAGTTGGCGCGCGTGGCAGTTGGCGCGCGCGTCTCGCTGCTCGTCGGCGCCGTCGGCGCGGGAGTGAGCCTCATCATCGGCGTGCTTTGGGGCGCGATCTCCGGCTACGTCGGCGGACGGACGGACTCGATGATGATGCGGTTCGTGGACATCCTCTATTCGCTCCCCTCGATCATTTTCGTCATCGTGCTTATCACGACGCTCGAGGTGCTGGTGAAACAATGGATGACGAAAATCTTCGTCGGCGGCGCGCCGGAAGCGGTGCGTCTGCTGTTCCTGTTCTTCGGAATCGGCGCGGTGTCGTGGCTGACGATGGCGCGGATTGTCCGGGGCGAGGTGCTTTCGCTGCGGACGCGGCAATTCGTGGACGCCAGCCGCGCGCTCGGCGCGGGCCACGCGCAGTTGCTCTTCCGCCACATCCTGCCGAACATTTCCGGCGTGATCATCGTGTATCTCGCGCTCACGGTGCCGTCGGTGATCCTTTTCGAATCTTTCCTGAGCTATCTCGGGCTCGGCATCCAGCCGCCGATGGCGAGCTGGGGATCGCTGATCGCGGACGGCGCGCAGCAGATCAACCCGATTCGTATCTACTGGTGGCTGCTCGTTTTCCCCGCTGGCGTGCTCACGTCGACGCTGCTGGCGCTGAGCTTCCTCGGCGACGGTCTACGCGACGCGCTCGATCCTCGCGCGAATCGTTGACCGCTCCATTTTTCTTCGGCGGATAACTCCTCCCTAGAGAGGTGATTCTCGCGGGACTAGGTTGCACCAAGCTCAACCCTGAACGCCGATTCTTGTCGGCCGCGTTTTATGAAAACTTCGCTCTTGTTCGCCTTGTTGCCGTTGTCGGCCGCGGCTCTTTCCCTTCACGCCCAAACAGTATTCACCCTTCCCGGAACGCCCACCATCGGCCAGCCGATTGTCGGCGGTAGCAGTGGCAGGCCGTTCGTGCTGGTTCAGCCGAACGCGGTGCAAATCACTCCCGTGACAAATGGATTCATCACCCCGCAGATCGGCGGTGTGACCGTCGGCGCGGGGCAGGGGAACACCGGCGCCACGCAATCGGGGACGTTTCCGGTGAGCACGGTTCAGACCGGTTTCTTCCCGCAGGGCGCCACGCCGCTTGTGAACCTTCAACTCCAGTTCGGCACGAATCCGCTGATCCCGACCGCGTCGGCGAACGGCGTTCCAAACGGCGTCTGATCGGCGATTCCAAGCCATCACGTCGGTCGTTGTAATTTTCCGCCGAGCACCGTTTTCCCGGGACAGAACTTCACTGGTAGCGTTGGTTACGCGGTCGCGCCGTCGGTGCTGATAGTGCGTCGGCGGGCGATGAACGCAGCCGAACTGCAATACGCCGCGGAGGTGGCCGCGGTGGCACCGCTGTGAGGCCGTCCGCTGGCGTGGGCGTGCCGACGCCGGGGATCAATTTCTCGGGCAACATCGCCGTCGTGCGGCGCGCGCTGCAGAATGCGCAGGCCACTCCGGCCATCCGTCCGTTGACGCAGGCGGAGATTTACCAACTTGGACGGAACCAAACCTTGCCGCGGAATATGCGCGCCACGCATCCGCCCGTCGGCATCTTGCCCGTGCCGGTCATTCCTCCACGCGCCAACTCGCCGTGATTGAGGCAGAGCGATGAGCTCACTCACCAGCGTGACCGTTTTTAAAAAGCGGTTCGACGTGTGACCAGATGTCGGCGGCGATGGATTCGATGTCGCGAGAAGCCTCGATGACGAGAACCCGTTTCGGTTCCGTCGTGGCGATGGCTTGAAATCCCCGTTCTACGCGCTCGAAGAAGGCGCGGTCGGATTCCTCAAAACGGTCGGCGGGCGCGGACTGGCTTTTCTGGCGCGAGAGGCGGCGCGATTCACTCACCGACAGTGGCACGTGCAGGAGCAGCGTCAGATCGGGACGCGTTTCGCCCACGGCGGCGGCGATGACGGATTCAACCAACTTCAAATCGAGGCCGCGTCCGTCGCCCTGATACGCGACGGTGGAATCAAAGAAGCGGTCGCACAGGACGACCTCGCCCGCGTCGAGCGCGGGGCGGATCACCTCGCGCACGAGCTGCGCGCGGCTGGCATTCATGAGCAGCAGTTCGGTCTCGGGCGTCATTCCGCGTCCGGCAGGATGGTGCTTGAGCAGGTGGCGAATTTCCTCGCCCAACGGCGTGCCGCCCGGCTCGCGCAACTCGCGCACGGTGCGGCCGAGTTGGCGCAGTCGCTCCGCGAGCAGTCGGATGTGCGTGGACTTGCCTGCGCCCTCCGTGCCTTCGAACGTGATGAACAGTCCGCGTTTCAAAGCTTCTTCAACTTCGCGCCCTTCGCCGTGTCCTCAATCGCCCAGCCTTTCGACTTCAACTCGTCGCGGATGGTGTCGCCGCGTTTGAAGTCCTTCGCTTTGCGGGCGGCGTTGCGCTCGTCGAGCAACGCGAGCAACTCGACGGGAACCTCCGCCTCAGACTTGCCACCGATGCCAACCACGGCGTCCATCCGCTGCCACGCGCCGAGTGCTGCTGCCGCTGCGGCTGGTTGAAGCTCATTCGCGGCAAGCGCGCGGTTTAAGTCGCGCACCCAGTCGAAGACCGCGGCCCACGCGGCGGAGATGTTCAAGTCATCGTCAAGCGCTCCGGCAAACTTGTGCAACACGGCGGCGTCCGACCCGGCAACGGTGGCGCCGGCCAACTCGCGCAACTTGGCGAGACACTCGTCGATGCGCGCCAGCGCGGTGCGCGCGCCGGTGAGGCCGTCGATCGTGAAATTGAACGAGTCGCGGTAGTGCGCGGTGAGCAAAAGATAACGGATCTCGCGGCCGGTGAAACCCTTTGCCAGCAGGTCGCGCAGGGTGAAGAAGTTCCCGAGGCTCTTGCTCATCTTCTTCCCCTCGACGAGCAGGTGCGCGCCGTGCATCCAGTGCTTCACGAACGGTTGGCCGGTCGCGCCTTCGCTCTGCGCGATCTCGTCCTCGTGATGCGGGAAGGCGAGGTCCTCGCCGCCGAGATGCAGGTCGAAGCTCGGCCCGAGCAGCTTCATGCTCATCGCGCTGCACTCGATGTGCCAGCCGGGACGGCCTTCGCCCCACGGACTTGGCCAAAAAACGTCGCCGTCATCCGGCACGCGCGCTTTCCAGAGCGCGAAGTCAGCGAGCGATTCCTTCTCGTATTCGTCGCTGGCGACGCGCTCACCCACCCGCATCTCGTCGAAATTGAGCTTCACGAGTTGGCCGTATTTGCAGCCGCAGCCGCGGTATTTCTCGATGCTGAAATAAACCGAACCCTCCGGTGCGCGATAGGCGATCCCTCGCTCGATGAGCTGGCCGATGAGATCAACCATCTCCGCGATGTACTCGGTGGCGCGCGGCGTCTGGTGCGGCGGCAGGCAGTTGAGCGCGCGGACATCGTCGAGGAACGCCGCTTCGTATTTGCCGGTGAACTCGCGCAGCGTCGTCCCCGCCTCGCGGACGCGCCGGATGATTTTGTCCTCAACGTCCGTGATGTTCATCACGTGCGTCACCGCGAAGCCGCGGAACTCGAGGAAGCGTCGCACGAGATCCGCGAAGACGAACGTGCGGAAGTTGCCGATGTGGGCGAAGTCGTGGACGGTCGGCCCGCAGCAGTACATGCCGACGGACTTGCCGGCGGGATCGAGCGGCGCGAACTCCTGCACCGAGCGGGAGAGGGTGTTGAAAAATCTCGCAGCCATAAGGCGATTAGCGGGGAGCCTAAAACGGCAACGGCGAAAGCAAAAGGGGAAATTAGTCCGAGCGGTTTTGTTTTAGACGACGAATTCCAACTCCTGTCGGTGGGGAATCAATCCGCGCTCGTGGGCTTGGCCGAGGAAGCGGCGAATCGATTCGCGGCCTTTCTCACCGTAGTCGAGCGTCCAGTGGTTCACGTACATCCCGACGAATTTGTCCGCCAAATCTTGGCCCATATCGCGCGCGTACTGGAGCGCGTGCCGCACCGCCTCGGGCCGATGATCGAGACTGTACCGGATGCTGGCGGTGAGAATGTCGGAGATGGTTTTGCGCACCGCTGGCTCGAACCGTTTGTGAATCACGTTTCCGCCGAGTGGCAGCGGGAGTCCGTTATTCTCCCGGCCCCACCAGACACCGAGATCTTCGCAGCAGACGAGTCCCTCGTTTTGATAGGTGAGCTGGCCTTCGTGAATAATGAGACCAACGTCCGCCGCGCCTTCGCGCACGGCTTTGAAAATCTGGTCGAACGGCACGACGACGAAGTTGAACTCCTCCGCCGGTTTCCCAAGCCAGAGTTGCAGCGCGAGAAAAGCGCTCGTCATCGCGCCCGGCACAGCGATGCGCAGCTTCGCGATTTCATCCCGTGTGTATGGACGCTTCGCCACGAGCATCGGCCCGTAGCCGTCGCCCATACTCGCGCCGCTCGGGAGCAGGGCGTATTGATCCGAGACGTACGCGTAGGCGTGGATGCTGATGGCGGAGATGTCGAGTTCGCCCCGCGTGGCGCGCTCATTGAGCGTCTGGATGTCCTGCAAAATATGCTCGAACTGGAAGTTGTGCGCGGGAACCAGTTCCTTCGCCAGCCCGTAGAACATGAAGGCGTCGTCCGGATCTGGGGAGTGGCCGAGGGTGAGCTTCTGTTGAGCCATACACGGGAATGTTGGGAGGTGCGGGGCGAAAGTCGAACCAAAACAGGCTGGTCAAGCGCCGCCGTTTTTTGACACGCTGCCCAGCACGCAGCTATGTGGCAATTTGTTCTGAAGCGCCTTTTGCATTTGATTCCGATTTTGCTGGGTGTCTCGCTGCTCACGTTTCTGCTGATGTCGATGACCCCCGGCGACTATTATACGGCGCTGGAAAACAACCCGCAGATCACGCCGCAGAAGCTTATCGAACTGCGCGCCAAGTGGCATCTCGACCAACCGTGGCATGTGCAATATTTCCACTGGCTGAAGAACGCCCTGCAGGGCGACCTCGGTTATTCGATGGCCTACAAGGTCGCGGCCACGGAGTTGATCGGCTCGCGGTTGTGGAACACGTTCCTGCTCTCGTTCGTCGCCACCATCATCACATGGGCCGTGGCCGTGCCGCTCGGAATCTGGGCAGCGGTTAAAAAAGATTCGTGGGTGGACCGTCTCTGCGCTGGCATCGCCTTCCTCGGCCTTTCGATTCCAGAAGTGCTGCTCGCGCTCCTCGCGTTGCTCTTCGCTTATGCGACCGGTTGGTTTCCTGTCGGCGGCGCGCAAAGCCCGCTTCACGACACCATGAACGGATGGGAACAGTTTCGTGATCGTTGCCATCATCTTCTTCTGCCAGCAGTGGTGCTGGCGGCCAGTTCGCTCGCGGGCATCATGCGCCAGATGCGATCGAACCTGCTCGACACGCTCCGCGCCGAATACGTGACCGCCGCGCGCGCGAAAGGGCTGAGCGAAGGCTGGGTGGTGTACAAGCACGCGCTGCGCAACGCGATCAACCCGCTGCTCACCATCTTTGGTTATTCACTGGCGGGGTTGCTGAGCGGCGCGTTCATCGTGGAGAACATCATGGCGTGGCCCGGTCTCGGCCGACTCACGCTCGAAGCCCTCAGTGCGAAGGATTACCCGCTCGTGGTCGCCACGGTGGTGATGGCCACCGGCTTGCTCGTCGCGGGTAATTTCGTCGCGGACATCCTGCTCGCGTGGAGCGACCCGCGGATCCGTTTGAAGGAATGAGCGCGCCAATCGACACGACAAATAATGCCGAGGCACGCCGGCCGCGCACGCCGTGGCAGTTGTTTTGGGAGCGCCTGCGTCGTCGGCGGTTCGCGCTCGCGGGCGCGTGGGTTCTCGTCGGCCTTTACGCGATGGCCTTGTTTGCAAGCTTCGTCGCGCCCGGAAATCCCGAGCGGCAGGACCGCGAACGTTTCTTCCACCCGCCGACCGTGCCGCGCATTCAAGGTTGGTGGTTGGTCGTGCCGCGTTACGAGCAGACCAAAGGCGGCGCGTTCGTGTACAAGGCGCGCGTCGATGACGTGAAGCCGGTGCGTTTCTTCGTACGTGGCGATCCGCACAAGCTGCTCTGGATGATTCCGACGACGGTGCATCTCTTCGGCACCGGTGAAGGAAACCATCCGATACTCCTTTTTGGCACGGACCAGTTCGGCCGCGACATCTTCGCGCGCATTCTTTACGGCTCGCAGGTTTCGCTTTCGATCGGTCTCGTTGGCATCGCGCTGTCGTTCAGTTTCGGAATGTTGATTGGCGGTGCGTCGGGCTACGTCGGCGGAAAAGCGGACACGCTTGTGATGCGCCTGTGCGAATTGATCATGTCGATTCCCGGCCTGTATTTGATTCTCTCGTTGCGGGCGACGTTTCCGCCGAAGCTCAGTTCCACGCACGTCTATTTGCTCATCGTGGTCATCCTGAGTTTCGTCGGTTGGGCGAGCATGGCACGCGTGATTCGCGGCATGGCGCTGTCGTTGCGCGAGCGCCAGTTCGTGCTCGCGGCTCGCGCGCTCGGCGTGCCGGCATGGCGAATTATCGTGCGGCATATTCTGCCGAACACGCTTTCGTATGTGATCGTCGCGGCCACGTTGAGCGTGCCGTATTACATCCTCGGCGAAGTGGTGTTGAGCTATCTCAGCGTCGGCATTCAAGAGCCGGATGCGAGCTGGGGCAACATGCTCACCGCCGCGCAGAACACCGAGCATTTGCAAAGCTACCCGTGGCTGCTCGCGCCGGGCGCGGCCATCTTCGTGACCGTTCTCGCTTTCAACTTTCTCGGTGATGGGTTAAGAGACGCCGCCGACACGAAATCGAATTGAACCCACCCAGTCGCAATTTTTTAAGACCCACCAAGATTGACTGAAATGCCGTTGCTCGAGATCAAAAACCTCCAGATTGAATTTGGGACCGGTCGCGACGCCGTGCGCGCGGTGGACGGCGTTTCCATTACCATCGAAGCGGGCGAGACGCTTTGTCTTGTGGGCGAATCCGGCTGCGGCAAAAGCGTGACGGCGCTTTCTATCGCGCGGCTCGTGCCGACGCCACCGGCGCATTACGTCGGCGGAGAGATTCTGGTTAACGGCCGTGATGTGCTGCGGATGGAGAATAGTCAGCTCCGCGAGATTCGTGGCGGCGTGGTGAGCTACATTTTTCAAGAGCCGGGCGCGTCGTTGAATCCCGTCTTCCGCGTCGGCAACCAAATCAAAGAATCGCTCCAGCTCCACCGCCCTGAAGTGGCGACGGACGAGGAGGTGATTCGCCTGCTTAAACTCGTCGGCATCCCCGCGCCGGAGTCGCGCATCCGCGATTATCCGCACCAGATGTCCGGCGGAATGCAGCAGCGCGTGATGATCGCGATGGCGCTGGCGTCGCACCCGAAATTACTCATCGCCGACGAGCCGACGACGGCGTTGGACGTCACCATTCAGGCGCAGATTCTTGATCTGTTGCGCGATTTGAAGCAGCGCCTCGGGATGAGCATCCTGCTCATCACTCATAATCTCGGCGTCGTGGGCGACATCGCCGATCGCGTGGCGGTGATGTACGCGGGGCAGGTGGTGGAAGTCGCGCCAGCGCGAGCGTTGCTGAAAAAGCCGCTCCATCCTTACACGCAGGCATTGATGGAGTCGGTGCCGGTCATCGGTCGCGAGGCTGAGCGGTTGCGCGCGATTCCCGGTACGGTGCCGGCGCCGGGCGCGTTCCCGAGCGGCTGCCGGTTTCATCCGCGATGCCCGAAGGCGCAGGCCGAGTGCAAAACGCAGATGCCGCAATTGCTCGAAGTCGAACCGGGCCACTGGGTGCGTTGTCCGCTTTGGAACAAATGAATTCCTTTTTGCCGCGATGAGCCTCCTCCAAGTCCAAAATCTTAAAGTCTATTTCCCCGTGAAACACGGGCTGTTCAGCCGCGTGCGCGCGCATGTGAAAGCGGTGGATGGCGTGAGTCTCGAGGTCGCGCCGGGCGAGACGCTCGGACTCGTGGGCGAAAGCGGCTGCGGCAAGACGACGCTCGGCCGCGCGATCATCCGGCTCATCGAGCCGACGGCGGGGTCGGTCTCGTTCGAGGGCGAAGAGATTACGCAGTTGGGCGGCGCGGAGCTGCGCCGTCGCCGTCGGAAGTTCCAGATGATTTTTCAGGACCCGTACGGTTCGCTGAACCCGCGCATGACCGTCGGTGAAATCATCGGCGAGGCGATTGAGATTCATAAATTGGCGGCGGACGATGAAGCCCGTGATGCGCGCGTGAAGGAGCTGCTGCTGGCGGTCGGCCTTGATCCGATTCACGCGCAGCGTTACCCGCACGAGTTCAGCGGCGGCCAGCGTCAACGCATCGGCATCGCGCGCGCGTTGGCGGTGGAGCCGCAGCTCATCGTCTGCGACGAGCCGGTGAGTGCTCTCGATGTTTCCGTGCAGGCGCAGATCATCAATCTGCTGAAGGATCTGCAGCTGCAGAAGGGGTTGGCGTATCTGTTCATCGCGCATGATCTGGCGGTGGTGGAGCACATCAGCCGGCGCGTGGCGGTGATGTATTTGGGCAAGGTGGTGGAGTTGGCGGAGTCGCGCAATGTCTGCCGCGATCCGAAGCATCCGTACACGCAGGCGCTCATCTCGGCGGTCCCGGTGGTGGATCCGGATTCGAAACGCCAGCGGATTGTGCTGCCGGGCGATGTGCCGTCGCCGATTGATCCGCCGAGCGGCTGTCCGTTTCATCCGCGGTGCCCCGTCGCCGAGGCGCGGTGCAAGGTGGAGGTGCCGGTGTTGCGCGAGATTTCGACTGGCCACTGGGCGGCATGTCATTTAGCGAAGTAAGCGAAACAGGCGAAGTAACGTTTCGCCGCTGAGTTCCGTCACAAAAGGGGATTGGACAGAAAATGTGGTCTCTGTCTTAATGTTGGGGAGGAATTATGAAGATTCAGATTTCAAAACAGGCGGGGTTCACACTGGTCGAGATCATGATCGTGGTGATGATCATCGGACTGCTCGCGGCCGTCGCGGTGCCGAACGTGATCAAGTCGCGCGAGATCGCTCAGCGCAATGCGTGCATCGCCAATCTGCAGAACATCGAGGGCGCGATGCAGCTTTGGGCGGTCGAGAACCGCAAGCCGTCCAGGGCTTCCGTGACGATTGAGGAGGCAGCCGAATATCTCAAGGGCAAGATGGTGCCGCTCTGCCCAGCAGGTGGAACCTACGAGGTGAAGTCGCTCAAGGAACCGCCCACGTGTTCCGTCGAAGGCCATTCGCCCAACACCGAGCCGGCGCCGAAGTAGGTTTCAATCCCAGCCGCGGCGCACTTCTTCCGGCACCGCGCCGCGTTCCCTCATTGTTCGCAAGCTGAGCGCATCGTGACGCTTGGCGAGTCGTTCGCCTTTTTCATCGCGCATCAGCGGGCAGTGATAGAACGCCGGCGGCGTATAGCTGAGCGCGCGATAGAGCAGCAGTTGCCGCGCTGTGGAGAGCAGCATATCCTCGCCACGTACCACCTCGGTGATTTGCATCGCGGCATCATCCACCACCACGGCGAGTTGGTAACTCGGCAAATCGTCGTGCCGCCAGACGGGGAAATCGCCGAAGTCGCATCCCGCCACGAACCGCTGCAGTCCGCAACGGCCGTCCACGAATTCAACCGCCTCGCCATCCGTCACGCGAAATCGCCAGTTCACCTGCGATGTGGCGGACAGATCATCGGCGAGCTTGGAGCTTTCTTTCAACCGACACGTGCCGGGATAAATCGGTTCGCCATCCTCGGCATGCGGTGCGGTGGCGGATTGATGAATGTCTTTGCGCGAGCAGGTGCACGGATAAATGAAACCGACGACTTTGAGTTGCTCGAACGCGGCGCGGTAGTGAGTCATCCGCTCGCTTTGATTATACGGCACGAACGCTCCGCCGCAGTCCGGCCCTTCACTCCACGTGAAATCGAACCATTTCAAATCCTCGAGCGCGGCGCGCGCGAACTCGGGTTTGCAGCGCGGTCCATCGAGGTCTTCGTTTCGGAGAATCAACGTGCCGCCGTGCTGGCGCGCGCGTTTCTGCGCGGTCCAGAACGTGCGTGCGTGGCCGAGGTGAAGATGGCCCGTCGGCGAGGGCGCAAGCCGGCCGCGGTAGGGCGGGGGAGTCGCGGGCGTAGCCATCAATCCAGCAGTCGCTGCGTGATACCGCCGTAGGCATCAATCCGGCGGTCGCGCAGGAACGGCCAGTGCGTGCGAGTGACGTCCACTTTGGTGAGGTCCACCTCCACGAGAAGATTTTCTTCCTTGTTCACGCTGGCCTTCGAAAGAATCTGGCCGCTGGTGCCGGCCACGAAACTTTGTCCCCAGAACTCGAGGCCGTCGCCGCCAATGGGGCGTTCGAGGCCGATGCGGTTCACCGCGGCTACGTAGCAACTGTTGGCCACGGCATGGCTGCGCTGGATGATTTCCCACGCGCCGTGCTGGTTCTCGCCGTATTCCTTTTTCTCACTCGGATGCCAGCCGATGGCCGTCGGGTAGAAAAGAATCTCCGCGCCTTGCAACGCGGTGAGTCGCGCGGCTTCGGGATACCACTGGTCCCAGCAGATGAGCACGCCGATCTTGCCGTGCTTCGTCTGCCATGTGCGGAAGCCGGTGTCGCCGGGAGTGAAATAGAACTTCTCGTAGAAGAGCGGATCGTCGGGGATGTGCATCTTGCGGTAGATGCCGAGAATCGAACCGTCGGCATCGATGATAACGGCGGTGTTGTGATAAAGGCCCGCTGAGCGTTTCTCGAAGAGCGAGGCGACGATGACAACCTTGTGTTTCTTCGCCAGCTTCTGAAAGGCGTGCGTGCTCGGGCCGGGAATCCTTTCGGCGAGATCGAAGTTTTTGTGGTCCTCGCTTTGGCAGAAATACTGCGAGCGGAAAAGTTCCTGAGTGCAGATAATCTGCGCGCCGTCCTTGGCCGCGCGCTCGGCGGCGGCGAGAGTCTTCTTCAGATTGGCCTCGGGCTTCTCGGAGCAGTCGTGCTGAAGCAGGCCGAGCGTGACGTTGGTGTTGGCTTTGCGGCGTTTCATTTTTTCTTTTTGACGAGGACGCGCGTCTTGGTGGTGACGTTGCCAGTGGCGGCTTTTCTTGCGTTCACCGGCGCCGGCTTTCCGCTGTAGAGATCGCGCACATATTTGCCGAGCGTCTCGTTGGTTGGGCCGTAGCCGGCGTGGTAGATGTAATGTTCGAGTTCGTAGAGCATCTCGCCTGCGGATTGATAACGCTGCTTCACATCGCGTTGCAGTGCGCGTTGTAGAATGTGATTCAGTCGCTCGTCAATCTGTTTGCTGAGCTTGCAGAAATCGGGGATGGGCAGCTTGCGGATATTCTCGATGCACGCATCGGAGGTTTCGGCGCGGAAAATATTGTAGCCGACGAGCAGTTGCGCGAGCACCACGCCGGTGGAGAAAAGATCCGAGCGCGGATCGGTGGGCTGGTAATCGGCCTGCTCGGGGCTCATGTAATCCACTTTGCCGGCGCGCACTTCCGCGTCATCGTTCTTCAGAAAACCGCGCGCTTTCGCCACACCGAAATCGCTCAGCTTCACATCGCCTTCGAAGGAGACCATGACGTTCTTCGGGCAGACATCGCGGTGGACGAGATGCAGCGGAATGCCGTCGGGATCACTCTTCGCGTGCGCGTAGGAAAGGCCGCGGCAGATGCGACTGGCGATGAGCACGGCGAGTTCGCGCGGAACAATCGCGCGTAGGTCAGCGGCCTGCTGGCGAAGTTGCTGCAGGTTCACGCCGTTCACCAATTCCATCACGATGAACAGGTCACCATCCGATTGTCCGAGGTGATACGTCTGGACGATGTTCGTGTGGATGAGATCCGCGACGAGCCGCGCTTCACCGATGAAATCTTCGACGAACGGATGTTCGCGCGCGTGCTTTTCGCCAATGACTTTGATGGCCACGCGCTTCACAAATTCGCGCACGCCGAATTGTTTGGCCTCATACACCACGCCCATTCCGCCGGCGTGGATGAGCCGGACAATCTCGTAGCGCAGGCCGCAATCGATGATTTTTTTCTCCACGCTCAAGTATGATGCGGCGCGTGTTTGCCAAGTCAAGTCCGGTTCATGCGCCGCCGCTGGTTTTCAAAAACAGAAAAAATATGAGTAAAAGATGTTTTTTCGCTTGCACCGCTGGATGCGAACGCATTACAAACGCGCAAGTCGCAAGACGAAGCAAGGAACGACAACAACCTCAAATCAATCAACTAATATGGCCAAAGCACTGACCAAGTCCCAGACCGCCGCCGCTCTCGCTGAGAAGGTCGGCATCACCAAGAAGCAAGCTGTCGAGGCTCTCGAAGCGATTGCCGGGCTCTCGTACAAGCACGCGAAGGACACGTTCACCCTTCCCGGCATCGGCAAGCTGGTGCTCGTGAACCGCAAGGCGCGTATGGGCCGCAACCCCGCGACCGGCGAAGCGATCCAGATCAAGGCCAAGAAGGTCGTGAAGTTCCGCGTGGCCAAGGCCGCGAAGGACGCGATCCTCGGCGTGAAGAAGTAATTCTGTTTTAGACCAACAGGCGCTCCGGTTTCCGGGGCGCCTTTTTCTTTTACGGAAGGCCGCGCGCGGAGGGAGTCCATTTCAGCGGGAGTGATGAACTCTGCGAGTCCTTATTTCAATCTATCCACTGAATCTCTTTTTCTCTTCGCGCGACTCTTCTTCGGGGTAGGGGCGTCGCGTCGCGCCGACCGGACAACACAGCGGGTTGTCCCCACCGACTAGGAGGCGTTCTTTTGTAGCGCGAAGAGACGACGGATCGGTCCTCCGAATGACCTCCGAAAAGCCATCCGCAAGGATGGGCAGCGTCACTTTTAACAAAAGTGACGGCACTTTCGACCTGGGCGATGCCACTTTCGAGCAGGGGTTCCCTGTTTTGATCGTAGGCGGCGATGTTTTGGACGTG
>CAMASG010000036.1 GCA_945860945.1 Akkermansia muciniphila
AAACTTTTCCGCGCGCTCGTGGACAAGAATCCGCATCGCGAATTCATGAGCGATCACCAGCAGGAATCGTTGCTGCGCTCGATGGAGAATGCGCATCGGCTGATCAGCTCGAAGGAACGCACGGCGTTCGACCTCGCGCTGGAGCCGAAAGAAAGTTTCGACAAGTATAACACTGGGCGCTTTGGCCAAGGCTGTTTGCTCGCGCGGCGGCTGGTGGAGAACGGCGCGCGGTTCGTCGAGGTGACCACCGAGTACGTGCCGTTTCTGCACTGGGACACGCACGCCAACGGCCACGACACCGTCGCGGGCATGCACAAACAGATGGACGCGCCCATTGCCCAGCTCGTGCTCGACCTCGAATCGCGCGGGCTACTCGACCGCACACTCGTCATCATCGCCAGCGAGTTCAGCCGCGACGCGATGATTGAAGGCGTGGTTGGTTCCAATGCGAAAGACCAAGCCACCGCGCCCAGCGAGACGCTGCAGGAAGCCAAGCACTACGGACTGCACCGGCATTGGACCGGCGGCACGAGCGTGGTGATGTTCGGCGGCGGCATGAAGCGCGGCTTTGTGTACGGCGCCACCGCGGACGAGCGCCCGCTCGTGGCCGTGAAAAATCCCGTGAGCGTGGCCGATCTGCACGCGACCATTTTCACCGCGATGGGCATCAGCCCGAAGACGGCGTTCGATGTTGAGCGCCGGCCCTTCTACGCGACCGAAGACGGCAAAGGCCGCGCCGTGCGCGAAGTCTTCGCCCGTGGATGAAATCGTTTGCCCGGCGCAAGACATCCCGCGCTCAGCGGCGACGCATCGCAGAAGCAAGTTGCTTGCGAACCTGCTCGCGGTTCGCCGCATCGTGAAACTCCACCGGATTGAAATTGTCGGTCAACACGCGACCGCGCACGGAGTCCACTTCGACCACGCTCGAATAAGCCGCCTCCGCCGACGACCGCACCAACTCATGTTCGCGGCTGGCATCCGGCGCACGAACGAACTTCAGTTCCGCCGTGTCACCTGCGACAAAGAAGACGTTGCCGTTGCCCGACGCGTGGCAACGCACGCCGGTGAAGACGGCCCGCAGCGTCTTGTCTAGTGACGCGGCGAGAAAATCTTTTCCGGGCGCGAATTCACCAAAACAGTTCAGCACAAGCACGCCGCCGGGTTTGAGCAGACGCTGCATCGCCGCGAACGCCTCGCGTGACATCAAGTGCGTAGGGGACGAGTCACCGAGGAACGCATCAAGGATGATCGCGTCGTAGCGTTTCGTACTGCCGTTCACAAAATGGCGGCCGTCGTCGATGGCCACGTTCATCTGCTTCGCGCCGAAGTCGAAGAACTTCTGTGCAATCGGCACCACAGCGGGGTTGATCTCCACCACGTCCACGCGCGCGCCGTCGCGTGCGAACGCCATCGGCACGATGCCCACGCCCATACCGATGCAGAGCACGTCATCCGTGCGCGCCGTGTAGCTGCGCGCTAACCCGTGCAACATCGCAGTGAACATCGAGATGCTCTGGCGGGCGGCGGGGTCGTAAGTGTTCTGCACGAGATAATCGTTCTGAAAAATCAGGCGCCGATCGGCGCCTTGCGCGTATTCGATCACCTGAAGTTGGCCGAAGTTGGAATTGCTGCGGAATAACTCGCGTCCTTGCGCTTGGGAAGATTCCCGCTTTGGCATCAGGCCCAAGATTCCCGCCAACAGAGCGAACAAGCCAACCGCAGCGAGTGGAATCTTGGCACGCGATTCCCTGCCCCATTTCGCGAAGAACACAACAACAACGAGAACCAGTACCGCTGCCGTGCCGAACATCGTCACCGAGTTCGGCAGGAACGGCACCAGCACGTAGCCGATGAGGATGGTGCCCACGAAACTTCCGAGCGTGCTAATCGCTGTAAGCCGGCCGACGTTGCCGCCCACGCCTTCCACCGAATGGCTCAACACGCGCACGAGGAACGGACCGGTCATCGCCAGCAGCGCCAGCGGCACGAAAAAGAGGAACGCCGAGGCGAGCAGTGAACCAATCGCGAGCCGGAAATCGAGACACCAATAGGCCACGCGCTCCATCACCGGCAGCGTGAGACAGAGATAAACCGCCGCCACGAGGATGCATCCGAAGAGTCGCCCGAGTTTGGGCGAGCGATCCACCATCACGCCGCCGCAGTAGTAACCGCACGCCAGCGCCACGAGCGTCACCGCGATCTGCGCCGTCCAGACGAAATGCGATGTGCCGATGTAGGGCGCGAGCATTTTCGCACCGAGAATCTCCACTACCATGATGGCCGCACCAGTGGTGGCGGCGGTGAAATAGAGATAACGGCGCAAGCCGGGCGAGACAGATTCATCGACGGCAACGGCGGATTGCTTTTTCACGGCTTCGTTCTACTTTCGGAAGCAAGAAGAAGCAAGGAGCGGCAGCCCAAATGGAAAAGTATCGGCACATCATCGGCATCGGCATTCAGAACACGCTCGTGTATCGCGTGAACTTTTTCGCGCGCGCCCTCTTCGGCCTCATTCCGCTCACAGCGACCATTCTGCTGTGGCAAACCATCTATCGCGACCGCGTCGGCGACGTCGCCGGCTACACACTGCGCCAGATGATCTCATACTATCTGATCGTCACCATCGTGGACGCCTTCACGGCGGTGGCCGAGGACGATTGGCAAATCGCCGCCGACATCCGCGAGGGAAACATCAGCCAGTTCCTCATCAAGCCGATCGATTACCTCGCCTATCGTTTCTGTCTCTACACCGCCGGTCGACTCATCTACACCGCCGTCGCGCTCGTGCCCATTTCGATTTTCATCTTCTGCCTGCGCGATTACTTCGTCCTGCCAAAGGACGCCACCGCACTCGCGGCATTTGCTCTCTCCGTCGCGATGGCCGGCCTGTTGCAATTCCTTATCTCCTACACGATGGCGCTGCTCTCGTTCTGGGTACTCGAGGTAGCAACGTTCATCTTCATCCTGTTCGCTTTCGAATACCTCGCTGCGGGCCATCTCTTCCCGTTGGACATCCTGCCGCCGGCTGTGATGCAGGCACTGCACTACACGCCGTTCCCCTACCTGCTTTATTTTCCCGTCAGCATCTATCTCGGCCAAATCACCGGAGCCGCGCTCTGGCAAGGACTCGCCGTGCAAGCCGGTTGGGTGCTGGCTGGCTACGCGCTGGCGCGGTTTATCTGGAATCGCGGCGTGAAGAAATATGCGGCGTTCGGAGGATGAGATGAAATCATCAACGGAAAGCAGCGGCGAAAATGGGCGTATGAACGACGCCGACATTCTCGCACCGTTCATCCGTTATCTCGGCCTGTACGCCGCGCTCTGGAAAAACTCCGTTGCGAGAGAGATGGGTTTCAAATCCAACTTCCTTCTCTGGATCGTCGTCGAACTGCTCTGGTTCGGGTTGCAACTGACCTTCATGACGGTGATTTACTCGCACACCGAGCGCATCGGCACATGGACGAAATGGGAAGTCGTGCTGCTCGTCGGCGCGGCGCATTTCATCCAGCAGATTTTCACCGCCCTCTTCCTCGTGAACTGCACTCAACTCTCCGAGCACATCCGCACCGGCAAACTCGACTTCATGCTGCTGCTGCCGATCAACACCCGCTTCCTCGTCTCGCTCCGGCAGGTGGACCTCGGCGGCTTCATCAACGCCGCCAGCGCTGTGGGCGTGATGATTTACGCCGCGCGCGAACTGCATCTCACACCCAGCGCCGCGCAAGTCGCTGGCTTCGTCGCCCTCTGCGCCGTCAGCCTGCTCATCCACTACTCGCTGATGTTTCTGCTCGCAGCGTTCAGCTTCTGGACGGTGAAAGCGCAGGGCATCGTGTGGGGTTACTACAGCCTCTTCAACATCGCGCGGATGCCGGACGCCGCGTTCCACGGCCCATTCAAAGCGGTGTTCACATTCGTCGTACCCATCATATTGGTCGCAAATGTTCCGGTAAAATTACTCACGAACAAACTCGAGTCGCCGTGGGAAATCGCGCTGCTCCTCACGATGGCGCTCGCCTGCTTCGCGGCCTCGGAACTCTTCTGGCGCCAGTCACTACGCCGCTACACCAGCGCGAGTTCGTAGTTCATAATCCGTAGTTCGTGAACGGCGCGAGGCTCAGTCGCGTTTCGCCAACTCCTGCCAGAGATGCGCGCTCATCCGCGAACCGGCGGCGAAGTTGTCGAGGTCGAACTTCTCGTTTGGCGAATGAAGATTGTCATCTGGCAACGCCAATCCGAGCAGGAGCGTGTCCGCGCCGAGAATCTTCCGGAACTCGTTCACAATCGGAATCGAGCCGCCTTCGCGCATGATTACCGGCTCGCGACCGAACGCGGCTTTCAAGGCACGCAATGCCGCCTGCGCCTGCGGACCGGTGGGCGAGACGAGATACGGCTCGCCGCCGTGGCCTTCCGAGATTTCCAAACGCACGGTCGGCGGACAAATCTTGCGCAGATGACGCGCGACGAGACGGAGTATTTTCTTCGGATCCTGTCCGGGGACGAGACGGAAGGTGAGCTTCGCGCTCGCCCACGACGGCACGATGGTTTTGCTGCCTGGCCCTTGATAACCGCTGGTGAGGCCGTTGATCTCGACCGTCGGCCGCGCGCTGCGCTGCTCGACCGCTGTGCAACCGCGTTCACCGAAGAGCTGCGGCACGCCAAGGAACTTTCGGTATTGCGCTGCGTTGTAAGGCAACCGTGCGAGCTGTTTTCGTTCGAAGGCTGAAAGCGATTTTACACCCGCATAAAAGCCCGACACAGCCACGCGTCCATTTTTATCGCGTAGCTTGGCGAGCAACTGGCACAGAGCCATCGCGGGGTTGTCCAGCGATCCGCCGTAAATGCCGGAGTGAAGATCGCGCGACGGCCCGTGCAGTTTCAATTCCATCGCGGCGATCCCGCGCAACGCGTAAGTGAGCGCGGGGTGCTGCTTATCCGGCATCCCCGTGTCAGAGACCACGACAGCATCACAACGCAACGCGGCGCGATGCTTCCGCAAGAACGGCGGCAAACTCTCGCAACCGATCTCCTCCTCGCCTTCGATGACGAAGGTCAGATCGCACGGAAGTTCGGTGCCGGTTTTAATGTATGCCTCGACGGCTTTGAGATGGGCGAAGTGCTGACCTTTATTATCGGTCGAACCCCGGGCGTAAATGCTGCGGCCCTCGATGCGCGGCTCGAAGGGTGGCGTCTTCCACAAATCAAAAGGTTCGGGCGGCTGAACGTCGTAGTGACCGTACACGACGAAGTGCGGCTTGCGTTTCCCCTTCGCGCGCGGCGTACGAATCGTGACAATCGGGTTCCCCTTCGTTTGATGCACCTGCGCCTCGAGACCAAGAGCGCGGCTGTGGTCAGCAAGCCAGCGCGCACAGGCCGCGATGTCGCCGGCGTGCTTCGCCTGCGCGGAGACGCTCGGGAAGCGGAGATACTCGGACAACTCGCGGATGAAGCGCGGCTCATTCTGCGCGAGGTAGTGAAGGACTTTTTCCATAGTGCTAAATTAGAATCCGCGCGGCTGGGCGCAAGACGCATTTCACCGGACTTTGCTTTTTCGCCAGTTCGGGCAAGATGGATGAGATGAAGATTTCGGTCATCGTGCCAGCATTCAACGAAGAGAAACTGATCACCAGTACGCTGGAAAGTATCCGTGCGGCAGGTGCGGCCTTCACCGAACGCGGTTGGGCGTGGGAGATTGTGGTATGCGACAACAACTCGACCGATCGCACCGGCGAACTAGCGCGGGCGACGGGGGCGAAGGTGGTGTTCGAGCCGAAGAACCAAATCGCCCGAGCGCGCAATGCCGGTGCTGCGGTAGCGGCGGGTGAGTGGTTCCTGTTTGTGGACGCCGATTCGCGGCCGAGCCGTGAGCTGTTCATCGACTTAATCGAAGCGATGGCCAGCGGACGTTTTCTCGGCGGCGGCTGCACAGTGCAATTGGACGAACGTCATTTTCTCGCGAGCCTCTTCGTGTTTGCGTGGAACACGGTGAGCCGTATCTGCAAGTGGGCGGCTGGATCGTTCGTGCTGTGCGAGGCGCATGCGTTCCGTGCGATTGGCGGGTTCAATGAAGCGTTCTACGCCTCGGAGGAGATTGATTTCAGCCAGCGACTGAAACGTGAAGCGCGGCAACGCGGCAAGCGGTTGGTCATCCTGCCCCGGCATCCGCTGGTCACCTCGGCGCGGAAAATCCATCTCTACTCGCCGTGGGATTACGCCCGTTTCATGGCGAAGTCGGTCGCGACACTCGGCGCCACGACGCGGGCTCGAGAGGACTGCCCAATCTGGTACGACGGCCGACGGTGATTTACGGCTTCTTGTTTTTGTTCTTCTTCTCCTCGTCGCGGAGGAATTTCTCGAACTCCTTGGCCTCTTGGGACTCGACGCTGCGCTCGTTGGCTTCCGCGCGTTTCACGCCAGGAAGATTATCACGCTCTATCTGCGCGGCGGCGGCAGCGGCCTCGGGCGTGGGCAGCACGGTCGGGCGCATCAGCACGATCAACTCTTTGCGGTCCAGCGTGTCGGCGCTATTGGAGAAGAGCATCCCGAGCAGCGGGATGTCCTTCAGCAGCGGCACACCGGAAACGGTTTTGGTTTTCTTGGTCCGGATGAACCCGCCCAACATCACGGATTCGCGGTCCTTGACGGCGATCTTCGCGTTCGCCGAACGCTCGGCGGTGATGGGCACTGGGTTTCCATCGATCATCACCTCGCCGATCATGTCCTGAACAATCTGGTTGATATCCATCACCACGAGTCCATCGGGGTTGATGAACGGCAGCACCTCGAGCGTGATACCGATTTTCTTGTCCTGATAAGTGGAACGGTTGCTGCCGGTGATGTCGGTGGTGGTGCCGGTGATGTATGGACGCGTCTCGCCCACGAAGAACTGCCCCAATTCGGCGTGTGAGGTCTGGATGCGCGGACGCGAGAGGATGTTCACGCGGCCGTCGATGGAAACGGCATTGACCGCCGCCTCCCAATTGTTGCCGAGAAAACCCCAGTAGTTGAGGCCGGGACTGGAGAGCGAAGTAATCGAATTGCTGCCGGTGTAGAAACTGCCCCCGTGCTTCATGCCAAGGGCCGAGGAGATCGACGGGCTACCGTTCAAGGTCTGCTTCTGTTGCCCGATAGAGACCCCGATCTCTTTTTCGTTGCTCAGGGAGACGTCCATGATGATTGCCTCGATGAGCACCTGCTGCTGCACGGTGTCGAGCTGCGCCAGAAGTTTCTTGGCGAGGACCATCTCTTGCTTGCCGGCGATGACGAGGATGGAATTGCTGCGCTCGTAGGAGATGATTTTAGTCTCACCGAGAATCGGCACGCCGGAACCGGTCATCGCTAGACGTCCCGTCGCCCCCTGTAAACGCTGTTGCAGACTGCGTTGCTGGCCACCCTGTTGTCCAGGCGCACTGCCTGTTCCACCACCACCACTGGGCGCACCCCCCGTCGGCGCGGTATTGCCGCCCCCAGGCACGAAAGCCCCGACGCCTCCAGCAGCGCCCCCAGCAGCGCCTCCAGCAGCGCCCCCAGCGCGCGTGGCACTGGCAGTCGGACCGCCGGACGTGAGCGTGCCCATCACGGAAGCGATGTCCGCTGAAAGAGCGTACTTGATCGGGATCAACTCCACTTCATCATCGATCGGCATCAGAACATCCACCTGCTCGATCAACTCGAGCATGCGCTTCACGTTCGAGGCGTAATCGCGCAGCACGAGCGTGTGGCTGGCGTCGATGGCCGTGATGCCGCTCTGCAGCTTCGCCATCGGCTGGAGCACCTGCACGATTTCGCTGGGGCGGATATTCTTCAGCTTGACCACTTTGGTCATGAAGGTGTCGGCCTCGGGCAGATGTATCGATTCAAGGAACGTGAACGGCACGCCTTCCTTCATCGCGTTGGCCGCCGGCACGGCTTTGATGAACTTTTCACCGACGGGAAGAATGGCAATATCGTTTGCCGCGAAGAGCGTGGTCAACGCCTCAACCGCCTCGATGTGAGTGAGGTCGGTCTGCGCGCGGAAGTTGATGCTCACGTTCGGCAAGACGGCCGGGCGAATGAGCGTGCGACCCACCAGCTCCGCGAAGAAGTTGAGCGCTTGATCGAGCGGCGCGGCCTCGAGACGCAGCATCCCCTTCGGAATCATTTTCTGACCATTGGGGCCGGGCACGGCGACAACCGGCACTGCGGCGGGCGCGAACGTGGCCGGCGGCGGCACGGGCGGCGCAGCGGCGGGTTGGGCCTGAAGGGCGAATGTGCTCAGCAAGAATAGCGCGATGGGGTGGATGGTTTTCACGGAGCTTTCCCTTTCGGTTTGGCGGTTTTTGGCGAAGTGTTTTTCTGGTAACTGGCGACGAGAGTGACCGTGCCGCGCAATTTCATGCGAGCCGGCTCCTCCGGTTTCGTATCAAGATCGCGGATGCGCACAGCGGAACGCTCGCCGCTGGTGCTCACCAGAAAGTCGTGCAACTGTTTTTCGCCGGCGGTGAAGGCGAGCGTGAGCGTCTCTTCGCCGAGCAAATCGCCGGGACGCCCAGCGTTCCGCAGACCGGGACGCTTGCTCTCGATGTTCAAGCCGCTCTTCTCCGCCAACTCGCTCTGCTGTCGCAAAATCAGCTCGGCGCGCTCGGCCGATTCGGCCAACTCCACCTGCTTCTGCAACTGCGCCAACTCGGCCATGATCGCCGGCTTCTTCGCGATCTGCGCCTGCAACCGCGCGCGGCGTGATTCACCCTGATCGATGGCCGTGTTCAGGGTGTTCCATCTGCGATAAAGTGAGGGAACGATGAACGCGTTCACCACGAGAAACGCAACCCCGAGCGCAACGATCACCGTCCGCCGGTCTTCACGCCGGATGTTGAGGCGGTCGAAAAGCGTCGTCACGGCTCATCCTCCTTCCGTCGGAAATCGCAGGTGAAACTCCACTGGAGCGCGGCACCGCCCTGGATGCGGTTGAAGTTAGCCGGATAGACCTTCTGAAACAGTATCTGGCCGACGCTGTTCGTAGCCGTCTTGAGCACCTCGGTGTATTCCTCGATCTTGTCGGACTGCGCGGCGGGCGCCGTGCCACGCAGCACGATTTTTTCGCCTTTGCTGAAAGTGAATTGATCGAGCGACAACTCCGCCGGCAGTTTTTCGCTGACACTATTATAGGCGTCCAACGCCGCATTGCGCAGCGCCACCTGCTCCTGCAACTGCACAATCTGACCGTTCAACTGCACCGCGTTCGTGCTCTCGCGCCCGAGCGGCACCAGTTCCTTAATCAACGCCGCCTGCTTCGATTTGGTCACTTCCGACACGACCACAAACGCCACCAAAAGCAGGAGGTAAACCACTAGGCCGACACCCAAAGTGCGCAGCCAGATTGAATCCATGAAATCGCGGCGGTAACGTCCCGAAATCTCCGCCGGCAGAAGCGTCGGCTCGCTCGGCCGCGCGCGACCCGCGTGCCGCGCCGTCACTACCGCCACATTGGACGCCGCGAGAGGCGCGACCACCTCGATCGGTTCGCCGAGCCATTCGCCGATCATCTGACCCCAATTCGCCGCCAACTCGCCCTCGGCCACGAGATGCCACGTGGGCGGGCGCACAAGCCAGCCGGCCATTTCGCCGGCCCACGTGCTGCACGTGATGTGCTCGGCCAGCTCGTTCAAGTGGCTCGCCGAAGCGAGTGTGATCTGCGTGAGATTCCGCAACACACCGTCGCACCACCACGCCACGAGACACGAAATCTTCTCGCCGCGAGGTTGCGGATAAAGCCACACGCCGTCCACATCCGCCGGCGCGGTCAACGCCTGACGCAACGCCGCGACCTCGATGTTGTCGGCTACGTAGCCTTTCACTTCCAACCGACCGAGCAATTCCTCCACCATCTTCCGTTCCGCAATCGTCACCACGACGGTCTGCGTCTCGGGCGGCAGCATCCCGCGCGCGGGCACCACATCCATCGTCCAAACCGTCTGCGCCAGCGGCAGCGGCGAGAGCTTATCGATCTGCAGTTCGACCATCGAAATCAGCTCGCCGCGATCGCATTGCGGCATCTGCAGCACGCGGTAGAAAACGCGGTCCGGCGGCAACAAAACGACGTTGAGTCGCCGGCTCCACAAATCGGAAAACGTCTTGTCCACGTGCTTGGCCGGCAGCGGATCCTCGGCTGTGCCCGACTGCACATCCGCCAAATTCAAATCGCCCTTGCCCGCTGCGAAGCGCCAGAACTGCTGCTGGTCATTGTCCAAGGAAAGCACGTTGCACGACGCTGGCAGAGCGGACGCTTTCGGTGCTTTGATGTTCTTCGCGTTAGCCACGGGCATCAATCCATCAACGACTTCAAATGTTCCTCGGTCTGCGTCACGCGCAGCACCTCTTCGACAGTGGTGCGGCCAGCGCGCACTTTGAGCCAACCATCATCGCGCAGCGTGCTCATGCCCAGTTCCACGGCCTTGTGGGCGATGGTCGAGGCGGGCTTGCGGTCGAGCACGAGCGGGCGGATGGCCTCATTCACCACGAGCAATTCGTAGATGCCCATCCGTCCTTGGTAACCAAGCTGGCGGCAATTCTCGCAACCTTCGCCGTGCCAAAACTTCGCCGTGGCAAGTTCCGCGGCTGGGAAACCGACTTTGTAAAGATACTCGGACTCGATCTTCTGCTCGGTTTTGCACTTGGGACAAATGGTGCGGACCAAACGCTGCGCGAGCACGGCCTCGACCGACGAGGCGACGAGGAACGGCTCGATGCCCATATCCACCAAGCGAGTGAAGGCGCTCGGGGCGTCGTTCGTATGCAGCGTACTGAAGACAAGGTGGCCTGTGAGCGCGGCGCGGATGGCGATCTCCGCCGTCTCGCGGTCGCGAATTTCGCCGACCATGATCACGTTCGGATCTTGGCGCAGGATGTGGCGCAGGCCCATCGCGAAGGTGAGCCCGATGTCCGAGCGCACGGCGATCTGGTTCACGCCCTTCAACTCGTACTCGACCGGTTCCTCGATGGTGATGATGCGCTTGTGCACCGAGTTGATCGAGCTGAGGAACGCGTAAAGCGAAGTGGATTTGCCCGAGCCGGTGGGGCCGGTGACGAGCACCATCCCGTGCGGCTTGACGACGATGTCGCGCAGGGCGTTCTCTTCTTGCGGCGCGAAACCGAGATGCTCAAGGCCGAGAAAGATTTTGCCGCGCGTGAGCAAACGCAGACTCACGCTCTCGCCGTACACCGTCGGCACGGTGGAAACGCGGATGTCGATTTCCTCGCCCTTGATGCGGACGTTGATGCGGCCGTCCTGCGGCAGCCGTTTCTCGGCGATGTTCATCCCCGCCATCACCTTGATGCGCGAGATGAGCGAGTCCTGATACTGCTTGATCTGGGGCGGCATCGGAATCTGGTGCAGGATGCCGTCGATGCGGTTGCGGATGCGCAGCTCGTCCTCGGCCGGCTCGAAGTGGATGTCCGTGGCGCGCGAGTTGTGCGCGTCCCAAACGATCTGGTTGACGAACTTGATGACGCTCGCCTCCTGCTCGTTCTCGGTGATTTCCTTGTCACCGCCCAAGCCGATGATCGAATCGCCCAAATCATCCTTCTTCAACCCGTCGAGCGTCTCGGCGCCGACGCCGTAATACTTGCGCTGCGCCTTCTCGATCTCGGCGCGCGGCGCGAGCGCGAAGGAGACCGGCCCATCCGCCTCGAAGCGCACGGCATTGAGCAGCGCGTTGTCGAAGGGATCGCACACCGCGACTTGCAGCACGCCGCCGTCGTAGCTCGTCGGCAGCACGTTGAACTGAAAGGCGACCTTGGCAGAAATTTTGTGACGCACTTCCGTGCCGACGGAAAGCTGCGCGAGATCGAGCCGCGGCCAGTTGAACGCCTCGGAAAGTTTGCCGAGAAACGAGTCCTCCGCCATGCCGACTTCACGACAAAGGAAGACCGGCCATGACTCGATCGATCCCTCCTCCACAGCCATGAGCCACGCGCGATGCCACTCGTCGTACTTGCCCGGAGTGGTCAAGCCCGTTGCCAAGCAGAAGCTTTTGAATGTGGTGAACGCCATCCTCTTTATCCGCCTCCAGAACGGTTCAAACCCAGCCGGAAAGGCGGGTTCTTCAATAAACCGTTATTGAGGCCATGACCCAACATATTGTTGTAACCGATCAAGGCTAGCACCGTATATTGGGCCAGCAAGCGGTTTCTTGAGAAAGTTATTGCCACGGAAAATCGCAGTCTAACCGCGCCCGCCGACCTTGAAATTGCTTGCTCCGCCCGCCCTCTCGCTGGCTCACTGGCTGGGCAATGAAGCATCTCGCCACCGTCACCGTCATCGGCCGCGACAAGACCGGCGTCATCGCCCGCGTCACCAATTTCCTCTTCGAACAGCAGGCGAACATCGAGGCGCTCGAGGAGCAGGTCACACGCGGACAGTTCAGCATGACCATTCAAGCCTCGTGGAAGGGCAGCCGGTTCGATGCCGTAAAGTTACGCGCGGGTCTCGACACGCTCGCCAAGACGCTGGAGATGGAGATCAAGTTACGACTCACTGAACCGCATCGGCGGCAGCGGATGGCCATCTTCGTCACGCGCGAGTCGCATTGCCTCGAAGGATTGCTCGCCACGCGCGGCGCCAAACAGCTCAAACAAGCCGAACCGGTCGTCGTGCTCTCGAACCGGCGAGATCTGGCGCCGATCGCCAAACGCCACGGACTTCCCTTCGAGTACGTGACGTGGGTGGAACGCGCGCCGGCCGAACGCCGCGCACTAGCCGTGCTGGAACGGCATGAGATAGATTTCGTGGTCCTGGCGAGGTTCATGAAAATTCTCTCGCCCGACTTCGTGTGGCGCTACAAGAACAAGATCATCAACATCCATCCCTCGCTGCTGCCGAGCTTCCCCGGGCCGCAGGCGTACCGGCAGGCGTACGAGCACGGCGTGAAAATCGCCGGCGTCACCGCGCATTTCGTGAGCATGCACTTGGACGAAGGGCCGATCATCGCGCAGGATAGTTTCACCGTGCGGCCGAAGATGACGTTGCGGGATCTCATGACCGCTGGGCAAAAGCTCGAGACGCAAGTTCTCGTGAAGGCTGTGAAGCTCTATCTCACCAAGCGACTCGATGTCCACTGGGGAACGGTGAAACAGATTTAGCCCGCTCGCCGCGACCCCGGAATCACGCGCGCAACTCGACGAGCAGATCTTTGCTGTCGACCGATTCGCCCACCTGCGCGTGAATTCCAGCGACCACGCCGTCGGCCGGCGCGTAAATCGTGGTCTGCATCTTCATCGCTTCCATCGTAATCAGCTTGTCGCCTTTCACCACCTTCGCACCAACACCGACCGAGAGCGCAGTGACGATGCCGGGAATCGGCGCACCGACCTGCAGCGCGTTCGCAGGATCGGCTTTCGCGCGGCTCTTGACCTTCGTCTGCACCGACTTATCGAGCACGGTGGTCTCGCGCGCCATGCCGTTCAACTCGAAGGTGATGGTGCGGCGGCCGTCCTTGTCGGTCGGAGCGATGTTGATGAGCTTGATGAAAAGCGTCTTCCCCGCCTCGATATCCACGGTGATTTCCTCGCCGGGCTTAAGCCCGTAAAAGAACGCCGCGCTCGGCAGTACGGAGACGTCGTCGAACTCGCGCTCGAATTTGGCGAAGTCCGCGTGCACCTCGGGATACATGAGGTAGCTGAAAAGATCATCGTCGGTCGCGGTGCGCTTGAGCTTTTCGCCAAGCTGCGTGCGAGTGCGATCGAGATTGAGCGGCTTGAGATTCGCGCCAGGACGGCCGCGGAGCGGCTTGCGATTTCCCAGGATCACGTGCTGCACCTTGCGCGGCCAACCGCCCATCGGCTTGCCAAGACCACCCTGCATCATGTCGATGACCGAGGCGGGGAACGGCGTGTCGCCCGGCTCGAGATTCACCACGTCGGCGGGCTTGATTCCGCGAGTGACGAGAAACATCGTCATGTCACCGACAACCTTGCTGGACGGCGTGACCTTCACAATGTCGCCGAAAAGTTGGTTCACTTCCGCGTACGTGCGGGCGATTTCCGACCAACGGCTCGCGAGGCCCATCGAAGCGGCCTGTTCCTTGAGGTTCGTATATTGGCCGCCGGGCATCTCGTGCAGATAAACTTCAGCACTGCCGGTCTTGGGCGCGGTGTCGAACGGCGCGTAAATCCCGCGCACCTGCTCCCAGTAATCAGAGAACTCGTTGAGCGCGACGATATCGAGGCCGGTGTCGCGGGGCATGTTCTGCAACGCGGAGACGACGGAGTTGAGATTCGGCTGACTGGTGGAGCCGCTCATCGAAGCGATTGCGAGGTCCACAATGTCCACGCCCGCTTCGCTGGCTTTGAGAACCGAAGCCGCATTCAAACCGCTCGTGTCGTGCGTGTGGAAGTGGATCGGGATGCCGATCTCCTCCTTCAACGCCTTCACCAGTGCGTGCGCGGCGTACGGACGGCAGAGACCGGCCATGTCTTTGATTGCGAGAATGTGCGCGCCCATCCGCTCTAATTCCTTCGCCAGCTTCACGTAATATTTCAGCGAATACTTCGTGCGCCGACGGTCGAGAATATCGCCGGTGTAACAGATTGCCCCCTCGCAGACCGCGTGCGTCTCCTGCACCGCTTCCATCGCGACCTTGAGATTCGGCAGGTAGTTGAGCGAATCGAAAATGCGGAAGATATCCATGCCGCTTGCGGCGGCGTGCTTCACGAAACCAGCCACGACATTGTCGGGATAATTCGAGTAACCAACGGCGTTCGAGCCGCGGAACAGCATTTGGAAACAGATGTTCGGGATGCGCTCGCGCAACAAGTGCAGGCGGCGCCACGGATCCTCGTGGAGGAAACGCATCGCCGTGTCGAAGGTCGCCCCGCCCCACATCTCCAAACTGAAGAGTTGCGGCGTGCGGCGTGCGACGGCACCGGCCGCCTCGAGCATATCGAAAGAGCGCACGCGGGTGGCCATGAGCGACTGGTGCGCGTCGCGGAAAGTCGTGTCGGTGACGAGCAGTCGCTTCTGTTTCGCGGCCCACGCAGCGAACTTCTTCGGCCCGAGCTCGAGCAACTTTTGCCGCGAACCGGCGGTCGGCGCCTGCTTGTGATCGTAACTGGGCGATAGAATAATTGGCGCAGGTCCGGCGAGCTTGTGACCTTTCGCCTGCGGATTGCCGTTCACGACGACGTTGCCGAGGAAGTTGAGCAGCTTGCTCGCACGGTCGCGGCGCGGCTTGAAAGTGAAGAGCGCCGGCGTGGTGTCGATCAACGTTGTGACCGCTTTTCCAGAACGAAAAATCGGGTGAACGATCACGTTCTCGAGGAACGGAATGTTCGTCTTCACGCCGCGGATGCGGAATTCGCTCAACGCGCGGTCCATCCGCTGCAGCGCCATCTCGAAGGTCGGTCCGGAGGCCGTCACCTTCACCAGCAGCGAATCGTAGAACGGCGTGATGACCGTACCCGCGTCGCCCATGCCGCCGTCGAGCCGGATGCCGAAGCCGCCAGCCGAGCGATAGGTGAGAATCTTGCCGTAGTCGGGGATGAATTTGTTCTCCGGATCCTCGGTCGTCACACGACACTGCACCGCGTAGCCGTTGCGCAGAATCTCCGACTGCGACGGTAGGTTCAGCTCCGCCCCGTGCAATGCGTGGCCCTGCGCCACGAGAATCTGTGAGCGTACGAGGTCGATGCCGGTGATCACCTCAGTGACCGTGTGCTCGACTTGGATGCGCGGGTTCATCTCGATGAAGAACCAGTCGTGACGGTCGATGTCGTAAAGAAACTCAATGGTGCCAGCGTTGTTGTAACCAATCTCACGGGCCATCCGTACGGCGGCTTCGCACAGTTCGGTGCGCACGCGTTCTTCGAGAGCTACGCTCGGAGCGATCTCGATCACCTTCTGGTGACGGCGCTGCACCGAGCAATCGCGCTCGTGCAAATGAAGAATGTTCCCGTGCTTGTCGCCGAGGATCTGCACCTCAAGGTGCTTCGCGCGCGGAATGTATTTCTCGAGGAACACCGCCGCGTTTCCGAAAGCGCGGTCGGCTTCGTTGCGCGCTTCATCGAGCAGATCGGGCAAATCTTTCGCCGCGTGCACCACGCGCATGCCGCGTCCACCGCCGCCAAACGCCGCTTTGATTATGAGCGGGAAACCGATTTCCTTGGCCATCTTCAACGCCGTGGCGCGGTCATCGATCGGATCCTCCGTGCCGGGCAACGTCGGCACGTTGATTTTCTCCGCCAGCGCGCGAGCAGCGACCTTGTCGCCCATCATCTTCAGCAATTCCCAATGCGGCCCGACGAAAGTGATGCCCGCCGCCTCGCACGCTTTGGCGAACTCGGCGTTCTCGGAGAGAAATCCGTAACCGGGATGGATGAGGTCCACGCCTTTTTCTTTGGCGAGCGCCACGATACCAGGGATGTCGAGATAGGCGCCGACCGGCCCTTTGCCGCGGCCGATGAGATAGGCCTCATCGGCCTTGAAGCGGTGCATCGAAAGACGGTCTTCCTGCGCGTAGATGGCCACGGTGCGCAGGCCGAGTTCGGTGGCCGCACGAAAAATGCGGATGGCGATTTCGCTGCGGTTGGCGACGAGCAGTTTCTTGAACGTCTTGGCGGGTTTGGTGGCGCTGGTTTCCATCGGCAAAAACAAAAATTACGGGCGACTCGCGAGCGGTGTTTGTAACAAGGCATTCTACCCACCGCAACAGACTTCGCAGAGCCGGAAGACTTTTCTCACGGGAAGCCGGGCGCTCGCCCGATTGACACCTCCCCCGCCCCGCCCGTAACGTCCTTTGATGTTCGAATTGGCCGCGCCCTACTCGCCCGCTGGCGACCAGCCGCAGGCTATCGCCAAGCTGGTCGCGGGACTCCGCGCCGACAAGCAGCAGCAAGTGATGCTCGGCGTGACCGGCTCGGGCAAAACCTTCACCGTGGCGAACATCATCGTGCAGGTGGACCGGCCCACGCTCGTCATCTCGCACAACAAGACGCTGGCCGCCCAGCTCTACGCGGAGTTTAAAAGCTTCTTCCCACGCAACGCGGTCGAGTACTTCGTCAGCTACTTCGATTACTACCAACCCGAGGCGTACATCCCGCGCACGGACACCTTCATCGAAAAGGATTCCTCCGTGAACGAGGAGATCGAGCGGATGCGCCTCTCGACGATGAGCTCGCTGCTTTCGCGGCGCGATGTGGTGGTGGTCGCGAGTGTCTCGTGCATCTACGGCATCGGCAGCAAAGAGGATTACGAGGCGCTGATGCTGCCCGTGCGGCGCGGGATGGCGCTCTCGCGCAATCAGCTCCTCGCGCGGTTGGTGGATCTGCAATACACGCGGAACGACATCGCCTTCGAGCGCAGCCAATTTCGCGTGCGTGGCGACACGGTGGAAGTGCGCCCCGCGCAAACCGAGGACGGCCTGCGGCTGGAATTCTTCGGCGACGATCTGGAGCGCATCAGCCGTTTCGAACCGCTCACCGGACACGTGACGGAGACACTCGAGAACGTCACGATTTTCCCCGGCAAACAATTCGTCACCTCCAGCGAGAAGCTCAAACGCGCCATCCTCACCATCCGCGAAGAGCTGGGTTTTCGCATCGCCGAGTTCGAAAAGAACGGCAAGCTGATCGAAGCTCAACGGATTAAGCAACGTACCGAGTACGACCTCGAGATGATGGAGGAGCTCGGTTATTGCTCGGGCATCGAGAACTACTCGCGGCACATCGCCGCGCGCGCGACCGGTTCGAGACCGAGCACGTTGCTCGACTTTTTCCCGAAAGATTACCTGCTGGTCATCGATGAATCCCACGCCACCGTGCCGCAGATCGGTGCGATGTATGAAGGCGACAAATCACGAAAGACGGTCCTGGTGGATCACGGTTTCCGGCTGCCCAGCGCGCTCGACAATCGGCCGCTGAACTTTCCCGAGTTCCAATCCCTGCAAGGTCAGACGCTCTACCTCAGCGCCACGCCCGGCCCGCGCGAGATGGGCTGGGCTGGGAGCGATATCGCCGAACTGATCGTTCGCCCCACCGGCCTTATCGATCCGCCCGTCACCGTGAAGCCGCTCAAGGGACAGATTGACGACCTCATGGAAGAAGTGCGCAAGCGCGCGGAACTTAAAGAACGAGTGCTCGTCACCACGCTCACAAAACGTTCCGCCGAGGAACTCACCGATTATCTGCGCGACCTCGGCATCAACGTCCGTTATCTGCACAGCGAGATTGACGCGCTCGAGCGTGTCGAAATCCTGCGCGCGCTGCGCAAAGGCGACTGCGACGTGCTCGTCGGCATCAACCTCCTCCGCGAAGGTCTCGATCTGCCGGAGGTTTCGCTGGTGGCGATTCTGGACGCGGACAAGGAAGGTTATCTGCGTTCCACCACGAGCCTCATCCAGAGCGCTGGCCGCGCTGCGCGCCATCTCCACGGCAGCGTCATTCTCTATGCGGACGTGATGACTGACAGCATTAAGAGGTTTCTCGCCATCTGCGAATATCGCCGCCAAAAACAGCTCGCCTATAATCAAGCCCACGGCATCACGCCACGCAGCGTGACGCGCGCCGTGGAGGAAAGCCTCTCCTCTCACCGTGCTGCCACGAAGCGAGCCGACGCACTGCTGCACGAGACGAGCACGAAGTTCGACGTGACCGAAACGCTCCGCGAGCTGGAAGCCGAGATGCTCGAAGCGGCAAACAATCTGGAATTCGAAAAAGCCGCGCTCTTGCGGGACCAAGTGAAGCAGCTCAAAGGAATGTTCGACGAGAAAGGCTCATCGCCCTCCGCCTTATCGACGAGCTACCGAAAGAAGCGCGGACGCGGCGAGAAGTAGCGCGGAATTTCGCCAGCTCAGTTCCGCGACAAATCATCCGGTCCATCGGCGAGCAGTTTGTATTTCCAGCCGAGCCCACTGATAATCTGTCGCCAAAGTTTCTTCGAATCAGTGCTGAAGATGAGGTTCAAATCGGCCGGATGCGTGAGCCAGGATTTGCGCTTCATCTCGTTATCGAGTTGCCCCGGCGCCCAACCTGCGTAACCGGCGAAAACCTTCAACCGCTGCGGCACAACAAGTTTATCGCTCAACGTCACCAACTCATCGAGCGAGTGGCTGAGCAGGAGATGATCCATCACGTTGCCATTCTCGAAGTCGGCGGCCGCGTGCAGATAACTGAACGCGGAAGGTTGCACGGGGCCGCCGAGATAAAGCGTTTCGGCTTTGATGGCGTCTGGCAAATCGGCCTCGATCACATCGCCCACGGTGTTATCGGTGGAACGATTGAGGACCAGACCGAAGGCACCCGTGGCGTCGTGTTGGCAGACGAGGACGACGGTGTGATTAAAGAACGAACCCGCCATGCCGCCGCCATCGAGCAGCAACTGGCCGCGCAGGGATTTGGACGTTTTACCCATCGAGAGGCCAGCCAATGTGCAACAGGCTTGCGCTTCTGACAATCCCGATTAAGTTCGGCGCATGGGAAAAGTTCTACTCATCATCCTGCTCGCCGTGCTCGCACTCCTCGGTGGCTGCAAGAATCCCGATGCCGGCAGCCGCGAGTTCATCCCCGGCCGAGGCTGGGTGCCGGTGAACCGCTGACATCCGCGCTGCTTCCATTTAGTAGAGCGCAGGCTTTGAAGCCGGCACGCGAATGGAACGTCTTCGCTTTCTCTGGTTCCAAAAACAAAAACTCCCGCAGCCGTAAAGCCGCGAGAGTCGTGTTAGTTTCCTCCTGCCAAATTATTTACCCAGTAGCGCGAGTGCGGCTTCGACCATCTTGTCGCCGGTGAGCCCATGCTTCTTGTACAGCTCGTCGGCGGTGTAGGCCGACTGACCAAACTCGCCGTGGATGGCGAGGGTTTTGATGCGATGAGCAATGCCAGCGTCGCTGAGCGCGTGCGAAATCTGCGCGCCCATGCCGCCAACAGCTTGATGGTCCTCGATGGTGACGAGGCGGCCGCCGGCGGCTTTCACCGCGGTGCCGATGGTCTCGAGGTCGACGCGATTAATGAAGGGGTTGTTGATGACGGTGGCGTTGACGCCCTTTTCCTTGAGCTTCTTGCCGGCCTCGATGGCCTTACTGAGCAACGGCCCAGAACCGACGAGCACGACGTCGGCGCCCTGCTGGAGCACCTGCGCTTTGCCCCACGGATACGTCGCACCTTCGACCCACGAGAGCGGATAATTCTCGCGCCCGACGAAGAAGAGGTAACTCTCGCCGTTCTTGCCAGCCTTGGCGTCCTCGGCGAAACGCTTGATTGCTTCATACATCAGCGCCTCGGCTTCGTCCGAACAACTCGGAGCGAGGACGACGGTGTGCGGAATCGCACTGGTGGCGGCGAAGTAAGTGGTGGCCTGATGGCTCGCGCCGTCGGCGGCGTCCTGAAAACCGACGTGCGAGAAGAGCGCGATGACGGGCGCCTGCGAGAGCGCGGCCATCGTGAGAGGCAGGTTGCCTTTCGTGACGCCGAACTGGCCGAAGGTGTCCACAATCGGGATGAAGCCAGCCTTCGCGAAGCCCGCGCCCGTGCTCACCATGTTCGCCTCGGCGATGCCGACCTCGATATAACGGTCAGGAAAACTCTTTTGAAACAGGCTGATGCCGGTCGAGCCTTGCACGTCGGAGCTGATGGAATAAACGGGGTAACCGTCTTGCGCAGCGCGGACGGCCGCCTTGGCGAGACCAGTCTGCACTTTGTCCTTCTTCACCACAGGCGCGGGGGAAGGCGGGGCGGCGGCGGCCTTTATTTTCTTCTCGGCCTCTTTCTTTTCCCAATCAGCGCGGAGCGACTTGGCCCAATTCACGAACTCCTCGGGCGCAGCGGCGTCTTTGTAAATCTCAATGACCCAGTCGCCGATCTTCTCGCCGTTGGCGAGCGGGAAGCCGTGCCCGCCAGCAGCGTTCTCCTCGGTGGCCTTGATGCCGTAGCCCTTGATGGTTTTGACCCAAAGGCAAACGGGGTAGTTCGGATTCGCGCGCGCCTGCTCAATGCCCTTCTCGATGGAGAGATAAACGGCCTGCAAATCGTGGCCGTTCGGCACGGAGATGACGTTCCAGCCGAGAGCGCCCATCGCTTGAAAGCTGGGCTGCATCGAGAAGGAATCCTTCGTGATGCGGCCGGAAAGCTTGGTGTCGTTGTCCGAGAGAATGAGAACGAACGGATTCACGCGATCCTTCGCAGCGAGGCCGGGGATGGCGGCGAAAGATTCCTTCGCCTCGCCTTCCATCGCCGCGCCGTCGGAGACGACGCAGAGGGTCACACGATCGCGCTTAGCGACTTTATCGGCGATGGCCAGACCCTGCGCCTGCGGCAGACTGGAACCGAGCGGGCCGTTGCTGATGAGCACGCCCTCGGGATTGAGGTGGCTCTCGCCGTGGCCGGTGAGCTTGCTGGCGATGCCGCGAAAACCTTTGAGACTCTCGAAGTTCGTCCCGTCGAAACCGTACACCGCGCGCAATGCGTAAATGCCGTTCTCCGCGTGGCCGGCGTCGTTCACGAAATTGAACGCCTCGTGCCACGAACGACCTGTCGTCGCGAACATCTGCGCGTGAATCGCAGCCATGATCTCGGCGAATGCCGAAGGCCCGCCCCAGTGGCAGGCCGCGCCACCATTCACGGCGTGGACGTTCATCAGCGCCACAGCCGCGCGAGTCGCGCGCGGATCGGCCACTGTCACCTCGGTGCCGGCGAGGTTCTTCACCTTCAGCGCGTATTTCGGCGCGGCGGTCGGCGCAGCGGCCAACTTGCTCTTAATATTCAGCGGCACCAACGGCGGCGCCTCGGAAGGTTTCACTGCGGCGGAAGTATCAATACCCATAATTCTCGTCAGTTTAGGTGGTTCAACAGGCCCAAAAGTTCAAAACCAAGGAGCGTAACTTTAGGAGCCGTCGCGAAAAATGGAAGCAGGATTTTCCCGCCCGTTGCGCGCGGGCCGAGAATGGTTAGGTTATACTAGACAAAGGAATCGCATGAAAACTCACACCGCCCACACCACACATGAGGTCCTGCGGCAGATTCCCTACGGCCTTTATGCCGTCGGCTTCCGCAACCGCAACGTCACCGAGCTCAACGCCAACGTCGTGAGCTGGATCACCCAATGCTCGTTCGATCCGCCGATGCTCATGGTCACCATCCGCAAACCCTCGCACAGCTACGATCTGCTGCGCGACGGAATGGTTTTCTCGGTCAACCTGATTGACCGCCGCCATCGGGAGCTCGTCCGGCAACTCGTCAAGCCCTACGACCACGCCGGCGACAAGCTCGGCCGCGTCGGCCACGTGGAAGAAGACACCGGCGCGCCCATCCTTCGCAAAGCCTACGCCTACGTCGAATGCCGCGTGAAGGAGATCTACGAACCGGGCGACCACGCGCTCGTCATCGGCGAAGTCGTCAACGCCGGTTTCCACGACCGCGGCGAACCGCTGATGTGCTCCGACATGCGCTGGCACTACGCCGGCTGAGCGAGTGGAATGAGCCATCGCGTACGCCACTCAACGTGTCGATCGGCGGTGTGTTTCTAGGGATTCCAAGCGAAGTGGTGCGCGAGGTGGGATTCGAATTAACGTTGTTAAATCGACAGCTAGGTACGCCTCCGCCTCGCGGTTGCCGCGCGCCAACAGAATCACGAAATCTCCGGTATTTGCTACCCGCTAACCGGAAATAGGCCGCACACATCGTTTTCAACTCACCCGCGAATGTGGACGTTCAGTATGAATACGCTGGAAAAGCTCGTGCCACACAAGCGCTACACCGGACGCGACATCAAAGCCGAGCAAATCGAGCGAACGCCCGCGACGACCAGAGGTTGTGCCTTCGTAGGCACGGTGATGGGTTGGCGGTGAACCGGCGACGAAGGCGAGGCGTGCCCAACGTCATCAACGGGATGCTTTCAACAATCCGCGTTCGCCCAGCCATTCCAGCGAGCGCTTTTGCCAGGCATCCCATTCCTCGCCCTTGTAGCCGTTGTAACCGTGGTTGCCCTTGGCGAATTCCTGCAACTCCGCCGCGACGCCCTGCTTCTTCAGCGCCTCGTAAAACATCTGGCTGTGCGCCACGGGCACAACCGCGTCCGTTCGCGCGTGCGTCAGAAACGCTGGCGGTGTTTTGGCTGTGACCTGTTTTTCGTTGGAGAAAAGATCCATGAGTTCCGCCGAGGGAGCTGCTCCGAGCAGATTCTTGCGGGAGCCGCCGTGCGTCTTCTCGCCCATGGTGATGACTGGGTAAACGAGCACCATGAAATCGGGCCGGCAACTCAACCGCTCCACTGGGTCCGCTGACTTCGCATTGCCGGCGTCAAAATGCGTTCCCGCCGTCGAGGCCAGATGACCGCCCGCTGAGAATCCAACGATGCCGATTCGGCGCGGATCAATCTTCCACTCCGCGGCGTGCGACCGCACCACGCGGATGGCCCGCTGCACATCCAACATCGGGCGATGATAATTGCCAGCCGGCAACCGGTATTCCAGCACCACACCGGCGATGCCGTGGGCGTTGAGCCAGCGCGCGATGCCGTGGCCTTCGCCTTCCACAACGCGTCCGCCATAGCCGCCGCCCGGACAGATCACCATGGCGGTGCCCGTGGCTTTTTCGGGCGCAGGCAAATGCACCGTGATGGGCACCTTCACCTTCTCAGACTTTCCTTCACCAAGCGGCGCTTCATCCGGCCAGAGAGTCAAACGCAGGGGTTCCGCCGCAACAGCGGAAGCGGCCGAAACAGCAAGCACTGCGAACAGGATCAATGCCGCAATTGGCAGGCGGCGTTGGGGAGCGTTGTTCATAAGGATGTGGAGGAATGAATTTCAACCGAGCGTCGCACGTGGTTCCGCGCGTAGCGGACTTTGAGTGTGCCGTTCAAGGACTGCTTCAGCAACTCGGTAATGGCGCGGGGAATTTTCCTGTCGGTGAAGCGCGTGCTCACGTAATACTGAACTGAGCATGATGAAATCTGAACCGGCTCCCCTCCCCGCCGGCTGGCACTTCGACAATTCCTACGCGCGCCTGTCGGAAACATTCCACTTCCGGGTGAACCCCACGCCC
>CAMASG010000037.1 GCA_945860945.1 Akkermansia muciniphila
AAGTCCCGCAGATAATCCAGGTAATACTCCGTTCGCGTCTGGACATCCCCCGACCCGCCGGGGTGTGGGTTGTAAAAAGCCGTCATGCCCAAGAGCACGTTGTTAATAGCCATATCTGAATAGTGGAGAGCGCGATGGAGAAAGCAAGATGCGTCCGCATCAAACTCGGAGATCCGCGACGCGCGCTGGCTCCCTCACCCTTCGCGCGGAGGGAAGAGAGAAGGCCCCTTCACATGACGCTCATTGAATAACGATTTTCACCTCACGTTCCACATGACAAAATATGACAGAAAGGCTTCAATTCTATGCAAATCTGCGGCTAGGCACTCAGATGGTCCCATGCATATCCTGCTGTAAATGGGATAGGTTATGAATCGTTCGGAAAACCCGCTATGACCAGCGCATGGTTAGGCGTCATGGTCATGTGTCTCGCCTCACAATCTCTGAAACGTGCTGCCTCAGCAACTGCTCAAACGCCTGCTGCTGCTCTGAACTCTGGAACACTCGCTTGGGAATGACTGTGAACTGGCGTGTGCCGTAGTAGAGAACGTAGGAGTGAGCGTCCACCAGCGCGCTGGAATACATGCTCCACTGAAGCCGTGAATCAATGTGCGCCGTGCGGAAGTGAATGCCCTCCGACGAGAACGCCAACGAATACTCGTCGCGGAACTTCGGCTCACGGCGAAAGACCAATGGCGGAATGACCGCGAAGGCCGCAACCAGCATGAGGCTGAACAAGGCTGCGATACTGACGAACGCAACGCCAAACCAGCGGGAACTCGGAGACTGCCAGAGGTAAATGCCGATGGCCGTCATCGCGACGACGACCACGATGTCGAGGCGCAAGCGAAGGCGCGAAGCGTAGTGCGCTCGGAGCGCCCGAACGTAATCGCTCTCCAAGTAGCGGAACGAAAGATTGACGGTGGAGTTCACGAGACGTGTGTGATGACGCCTAACGTCAGAGGTCAGCGACGCGGCAAAGCCGCGTTCGCTGCACCGATTTGTTCGACATCATACCCCCACTCTTTGAGAATCGGCAAGACCGTCTGAAGGGTCAGGTCATCCTTCCGAGCGAGACGCGCATCCTCGCCAGAGTAGCTAATGTTCAGATGATTCAGCTTGTAATGGGCGACACGCTGAAGCTCGTAGGTCAGGCAGATCTCCTCGAAGAAAGTACCGTCAACGGTTGTGTATTGCTTCGGCCCTCTGTAAATCTCCTGCTCTCCAATCCACGTAAAGCCGTCCGCTTGCTTGCGAAAAGCGATGGTGCGACTTGTGCGCCCGTAAATATGAAGCATCCGGTCGTACGCACCTGACGACTTCTCCAAACGAATTTCCGCATCGGTAGAAACCGGCGTGAAGCCGAATCGGTTGGTCGCAGCGGCCTCTGTGGCTCGGACCAACTCCTGCACCTGAGGATCAGTGTAGGGCAGTGTCTGCGGCGTGAAGCCACAACCCGTCAGCAATGCCAAGCTGATCAGAACGGAGATACGCTTCATGGCTCTGTCGAACATTGTTATTATGCGGCAAACTTGCCGCCTAGCGTTTGATCTTGGTGCCAGTAGAAATCGCGGTATGCTCCTTGTCCAGAACCAATTTCAGTGCAAACCGAGCACAATATGGAACCTCCAAAGGCGGCAAGATTCCGCCGGGCGCTGGTGGTGGCCAACCCCAAGGCCAAGCTGTTCGATCAGGTGACGGAAGTCTGCCGACTGCTGCACTATTCCCGGCGCACCGAGCAAACGTATGTGGGGTGGATCCGCCGGTTCCTGCTGTTTCATCGTGCGAAGGCGGCCGGGCAATGGCGGCATCCGCGGGAGCTGGGCGGGCAGGAGGTGACGGAGTTTCTATCGCACTTGGCGGTGGCGGAGCAGGTCTCGGCCAGCACCCAAAATCAGGCGTTGAACGCGGTGGTTTTCTTGTATCGCGAGGTGTTGCACCGGGAATTGACCGGCTTGGACGAGCGCTTGCGGGCGACCCGACCGAAGCGGCTGCCGGTGGTGCTGGCGCGGGAGGAAGTGCACCGGCTGCTGGCCGCGATGGAGGGTACGCCCAAGCTGATGGCCCAGTTGCTTTATGGGACGGGGCTGCGCCTGATCGAGTTGCTGCGTCTGCGGGTGAAGGACGTGGATTTTGGGCGGAACCAAATCCTCATCCACGCCGGCAAGGGCAACAAGGATCGGGTGACGATGTTGCCGGAATCGCTGAAAGGCGAACTGCAGCAACATATCGAGCGGGTGCGGCGGCTGCATGAGCGGGATCGGGCGGAAGGTTTGGGCTGGGTGGAGCTGCCGGAGGCGTTCCGGCGCAAGTATCCCAACGCGGAGCTGGAATGGGCGTGGCAATGGGTGTTCCCCTCGGCGCACCGGTCCGCACAACCGGGCACGGGCCGGATGGGGCGGCATCACACGGCGGAGACGGGTTTGCAGCGGGCGGTGAAGGCGGCGGTGCGGCTCGCCAAACTGCCGAAACCCGCGAGTTGCCACACCTTGCGGCATTCGTTCGCGACGCATCTGCTGGAGGCGGGCACGGACATCCGGACGATTCAAGACTTGCTGGGGCACAAGGATGTTTCCACGACGCAAATCTACACGCACGTCATGCAGCGGCCGGGGCTGGGAGTGCGCAGCCCGCTGGATGGGTAGCCGGTCGCGTTACCCTACTTGGCAATCGCCCGCACGACTTGCCCCTTCATCCAGCCGGAGAGCTTCTTCGCGTCGGCCGCGTTCTTGAGCCGGAGGGTCGCCTCGCTCGCGCCGGAGCCGTAGGTGCCGAGGTTTTTGCGCGTGAGCAACTCAGCCTCGATGGCGTCGCTGGTGGGCGCGGGGGTTGGCTTGCTGGCGCGCAGGGAAACCGATTGGCCGGGCTTCCACTGGTTCGCTTGAAACCAGTGCGAGCTGAACGCGAGGAAGTGAACGGTGTCGCCGTCCACGGCCTCGATGTAGCCGGGAAGGCCCTCGGTCGCGAGGCGAGCGGTGATGCGGTCGAGTTCCTCCTGCTTCAGCACGTCGAGGCTGGCGTCGTCGCTCACGAGGCGCACCACGCGGCGGCTGTCGGTTGAGGTCCACATGAAATAGAGGCGCTCGCCTTCCTTCAACGCGGGCGTGGTGGCGGGCTTGCCGGCGCGCCAGATGCGGGCGTCCGTGGCCAACTCGAAGTCGTGCGACTTTTCCTCGAAGACTTTATCGCCGGCGAAGACTTGCGCGGTGAACGCGCGTCCGCTGGTCTTCACGCTCTTGATGACCCATGCGTGGCCGTGGCCTTTCATCTGGCACAGTTCGTCCTGATAATGCACGAGCCAGCCGCGCCGCTGGTCGCCGTCGGGATTGAAGAACGCGTTCACGCGCTCGCCGGGGAGCAACTCATCCACGTGCGCGCCGTAGCCGAGGTGGCGATAGGTCGTGGCCCACGGTAGGACCTTCGCGGTGAAGGCTTCGCCGGAGGATTCGTTCATCACGTCCACGGTCCACGTCGCGGAATCGAACTTCTTCCAGACATACCAACCGCGCGAGATGCCGATGTTTCCGGGCACGCCGAAGCGCCGCGGGTGCAGCGGATGCGCGCCCTCGAAAGGTTGCAGAGCGATGGTGCGCAGCGGCTTCATCGCCGCGCCGGGATGGCCTTTGAAACCTTTCACGCCGACCTTCGCGTGGAAGACTCCGGCGGGCGTGCCGGTGGTGCAGAATATCTCGTCGTGATTCGCGCCACCGAAGGCGATGTTGCTCACGACCTGCGCGGGAACATCCATCTGGCCGAGCACCTTGCCCGCGGGGCTGAGGACGGTGATGCGGCCCTGCTTGGTCTCGGGACGATGGAAGTCGGCGACCCACAGATTGCCCTCGGCATCGAACGCGCAGCCGTCGCCGCCGCTGCCGCCGAGGTCGTAGAAGACTTCCGACGCGCCGAGCGGTTGGTCATCCGCGGGCAACGCGAAGCGCAGGATTTTCTTCGACTGCGATTCGATGAGATAAAGGAACTTGCTCCCAGGATCCACATCGAGGCCGTTGGGAAAGGCGAAACCCGTGCCGACTTTCGACACGGTCCCATCGGGCCGGAGGCGGAAGATGTTCCCGACGGGCTTGGCGAGCGAGGAGCCGCTGGGGTCGGTCCAGTAGATGTTGCCGCGCGCGTCCACGGTGAGGTCGTTGAGGCTGTTGAGCGGCTGGCCGTCGAACTTATCCGCGAGCACCGAGAGCGTGCTGTCGGGCGCGAGCGAGAGGAGCGCCTTGTGTTTGTTATCCGCGATGAGCAGGTGGCCGTCGGCGCGCAGCACCGTGCCCGCCGCGCCGATATCGAGCCAGAGAGTGACCTTACCGTTCTTGTCCACGCGCCGCAGACCGTCGCTACAGAAAACCACGTCGCCATCGATCCACGTGGGGCCTTCGGAATAGCCCGGCGCCTTGGCGTAGTGCGTGAACTTGGCGGCGGCGAGCTTCTCCGCAATCGTCGCCGCTGACGCGGACATGCCTATAAAAACGAACGCGAAGAGCGAGAGATTGGTGGCGAAGGTTGATGGTTTCCAGCGAGTGAGCGTGTTCATAATTTTGTGGAGCGGGTAATGTACGGGAGGTGCAAAAATGGTTTCGCGAGCACTTTACAGCTTTGCGATACGTCGCGACAGCCTTGTTGTTCGAATTGTTGACTCGAACGTGACGTCCGAACAACATAGTTTTATGCATTCGCCCACCCCAACCATCTCTCTAAGAAAGCGTGCGTTCACCCTCATCGAACTGCTGGTGGTCATCGCTATCATCGGTATTCTCGCCTCAATGCTCCTACCGGCGTTGGCCGGCGCGAAGGCCAAGGCCATAGCGGCAAAGTGTCTGAACAGTCACATGCAGATTGGCATGGCCTCTAGGCTCTACGCGGACGATTCCAACGGCGCGCTGGTTGCATTCTCTACGGTAGGCTTTCCGATAGCTCCCGCCATCGTGGTTCGGACCCCGGCCACTGCAGAGACGTTTTGGCCGGATCAGCTCAAGCGTTTTTCTGCTGACAACGCGGAGTTTTTCCATTGCCCGCGCCAGACCCGGCATTTGAATGACTTGGGGATTGGTCTGAACGTGGGCCTTCAGCAAGAGTTGCCCTCTCGGCGCGTTCTCGATACCGATGCGGCCCAACCCAGCGCCACCGTGCTCATCGCCGACTCGGGCTTCGTGCTCTCCTCCACGCAGAACGATCCCGATCCCACCAAGTGGAGCGAGGCTACCGGCTCCACCACGAACCCGAATGAGCGCATCTCCTTCGACACCCCCGCGTGCGGGACTTGGAATTTGGCTTGGTCGCGCCGCGTGATGAGCCGCCACAACGGTCGTAGCAGCACCGCTTGGATGGATGGTCACGCGGAGAACATTCTGGTCAAATCACTGGGTTTTCTGAACGCTGCCGGCGCTGCCAACACCGTCGGTGCGTCGGACGCACTCTGGGATTTGAAGTGAACCGCCCGCCAGAATGTCATTCTCCGCCGCCGTCATAATCCAAAGCTCTCGGGCTGGCATCCACTGCCCGGTGCGTGTCCATTTCTCGGTTTGACCTCACTTTGGCTCGCGATTACACTCGCGCTCCATTTTTATGCACGTGCTGATTTGCGACCCGATTTCCCCGAAAGGCATCGCCCTCTTTCAAGAGCGGCCGGAGTTCAAGGTGACGGTGCTGGAGAAGCGCCTGAAGGAGGAGGAGTTGATCCCGTTGCTCGCCGATGTGGATGCGATGGTGGTGCGGTCCGAGACCAAGGTGACGCGGCGCGTGATGGAAGCGGCGCCGAAGCTGAAGGTGGTCGGCCGCGCCGGTGTGGGCGTGGACAATGTGGACGTGGAAGCGGCCACCGCGCGCGGCGTGGTGGTGATGAACACGCCTGCGGGCAACACGATCACGACCGCCGAGCTGACCTTCGCGATGCTGATGGCGGTGGCCCGCAAGGTGCCGCAGGCGCACGCAACGATGACGGCTGGCAAGTGGGATCGGAAGGCCTTTCAAGGCACGGAGCTGTGCGGCAAGACGCTCGGCGTGCTCGGCATGGGCCGCATCGGCAGCGAGGTGACGAAGCGCGCGCTGGCCTTTGGTCTTCGCGTGCTGGCGTATGATCCTTTTCTCACGGAAGCCCGCGCGAAAGCGCTCGGCGTGGAGCTAGTGCAGGATGCCGATGGCATTTATGCGGAGGCGGATTTCATCACCGTCCACATGCCGGTGACGGAGCAGACGAAGGGGATGTTGAACGCCTCGGCCTTTGCGAAGATGAAGCCGGGCGTGCGGATTGTGAACTGCGCGCGCGGCGAAATCATCGCGGAGAACGACCTCGTGGCCGCGCTCGAATCGGGCAAGGTGGCGGGGGCGGCACTGGACGTTTTCTGCGTGGAGCCGCTGCCGGCGGATCACGCATTCCGCAAGTTGCAGCAGGTCATTCTCACACCGCATCTCGGCGCGAGCACGGAAGAGGCGCAGGAGAAATGCGGCATCGAAGTGGCCGAGGTGATCGCGGGCTATCTGCTCACCGGCGAAGTGCGCAACGCGGTGAACTTGCCGGGCGTGGACGCAAAGACCTACGAGCAGGTGAAGCCGTATCTGCGGCTCGGCGAGAAGATCGGCAGCCTGCTCGGCCAGCTCGCGCCGGCGCAGGTGGACCGCATCCACGTGACTTACGGTGGCAAAGCGCAGGCGTTGCCGACGACGGATCCGATTACACGCGCGATTCTTCAAGGCTTTCTCGCGCACGGCGCGGCGGTGAAGGATATCAACAAGGTGAACGTCCGTTCTGCGGCCAGCTCGCTCGGCATCACCGTGGAAGAGAAGCGGAGCGACGAGCCGGTGACGTTCAATGAGTGGCTGCACGTGCAGCTCTTCAGCGCGGGGCAGAAGGTGATCTCGGCCGGCGGCACGTTCTTCGGCTCGCCGGACAACCCGCGCATCGTTCGGCTTTACTCGATGCCGGTGGAGATTCCGATCACCGGAAATCTGCTGCTGCTGAACAATGCCGATCGGCCGGGCATCGTCGGCTACCTCGGCACGCTGATGGGCAAGTACAAGATCAACATCGCCAGCATGAGCCTCTCTCGCGACGAGGTCGGCGGACAGGCGTTCACCGTGCTCAACCTCGACAGCGTGCCGTCTGCGGCATGCCTCGAAGAGATTCAAAAAGATCCGGACATCAGCAACGTCCGCGTCGTGAAATTTTAATTCCGTTTAACCCCGAACCCAAAAAGGAATCCCGTGAAACTCATCGTGGCCGCTCTGACGGCCTTCACCGCACTCACCGTTTCCGCCGCCGATCCGAAGGCGCCGGCCAAAACCCCCAAAGCCACCGCCAACGTCGCGACCAATCTTTTCGCCGACAAAGTTGTGGCGAAGGGGAAAGGACTGGAAATCAAGTCCAGCCAGGTTGAAGAGGCGTTCATGCAATTGAAGGCGCAAGCCGCCGGCCGCGGCCAGCCGATTCCTGAGGAGCGCCGTGCGCAGGTTGAGAAGAGCATTCTCGATCAGATGATCATCTTCCGTCTGCTCGGCGCCAAGGCCGTCAGCGCCGACCGCGCGAAAGCCGAGGTCGAGACGCGCAAGCAATACATACAGTTCCGTGATTCGTCGCCGAACGAGGCGCTCTTCACCACGCAGCTCCAGTCGCTCGGGATGACCACGAACGGTTTTCGCGCGCAGATCTTCGAGCGTCAGCTCGCAGTGACCGTGGTGGACCGCGAGGTGAAAGATAAAGTGGCAATCACCGACGCGCAGGTGAAGAAGTTCTACGACGAGAACGGCAACCGTTTCGAGAAGCCCGAGGAGGTGCGCGCCAGCCACATCCTCATCTCCAGCGTGGACCCGGTGACGCGCGCCGAGCTGCCCGCGGCTGAGCTCAAGAAGAAGAAGGATCAGGCGGACAAGGTTCTCGTTCGCGCCAAGAAGGGCGAGGATTTCGCGAAGCTGGCGAAAGAGTTCAGCGAAGATCCGGGCTCGAAGGACAAGGGCGGCGAGTACATTTTCCCACGCGGCCAGATGGTGAAGGAGTTCGAGGAGACGGCCTTCGCGCTCAAGCCGAAAGAGGTCAGCGGGCTCGTGAAGACGCAGTTCGGCTGGCACATCATCCTGCTCAGCGAGAAGAAGGCGGCCTCGAAGCTGAAGCTCGACGAGGTGAAGGAAGACATCAAGAAAGTCCTCACTGGGATGGAAGCCGACAAGCAGGTGCCCGTGTATCTTGAGCAGCTGAAGAAGGACGCGGCTGTGGAAATCTTGACCGGCAAGTAATCCACTCCCCAACGATTGAACGCAAAAGGCCGAGAGAAACCCTCTCGGCCTTTTCGCTTTTTAAGAACGCAGGGGTGAGCCGCGTTCGCTCGAGCACTCGCTCAGTATTTCTTCACGAACTTCTTCTTCGACTCCTCGTCCTCCGGACGCGCTGCGGCGGGGGCTGCTGCGCTGGGAGCAGGCGTATTCTGAACTGCGGCTGGTTCGCCAATCGGCGCGGTGAAACTGGGTGGGGACATCGCGGCTTGCTTGCCGTCGCCTTCGATGGCTTCGACGAACGCCATGTGGAGAGCGGCGAGGGCTTGCTTCATCACCTTTTGTTCCTGCTCGGCGAGGTTGCCCTTCGTCTTGGCCTCGATCATCTCGAGTTGGTCAATGATCAGCTTGGCGGTCTCGGGGTCCATGATCCGCTCGCCGGTCTCGGGATGCGGCATCTTGCCGAGGAACATCATGGCGGTGCTGGCCTGCTGCATGACGAGGTTGAGGAAAAGGGCGGAGTGAATCTCCTCACGGCTGGCGTTGGCGAGGGAGTCTTCAGGGATGCCGGCGTCATTCATGGCGCGCATCTTTGCGTTTGGGCGTGGTTTGCTCGAGCAAAAAATGGGACAGACGCTTTTGGGCGGACGTTCCGCTGGGAGTACTGATGGCGTGAGCACGGCGTCGCGGAGACTTTATTCGATTCGATGTGATATCGGGACAAATTGTTTACAAGTAGTTTCAAAAGTCCGCTTGCCAAAGCTTCCTTGCCTAACCATTATTCGCAGCGATATGGACAAGATTCAGGAGACAAATCAAAAACCCTTTCTGGTCGCGGCGCTAGTGGTCGTCGTCGTCCTCGGCGTGGCGATGCTTGTCATGCACGACAAAGCCAAGAAGATTGAGGCCGATCTCAATGCCGAGAAGAGCCAACTCACCGACTCGCTCGACAAGACCAAGAGCGACCTATCCACGACGAAGACCAATCTCAGCGAGCAGGTCAGCGTGAACAAGGTGCTGGAGACCACGCTCTCCAACCGCGTCGGCGAAATCAAATCCCTCTCCGCCGATCTCACCAAGACTGTTGCCACGCTCACGACCACTACCACCGAGCTGAATACGACTAAGAGCGATTTGAAGAAGACGCAGGAAGAAGCTGCCGCAGCCGCCACTGTCGCCACCAAAGCCGCTGCCGCTGCGACCGAGTTCGCCGCTAAATCGAAAGCCGAGAGCGATATTCAGAAAGCGAAGATCACCGCGTTGCAGACGCAGCAGGATGACATGACCAAGCGCATCACAGGTATGCAGAAGGACATCGGCGATCGCGAAACGTTGATTGCCGCGACCGAGAAGAAGCTCGCCGCTTCCGAGGGCGACCGTTCGTTCCTGCTCCGCGAGTTGAAGCGGCTTCAGACCGAGAAGGCCGACCTTGAGCGCCAGATGAACGACCTTGAGGTCATGCGTGCGCAGTATGGCAAGCTGAAGACCGAGATGGCGTCGCGTATGCGCGAGCGCTGGCAGTCGCTCGGTTTCTACAACGAGAAAAAGGGTGCCCAGCTTCTCATGGAAGGTCCCGCCAAAGCCGCCGCCGCCCTCAAGGCCGCTCCCAAGGCTGCGTCGAAGCTCAACGTCGAGTTGAAGAAAGACGGCTCCGTCTCCATCTCGCCCGGCTCCGAGCCGGAAGGTGCGCCCGCGCCCGTCCCGCCGAAGAAGTGATGACCCGTTCCGCCGCACTCGCTGACACGCATGGTCGTATCATGCGCGACCTGCGGGTGAGCATCACGGACCGCTGCAATTTTCGTTGCCTCTACTGCCTCCCCGAGACCGAGGAGGCGGCCAACTTTTATCGGACCAAGTTCGATGCGTTGCGCAACCCGCAACCCGCCACGCCCATCGCGCGCGAGTGGAAACCGAAGTCGCAGATTCTCACCTTCGAAGAGATTGAGCGCGTCGTGCGCGTCGGCGTTTCCCTCGGCATCGAGAAGGTGCGCGTGACCGGCGGCGAACCGCTCCTCCGCTCCGGCGTCGAGAAACTCGTCGGCAAACTCGCGGCCATCGACGGGATCACCGATTTGGCGATGACCACGAACGGCTTTCTCTTCGGCCCCAAAGCCGTGGCGTTGCGCGCGGCCGGTTTGCGCCGCGTCAGCTTCAGCCTCGATTCGCTCGACCGCGACAACTTCCGCAAGATCACCGGACGCGATGGCCTCAACGAACTACTCGCCGGCATCCGGCAGGCGCAGGAACTCGGTTTCAAGCCGGTGAAAGTAAATGCAGTCGTCATCCGCGGACTGAACGATCACGAGGTCGAGTCGCTCGCCGAATTTGCGCGCACGGAAAACTTGAGCCTGCGTTTCATCGAGTTCATGCCGCTCGATTCCAGCCGCGCGTGGCAGCGCGAATTGGTGATGCCCGGCCGCGAGATTCTCGCGCGGTTGCAGAGCCGCTTCGAATTACAGCCTGTCGTGTCGGACAACGCGAGCGAGACCGCGCGCCGCTGGCGTTTCGCCGACGGCCGGGGTGAAATTGGCGTCATCGCGCCCGTCACCGAACCGTTCTGCGGTCACTGCAATCGGCTTCGCCTCACGGCTGATGGCAAGATTCGCACCTGTCTTTTCAGTCTGCACGAGCACGATCTCAAGCCGCTGCTGCGCGGTGACGCGGACGATTCCGCGCTTGCGTCGCGGCTCGTCGAAATCGTGCGCGGCAAGGAAGCGGGCCATCGCATCGGCCAGCCGGACTTCGTCCAACCCGAGCGCACGATGAGCTGCATCGGCGGTTGAACTTCTACCGGCTTGAGTCGGCCGCCGCGTTCGTGCATCCTCGCGGAATGGTGAGGTTCATCCGCGACATCAATGCCGAGAAAATGGCATCAGGTCGTCCCGTCATTTCCTTCGAGTTTTTCCCGTTCAAGACCGACGAGGGCGAACGGAACTTTTTCGAGAAGACGTTGCCGACGCTGAACACGTTGCGGCCGGATTTCTGTTCGGTGACCTACGGCGCCGGCGGCAGCACACGGGACAAAACGCTGACCATCGTGGATCGCATCCAGCGCGACTTCGGTCTCACGACGATGGCGCATCTCACCTGCGTGAATTCGACACAGGAGGAACTGCGCGCGGTGGTGGAGCAGGCGCGGTCGCTCGGCATCAAGAATCTCCTCGCGCTGCGCGGCGATCCGCCGGGCGGTGGAGAGTTTCAGAAAACGAACGGCGGCTTCGAGTATTCCTTCGAGCTGGTTCGTTTCTTGCGCGAGTTGGGCGGCTTCAGCATCGGCACGGCCGGTTTTCCCGAGGGCCACATCGCCTGCAAAGAAGGCAAGCAAGTGGACTGGCAGCGGCTCAAGTCGAAGGTGGATTGCGGCGCGGACTTCGTGATCACCCAGCTTTTTTTCGACAACCGCGATTACTTCGAGTTCCGCGATCACCTGCGCGGCCTCGGCGTCACTGCGCCGATTCACGCCGGCATCATTGCGATCCAAAGCGCGGCGCAGATCAAAAAGTTCAGCGCACTCTGTGGAGCCAAGTTGCCGGAGCGCTTGCTCGCGCGGCTCGAGGCGCTCGGCGCGGATGACGCGGCGGCGACGGAGTTCGGCATCGAGTATGCCACGGAGCAGTGTCAGGAACTGCTGCGCGCTGGCGAGAAGCGGCTCCATTTCTACACGCTGAACAAGGCGCACTCGACCGTGCGTATCTTGCAGAACCTCGGTTTGACCTAATCCGCTGGCGCAATGACAACCATCTACGGGCTGACCGGCGGCGTGGGGATGGGCAAGAGTGCCGCCGCCGATTATCTCCGCGGGCGCGGCATCGCCGTGGTGGATTCGGACGCGATCGCGCGTCAGGTAGTCGAGCCGGACCAGCCGGCGCTGGCGGAATTGAGCGCGGCTTTCGGCGCGGAGATTATTGGCGCGGACGGAGGGCTTGATCGCGCGGCGCTGGCGCGGCGGGTCTTCGCCGACACCGCGGCGCGCAAACAACTCGAGGCGATTGTGCATCCGCGCATCCGCGCCATCTGGCAAGCGCAGGTCGCTGCGTGGCGTGCGGAAGGCCGGCCGATCGGCGTGGCGATGATCCCGCTGCTTTTCGAGATCGGTGCGCAGCCGCACTTTGACCGGACGATTTGCGTGGCCTGTTCTGTTGCCAGCCAGCGGGAACGCTTGCGCGCGCGCGGTTGGAGCGACGAACAGAGTGACCAGCGCATTGCTGCGCAATGGCCGCTGGAAAAGAAGATGGCCGCAGCGGATTTCATTGTTTGGTCCGAGGGCGGCTTGGACGTGTTAGCCGAACAACTCAAACGCATCATCCCGTGAAAACATTTTCGCCCAGCGCATCAACCGCCCTCCGCATTAAAAAGTTTGCCGATGATTCTCAACCGCGCTGAATACGACTCGCTCGTCCAACTCAAGCACGCCACGCCGCACAGCCTCCTCGGCATGCATCCTTTGGGCGAAGGCGTGGTGGTGCGCGCATTGATTCCGGGCGCGCGCACGGTGGAGGCGGTGCCGACGCACGAGAAGGGGATGCCGACGATTTCGTTGGCGCGCTTGGGCGACTCGGATCTGTTCGAAGGCGTCACGAAGAAAGCCAGTCGCGTGTTTGCCTACGACCTCGTGGTGACGGGCAAAGACGGTTCGAGTTGGCAGACGCGCGATCCGTATTCGTTCCTGCCGACGTTGGGCGAGGAGGATCTTTATCTTTTTGGACAAGGCGACGAGCGGCGCATTTTCGACAAGCTCGGCGCGCAGTTGCGCGTGGTGGATGGCGTGGCGGGCACGAGCTTCGCGGTGTGGGCGCCGAACGCGAAGCGCGTGAGTGTCGTCGCCGATTTTAACCAATGGGATGGCCGTCGGCATTCGATGCGGCGGCTCGGCGCGTCGGGCGTGTGGGAGATTTTCGTGCCGAGCGTCGGTGTCGGAGCGCATTACAAATTCGAGCTGGTGACGGCCGAGGATCGGATGATGCTCAAGACCGATCCGTTCGGTTTCTTCTTCGAGAAGCCGCCGAAGAACGCCGCCATCGTCTGGGACACGCGCACGTTTGTGTGGAGCGACGAGGCGTGGATGAAACGTCGGCGCGAGGCGGATGCGTTTCATTCGCCGATGAGCATCTACGAGGTGCACCTCGGCTCGTGGCGGAAGAAGAGCGTCGCGGAGTCGCTCAGCTACCGCGAGTTGTCGGGGGTGCTGGTGGATTACGTGCGGAAGATGAACTTCACGCACGTCGAATTCCTGCCGGCGGCGGAGCATGCGTATTATCCATCGTGGGGTTATCAAGTAACCGGCTTCTACGCGCCGACGAGCCGTTACGGCACGCCGGAGGATTTTCAATTCCTCGTCAACGCGCTGCACGAGGCTGGCATTGGCGTATTGGTGGACTGGGTGCCGGCGCATTTCCCGCGTGACGACTGGGCGCTGGCGAAGTTCGACGGCACGGCGTTGTACGAACACGAAGATCCGCGCAAAGGCGCGCATCAGGATTGGGGCACGCTCATCTTCAACTACGGCCGGCACGAGGTGAAAAACTTCCTCACGGCGAACGCGCTCTTCTGGTGCGAACGGTTTCACATCGACGGCCTGCGCGTGGACGCCGTGGCCTCGATGCTTTATCTCGATTATTCGCGCAAGGCGGGCGAGTGGCTTCCGAACAAGCACGGCGGCCGCGAGAATCTCGAGGCCATCGATTTCTTGCGCCACTTCAACCACGTCATCCACACGGCGCATCCCGGCGTCGTGACGATCGCCGAGGAATCCACCGCGTGGCCGCAGGTGACGCGCCCGCCGGAGTCCGGCGGTCTCGGCTTCTCGTTCAAGTGGGACATGGGCTGGATGCACGATACGCTGAGTTACTTCAAACGGGAGCCCGTGCATCGGCAGCATCACCAGAACGATCTCACCTTTGCGATGCTTTACAACGCGCACGAGAATTACGTGCAGCCGCTTTCGCACGACGAAGTGGTGCACGGAAAACTCTCGCTGCTCGGCCGGATGCCCGGCGACGACTGGCAGGCCTTCGCGAATCTGCGCGCCCTTTTCGGCTACCAGTGGACGATTCCCGGCAAGAAGCTGGTCTTCATGGGCGACGAGTTCGGCCAACGTGCCGAGTGGAATGAGAATACCGAGTTGAGCTGGCGACTGCTCGGCGAAGGCCGCTTTCACTGTGGACTGCAGCGGTTCGTCGAGGATTTGAACAAACTCTATCGTGCCGAACCCGCCCTCTGGGACGGCGATTGCGGCGCGGAAGGTTTCCGTTGGATCGATTCCGCCGATCACGCGAACAGCATCTTTTCCTACGCGCGCAGCACTCGCGATGGCTCCAGCCAGATTCTCGTGCTGCTGAATCTCACGCCTGTGCTGCGGGCGAATTATCGCGTCGGCCTGCCGCGCGCCGGTCACTGGGATGAAGTGCTGAACAGCGACGCGGAAATCTACGGCGGCGGCAATAAAGGAAATCGGGGCGGGGTCCACGCGTCAGGAATACCGATGCATAACCAACCGCAGTCGGCTGAGTTCAATCTGCCGCCGTTGAGCGTCAGCCTTTTCAAACACCGGTCCTGACGAGGAACCCCGCGCGATGGATCCGCTGACGCACGTGTTCCTCGGTGCCGCGACCGGCCTCGCCGTCTGCGGCAAACGCCTCGGACCGCGCGCCGCCGTCGTCGGCGCACTCGCCGCATTCGCGCCCGATGCGGACGTGTTCATCCGCAGCGAACACGATCCGCTCATGTACGCCGAGTTTCACCGGCACTTCACACATTCGATCGCGTTCACGCCCGTCGGCGCGTTGTTGATCGCGGCGTTGTGGATTGCGTGGCCGAAGCAACGGTCCGATTGGCGACCCATCTGGTTTTGCGCCGCGCTGGGTTGGCTGAGCCATTGCCTCCTCGACTCGGCGACCTCATGGGGCACGCGGCTCTTTTGGCCGTTCAGCGATCATCGCGCCGGTTGGGATCTCATCGCGATTGTGGACCCGACGTTCACGTTGATTCTGGCCGCCGGTGTGGCGCTGGCGTTGAAGTGGAAAGAATGGCGGTTCACCCGCGCGAGCCTGTTCGTTTGCGCCGGCTATCTGTGTCTCGGAGGGATTCAACATCAACGCGCGCTGACAGCACAGGGTTTGCTCGCGGTCGAACGGGGTCATGACCGCGCTCTCCTGCGACGCGAGATGATCCGACGTGGGCGAACCTCGTCGTGTGGCGGTCGCTCTACGAGCACGACGGACGGATTTACAGTGACCGCATCGGGGTTGGCCTTTTCTCGGATTCGCGTGTGCGCGAGGGAGGGTCACTGCCGAAAATCTCAGCGGAACAACTGACTCCCACGGAACTCGCGGCGGACGAGCGGCTGCCGGTCTTCGTACGGTTCGCGCATTTCTCGGATGGCTGGATAGCGCGGTCACCTTCCGAACCCGCTTTAATCGGCGACGCGCGTTATTCGCTCGATGCGTCGGCGTTCGAGCCGATCTGGGGAATCCGTTACAACGAAGCGGCAGCGTCCGTGCCGGTCGAGTGGGTGAGCCGCACGCGGAACCGTCGGCTGGGCCTCGGCGATTTGTGGAGCGAAATCAAAGGCTGCCATCCGGCCTATCGCCCCATCATCGTCGAGCATTGAACGGCCGTCGGTCCGGAGACTTGAATGCTGTCGAGCGTCGGGCTTACTCAAAAGAGGGAATACCCCTTTTAATTCAGGGAGGCGATGTGGGCGTCGTGCTTGTGCTTTCTGGAAGAGACACCGCATCACCGCTGAAGAGGATTACTCCTTCTCATGCTGACGCAGTTCCTTCTTCAGCAGACGGCCGTAGTGGTCGGTGAGGAACCAGTACTTGCGGCCGTTGGCCATCGCCTCGAATTCATACACCGGCTTGCGGTTCTGGAGTTCCTTGATGCTCTTCTCGTCAGCCAGCTTGCCGAACAGGCTGCGGACGACCGGCGGCAACTGCTCGACGGTCAGGCCCACTTTCTCGGCGTTCTCATCGGTCAATTCGAGGTGGCGCAACTCGCCCTTGGCGTCCACGTCCGCTTTGTATTCGCGGCCGTCGATGCGGAGGATGGCTTCGTAACGCATTTTGCCCTGATCATTTTCGCGGCGCAGCTCGACGAGCTTGCCAGCCGGACCGGCCTCGCGGAGCAACGTGGCTTTCACGGCGGCGGGAACTTCGATGACCAAGCCGTCCTTCTCATCAGCGCGCAGCGGCGACACCGACAGCGCGAAAAGCAGGGCGAGTAAAACGGAGAGATGCGATTTCATAGGGTTCCTTTTGGTGCGCAGATTATGGGCGCAGATTAGCCCGCCAGAATCTTTTGGCAAGCGTCGGCGAGGCGTTTCATCTGCGGGGCGGACTTGGCTTCGATATAGCAGCGGACGACGGGCTCGGTGCCGCTGGCGCGGAAGGCGACCCATTCGCGGTTCGGCAGCAGGAATTTGAAGCCGTCGGTGGTGATGAACTGCTCGACCTTGAGCCCGCCCACGTTCTTCAGACCGGCGGCGAGTTTCTTGAGGAGGGATTCCTTTTTCTCGGGCGCAATCTTCACGTTGATACGTGCGGTGTGGAACTGGCCGGTCTTTTTCTCTAGCTCCTTGAGAATCTGGCCGAGCGACTTTTTCTCGGTGGCGACGAGCTCCGCCATGAGCAGGCAGGCGAGAATGCCGTCCTTCTCCGGCACGTGGCCTTTCACGGAAAGGCCGCCGGATTCTTCGCCGCCGACGATGATCGACTCGGACTCCATCAACGCGCCGATGTATTTGAAACCGACGGGCGTCTCGTGAAGCGGCACGCCGAGAAGTTCGGCCACGGCGTCCACTTGATGACTCGTGGGGACGGTGCGGACGGCGGCGCCGGTCCAGCCGCGGTTTTTCTTCAGGTGATACAGCGCGAGCGCGAGAATCTGGTTTGGCGTGAGCCACGCGCCGTCTTTGTCCACGATGCCGAAGCGGTCGGCGTCGCCATCGAGACCGAGGCCGAGTTGGGCTTTGCCGCTGCGGACGAACTTCGACACCTCGGTCATCCCCTCGGCGTTCGGCTCGGGGTGATGGCCGCCGAAGAGCGGGTTCAGCTCGTCGTGAAAGAGCGTGATCTTCGCACCGCCATCCTTCGCCAGCAAAGTGTCGAGGTGGCCGCGGCCGGTGCCGTACATCAGTTCGACGGCGAGCTTGAGCTTCGCTTTTCGAATCGCGGCGAAGTTGATGAGCTTGCGGATTTGCTTAAAATAATCGGGCTGCGGATCAATGGTCTTGCACGCGAAAGTGCCGATGATGGCGGCATCGAACTTCCATCCGGCGGCCTGTCGCTGCGCGATGGCGGATTCGATTTGCTTCGTGACCTCGGGTGTGGCGGGAGCGCCGTTGAAGGTGGAGAACTTGAGGCCCTGCCACTCGGCGGGGTTGTGGCTGGCGGTCATGTTGATGCCGCCGATGGCTTTGCGGACGCGGATGGTGTGGGCGATGACGGGCGTGGGGGCGTCGCGCTGGCAGAGCAGGGGAATGAGGCCGTTGGCGGCGAGCACTTCGGCGGCGGCGAGGCTGAACTCGCGTCCGAGAAAACGCGTGTCGTGGCCGAGGATGACGACGGGCTTGCGGTCGCGGATGGCCGAGCGCGGATCGAGCAGTTCGGAGTTGAGATAGTCCGCGATGCCCTGCGCAGCGAGGCGGACGGCGTCGAAGGTGAAGTCGCGCGCGATGAGTCCGCGCCAACCCGAAGTGCCGAATTTGATGGTGGTCATATGATCAACGCAAAGTCGCCGAGGCGGGGCGACGTCCAACGTTCACGGTCTGCTGTGGTTGCGCCCTTCGCACGATCCGTCGGGGCGCCGAAGGGTCAGCCCTTCCAGTCGAAGGCTTTCTTTTTCACCGCGTAGATGTAGCCGACGAACAGGATGCCGAGGAACGAAATCATCGCACCGAAGATGAGGCTGGCGTTCTCAGCCAGCATTCCCTTGTACACCACGGCCCACGGGTAGAGGAAGACGACCTCGATATCGAACAGGATGAAAAGCATCGCCACGAGGTAGAACTTCACCGAGAGGCGCGAACTGCCTTCGCCAACCGGCAACATGCCGCATTCGTAGGCGGAATCTTTCACCAGCGTGATGCGGCCGCGCTTGCCGATTACGACGGAAAGAATGAGGCTGCCGCCCGCGAATCCGGCGGCGACGAGGAAAAGAATGAGAACGGCCAGATACTCGTGCAGTTGCGACTCCACGCGGCGAAACTAGGCGTGGAGGATGCGATTGGCAAGTGGAAAGCCCGAGGCTCGACTAGGAAGAAGAATCATCGCAACGGGATTTCAGGCTTGCTGTCGGCGCAGTACTTTTGAACAATCCGCGCACTATGGATTCTCCCGAAGTGCAGTCCAGCCCGATGATGGATTTTCAGACGTGGCTCGAGGTTAACAAAAATCGGCTCATCAAATTGGGCGTCGGCGCGGCCATCGCTGGCCTCGCCATCTACATCTGGACTTACCAGCGCAACCAAGCCGAAGCCGAGGCGAGCACCGCGCTCTTTGGCGTCCAAGTGCCGGCCGGCGGAGCCGCTGGCAAGCCGGTCGCGAGCGATCTGCTGCGCGTGGCGTCGCTACACAGCGGCACAGCCGCGGGCGAACGCGCGGAGTTGCTCGGCGCGTCGGCTTTGTTTGCCGAAGGCAAATTCGCCGAGGCGAAGACGAACTTCGAGAAGTTCCTCGCGGCCCATCCCGAGAGTCCGCTTTCTGCCACAGCGTCGCTCGGCGTGGCGGCTTCACTGGATTCGTTGAACGAGACTGACAAGGCGATGGCCGGATATAAGACGGTGATCGCCGGTTACCCGAACGACCTCGCTGCGGCGCAGGCGCGACTGGCGCTCGCGGCGCTCCACGAATCCAAAGGCCAACCCGACGAGGCGCGCAAGCTGTACGACCAACTCACCAGCGGCGCTCAGTCTCAGAGCTTCTGGCGGGAGGAAGCCGTGAGCCGCCGCGAGGCGCTGGGGGCGAAATTGCTGGAGCCGATGAAGGCTCCGCCCATTACGCCACTCATCACACCGCCGACGCCCAAAACTCCGAACAAATAACCATGACCTCTCTCGCTAAACAACTCGTGGCCGAATTTATCGGCACGTTCGCGCTCGTGTTTGTCGGCATCGCTGCAACCTGTTTCACAGGGGGCGACATCCTCTCGGTTTCATTGGCGCAAGGTCTGACCATCGCCGCGCTGGCCTCGGCGCTGATGGCGATTTCCGGCGCGCACTTCAATCCTGCGGTGACGCTGGGAATGCTCGTGGGCGGACGGATCGAAGCGCATCGCGCGTTGCTTTATATGCTGGCGCAGTTGCTCGCTGGCTTCGTCGCGGCCGGGTTGCTGGTGTATGCGCTGGCCGGTACGGAACTCGCGCCCAAAGGCAAGTCGGCCACCGAGCCGGTCTCCGTCGGCATGCCGAAGATTCCGAACAAGGTAATCAACAATGTTCAGTCGGACGAACCGCGCATCAGCGCCGTGCAAGGCGTGGTGATTGAGACGGTACTGACCTTCCTGTTGGTCGTAACTTACTTCGGCACGATGGCGGATGGCCGCGGGCCGCGATTGGGTGGCTTGGCCGTCGGCTTGGTGGCGACCGTCGGTGTCCTCGGCGGCGGTGCATTGACTGGCGGCGCGCTGAATCCGGCGCGCGTGTTTGGTCCGGCAGCGATTTCGGGCACATGGTTGAACCACTGGATTTACTGGGTCGGGCCGCTCTTAGGCGGCGCGATGGCAGGTCTGATCTACGGCCGTTTTCTTCTCGAGGAACCCGAGCAATCGGTCGAGGACTTGGGCGCGTCTTGAGCGCACCTCGTAGTATTCTCACCAATCCATGAAACTTTGCATCATCGGGACCGGCTATGTGGGATTGGTCACGGGCGCCTGCTTTGCCGAGGTGGGCCACCACGTAATCTGCGTGGACAACGACGCGGCGAAGGTGAAGCTCTTGCGCGGCGGCGGTATCCCGATTTACGAGCCGGGCCTTGAGGAGCTTGTCCGCAAGAACACCACCGCGGGCCGTCTCCACTTCACCGATAGCACTAAAGAAGGCGTCGAGAAATCGGACGTCGTTTTCATTTGCGTCCCGACGCCGCCGCAGTCGGACGGTTCGGTGGACTTGAGCTTCATCGAGAAGGTGGCGCGCGAAATCGCCGCTTCGATTGATGGCGGTTACAAGATCGTCGTGGACAAATCCACCGTGCCGGTGAAGACCGGCGAGAAGGTGGCTGAGACGATCAAGCGCTACTGCAAGGCAAAGGCTGAGTTCGATGTGGTGAGCAACCCCGAGTTTCTCCGCGAGGGTTTTGCCATCGAGGATTTGATGAAGCCCGATCGCGTGGTCGTCGGCGTGACGAGCCAGCGGCCGTTGGCGGCGCTGCGGGAGATTTACGCGCCGTTCGACGTGCCGTTCGTCGTCACCGACATCAATTCCGCCGAGCTAATCAAGCACGCGGCCAACTCTTTTCTCGCGCTCAAGATTTCCTACATCAACGCTGTCGCGACCATCTGCGAAGCGGCTGGCGCGAACGTCGAAGAGGTTGCCAACGGCATCGGTCTCGATGCGCGCATCGGCCGTCGTTTCCTGAACGCCGGCCTCGGCTTTGGTGGGAGTTGCTTCCCGAAAGACCTCTCGGCCTTCATCAAGATCAGCGAGCAACTCGGCTATGATTTTCGTTTGCTCAAGGAAGTGCAGCACATCAACGCCGACCAGATGGAGCGCTTCGCCAAGAAAATCACGGACACGCTTTGGGTGCTGCGCGAAAAGAAAATCGGCGTGCTCGGTCTCGCTTTCAAACAGAACACCGACGACATCCGCATGTCGCCCGCCATCGACCTCTGCCTGCGGTTGCAGAAGGGAGGCGCCGCGCTGCGTGTCCACGATCCGCGCGCGATGGAGAAGGCCAAGGGTGTGCTTGCGGATGTGACTTATGTGGACGACATGAACGCCGTGGCCGATGGCTGCGACGCGCTGGTGATCGCCACCGAGTGGCCCGAGTTCAAGCGCGTGGATCTCGAGCGCGCCAAGCGCGAGATGTCGCACCCGATCATCTTCGACGGTCGCAACCTGTTCGATCCCGTCGAGATGGCTCGCCTCGGCTTCGTGTACAAAAGCATCGGCCGCTGATGTCGCAGTCGCGGGACGATGGACAAACGCCGGATGCCACGGAGCGCGCGGCGGATTCTCGCATCATCGAAGTTTCCGCCGGCATCGTCTTTCGCCATGGTCGGTTACTCATCACGCAACGCCGGCCGAATGATCATCTCGGTGGGCTTTGGGAATTTCCCGGCGGCAAATGCGAACTGGGCGAGACGTTCGAGGAATGTTTGCGACGCGAACTGCGCGAGGAGCTGGGCGCCGAGTTCGAGGTCGGCGCGCTGTTCGATGAGGTGACGCACGCGTATCCCGAGAAGACCGTGCATCTCCGTTTCCATCTCTGTCGATGGCTCCAGCACGAGCCGCAGCCGATTCATTGTCACGCCGTCGCGTGGATTACGCGCGATGAATTGAGCGGTTACGCGTTCCCCGCGGCCGATGCGATGTTGCTGGAAAAGCTGCGCGCCGACGTGGCGCTCTGGAAGTGAACTGGTAGTGAGAAGAGATGGTCGGGGCGGTGAGATTCGAATCTATAACGGCAGTTTCGGTGGTATGCGGTGATAGCGTGTTCCAAGCCCGTTATTATTGGGTGATTCGACGTTTTTTGGTTTCCTCCAGTTCGTCGTACGACCACCCCAAAAAGAATTTTTCGTGTTAGGATTTGTTAGGGGATTTCTTATCAGCTCCTCACCAATCGCACTTCGCCTTTTCGTACTTGTCGAAGTCCACCGGTTTCTGGAGGAACTCCACCGCACCCAGCGCCCGCGCTTGCGCCTCGATCTCTTCACCGGCGAAGGAAGTGAAGATCACCACGGGGATGTCTGCGGTGCGAGGGTCGGCTTTCAGCCGTTCCAACACCTCGATGCCGCTGAGGCGGGGCATCTGGATGTCGAGCAGGGCGAGTCGGGGTTGTTCTTCCACGTGCCGACCGGCGTGCCGGCCTTCGCCGAAGAACCATTCGATCGCTTCTTCGCCGTCTTTCACCCAGACGAGGCCGTGTGTCCAGCCTCCCGCGCGCAAGGCGTAGAGCCCGAGTTGAGCGTCGCCGGGGTTATCCTCGGCCAACAGGATCACGGGCGGTTCGTGGGGAGTGTCGTTCATGCGGCAGGCCGCTGTTTTAGGGTGGAGGGAATGCGGGATTCGAAGGCCTCTTCACCAAAGGCTCTGCCGACGTGCTCGGCCACGCCACGAGCGAGATCACCAGCGGCAGCAAATTCGGTATCGACGCGACGAAGAAGCTCCCCGGCGAAGGATTCAAGCGCCCGTGACCGGGTCCACTTTTCTGAGCCACTTGGTGTGTTAGTCCGGAAAACTGATAGGAATTTGCTTTCTGGACGCTCCGCGGTTCAGTTTTGCGCGGGAGACTTTGGCATGCAGTTGCGAATCTCCGCCAATCAGCGCCGGGGCCGGCACAGAAAATAGATTTGCGCGGGTTGTGGTTCGGCGGCGCAGGCCTGCAACATCTCTGTTTCGGTGGCATACTGATGGCCTTTGGGCCGGCGATGTTTCAACGCACTGCGAACTAGCCTGGGGTAATGCCGCTGCAAACTAAAATCCCAGAACTCCAGGTCATAATACGGTTTCAGCATCGCCAACACCCGCGCCGGCGAACTGCCGTGCTTACCCATCTCCTGCGGATGCACTTCAACGAGCAGATGCGGCCGCTGTTTTTCAATCAGTTTCATGCCGCCGGATAAAATCTGCTCTTCAAAGCCCTCGCAATCAATTTTCATGAAGGCCACCGGCACCCCCTGCAAATCCTCATCCAAAGTCGTGACCGGAACCCGGATCACCGGGCGGGTGTGCCGGGTCTCATCCGCCTGTTGGTCAAGACTGCCGTGGGTGTCCGTCGTCGTGGTGTCCGTTTCACCTGCCACCACTCCGCCATTGATGCCCGTGCGAAAGGCGATTTCGCCCCGGGTCGCACCGCAAGCGAGATGGCGCACCTCCACATTCCGCAATTGGTTATGGTCGACGTTGGCCTGCACCAGGCTGCATAAAAATGGCTGGGGTTCGTAAGCAATGATCGGCAGCGATGAGTTTGCCCGGAACAGCAGGACGTAGAGGCCGACATTCGCGCCGAGATCGATCAAATGGCCGGACTTCAGTTCCTTTAACACCGGCGGCAGCAGGCGAAATTCAGGCGTCAGATTCTCACCCAGGAACAGGATGGCGGCGGTTTCGCTGCCCCAACTGGCGGGATGCACGGCCTCGAATTTGCCAAACGGGATGGTGAACAGCCCGTGCGTGGGATTTACCAACGAAATAAACCGGTGGTATTTGCGTCCCAAAGGCAATCCTTTGTTCAGGGCGCGAAAAAAGCCCGCCGCTTTAAGCGGAGGATAAACCGCCGATTTGGAGATATTCAGTTCTGGATTCATCATTTCCCCAGAATTGCTTCCAAGGTTTCGGGTGCAAGATAGGGAATATGGTGAATATTGCGCAACACACAAATCAGGCCGGGTCGGAACCGGTTACTGATAGGATCCTCACAGCCACTCCCGAATCTTTTCCTGCCAGCGGTTGTAAACGTAGCCCAGCACGATGAGCACGATGCCCAGCGCCATGAAGCTCAACACGCGATAGAGCAGCGCGAGCTGCCACACGTCGAGCAGCACCACGCGCCCCAGCGCGC
>CAMASG010000038.1 GCA_945860945.1 Akkermansia muciniphila
GTCAGCGTCGCCGCCATCGGCAGATAACCGCCGGTCAATCCCTTCGCCAGACAAAGATAGTCCGGTTCAACATTTTCACGCTGACAGGCGAATAGAGAATTGGTTTTCGGATTTCGGCTGCCAGCTTTTGTTTCAATTGTCCCAACCCCTGTCCGACCGAACCCAGTCATCACTTCGTCCGCGATAAGTTGCGCGCCATCGGCACGCACAATCTCCGCCACGCGTCGCAACCAACCTTCGGGCTGCGGAATCATTCCCGCCGCACCTTGCATCAGCGGTTCGACAACCATTGCTGCGTAGGGATTCCCTTTCTTCCGCTGTGCGGCGACGCGTTGTTCCACTTTGCTCACGCATTCCCAGTTGCACTTGCGATACTCGCGCGCGTCCGCCCGTTCCGGCTTCGCGCGGTTGAAGGGACAACGATAACAATACGGCGCCATTACCACGTCCGATTTGAAAATCAGACCGTCGGATGCTTTTCGGAAAAGATCAATGTGCCCGAGGCTGACCGCGCCCACCGTGTCGCCGTGGTACGCCCCCGTGAGCGAAAGAAAACGGGGCTTACGACTGCGGCCCGAACGACGGGCGAACTCGCAGGCGAGTTTCAAAGCCACTTCCATCGCCGTCGAGCCGTCGTCGGAGAAGAATACTTTACTCAAGCTCGAGACTCGTTTTTTGGGACGCGGCTTTTTTGCGTTTGCGACCTTCACCAAACGTTCCGCCAGCAGAGAGGCCGGCTCATTCGCGAAGCCGAGCGCAGAGGAGTGGGCGATTTTACCGAGTTGTCGGCGAATCGCTGCATTAATATGCGGATGCCGATGACCGTGCAGATTCGTCCAAATGGAGGCGTTGGCATCGAGATATTCCCTGCCCTGAGCATCGTGGAGTACCGCGCTTTTGCCGGCGGTGATTACAATCGGTTCGCGACGCATCCAATCGCGCATCTGCGTGAACGGATGCCAGACATGAGAGTGATCGAGTTGAGCGAGTTTGTGCACGTTCGAAATCAGTTGAGAGCCTTCGCCGAGGTCAAAGCATTTACCAGTGCAGCCACATCGGAGATCGTGTGCGCGGCGGTCGCTGTCAAACGTAGCCGCGCCTTGCCTCGAGCGACTGTTGGATAGCGAATTGCTGGAACGAAAACGCCTCGCTCGCGCAATGCCGCAGCGATAGCGGTCGCTTGCTCTTCTTTTCCAATCAGCAAAGGCACGATTGCGCTGCGAATCGGGGACAGCGCCCATCCTGCCTCAATCAGAGCGGACTTGAGATGATCCACAACTGACCAGAGATGCTGCCGTAAAACTTCCCCCTCGGCTGATTGAATCACCTCGATTCCCGCTCGCGCTGCTGCTGCTGCTGCTGGAACGGGCGCGGTCGAGAAGATGAAGCTGCGGGCCCGGTTCACGAGTAAATCAATCAACGCGCGCGAACCGCAAATGTATCCACCTGCTGCGCCGCATGCCTTCCCCAACGTGCCCAACTGGACTTCGACACGGCCAGCAACATCAAACTCCTCAATCAATCCGCGCCGATGCGCGCCGAAAAGCCCGGTGGCGTGCGCTTCGTCCACCATCAGCCACGCGCCGTATTTGTCTTTCAAATCAGCAATGCCGCGGAGCGACGCAAGGTCTCCGCCCATCGAAAAGACGCTTTCAGTGACGACCAGAATTCGCTTCGGAGCTTTGCCTGGAACAGACGGAAGATTGCGTGCCCACAACAATTTCCCCTCCAGATCGGCCGAATCGTTGTGCGCGAAAACACGCAGCGTTGCGCCACTAAGTCGGACGGCGTCCACGATGCTGGCGTGGACAAGTTTGTCGAGAATGACGATATCGTTCTTGCCGACAATCGCAGTAATCGCGCCGAGAGCGGCGGCGTAGCCGGTTGAGAAACTGATTGAGGCCTCAGTCCCCTTGAAAGCCGCCAGCGTCTCTTCCAATTCGTGGTGCGGCGCAAGAGATCCGGAGATAAGCCGTGACGCGCCCGCGCCCGCGCCGAATTTCTCGACAGCCTTGATGGCAGCCTCTTTTAACGCAGGGTGATTGCTCAGCCGGAGATAGTCGTTCGAGGAGAAATTCAGGAACGTCCGTCCGGCAATTTCAATGTGCGGGGATTGCGCGGAATCCACGCGGCGCAATTCGCGATGCAGGCCGCCCTTTCGGATTGCCTCCAACTCACGCCGCAACTCGCCGTCGAATCCGCTCATTCGCTCACGACTGTGGCGGCAGTGCCCAGCAACCGTCAATCATCGAGGCGAGCACGTCACCTGTTTGCTGAATCGCCGCTTCATTGGATTGAGCAATGGCTCCGCGAAACGGTACCACGATGAGGTCAGCAAAGGTGCCGGGCGCTAGTTCGCCAACCTCTCCGGTGAGACCCAACGCTTTCGCGCCATTCAACGTGGCCATCCGCAGAATCACGTCAGGCGGCACAGATGGATTCGCTTTCGAGAAAGCCCGCATCTCGGTGAAAAGATCGAGGCGTAACGCCTGCCCACGAGTTTTACGTGTCGTGGCCAAGCTGTCGGTGCCGATACAGATGTTGATGCCCACCTCGCTCAATTCGCGAAACGGAAACGGACAGTGCTGGAAAAAATCGTGGCTGCGCGGACAGTGCACCACGCTCGTCTTTGTTTGAGCAAGCAACTCGGCATCACCTGCGTGAAGATAGTTGGCGTGCACAGCCAGCAGATTCTCGCCCAACAGGCCGAACCTATCGAGCTGCTTCACCGGTGAGCCTTCTCCGCAATCACCCATTGATCGCTCGTTTCGCGTCAGCCAATCGTACATCGCTCCGCGTTTGTGGAAGAACATCTCGAATTCTTCAGCGGATTCAGCGACGTGCGTAGTGAGGCGAAATCCTTTTTTCCGAGAGCGCTCGGCGCTGAGTCGGAGCAGTTCCGGCTGGGTTGAATACGGCGCGTGCGGCGAAAGACCCGCGCGACAACGGCCTTTCGGTAAGGAGTCTATCTTGGAAAACGCCTCCTCCAAAATCGCTTCGGGCTGCCGTCGGTTTTTGATGCCTGTCATCTCGAGAAATGAAAAGATACGCAGCGGCGTGGAATTCCATACTTCTGGAAGCAGTTCAGGCACTGCCTCGATATCAGCTACGGTGGTTGTACCGGTCGAGAGCAACATTCGTGCGCCGATCGACCACGACTCGACGAACTCGCTGTAACTCCACGTAGCTTTGAGGGAGGTGATGCACTTGATCCAATCCGTGAAGGATTGAGTCGGCGCGATTTCTCCGGCCATTGCCGTGTAATCAAGGTGGCAGTGGGCATTGACGAGGCCAGGCAGGAGGATTACTTCCCCCAAGTCTTTAACTTCGCCGGCTGAATTCCGAGCAAGCTCGGGCCAAGCGCCCACCGCCGTGATGCGCCCATCTTCGATAACAACCGCGCCATTCTCAATCGGCGGACGACTGATTGGCAGAACGATACGGGAACGTAGAATCATCGACTCAACAAAAAAGCCCACCCACGTCACGAGTCAAGCCTCGTGGTGCGGGTGGGCGAAGATTTTCTTAAGATCCGCCGTTCTTAAGGGACCGCTTCCTGACGCTCGCGCTTGCCGCGAGATGCTTCAGTGTGGTTGCGCGCCTTGAACTTACTGTGGCGCTTGCGAATCTGTTGCTCGATTTTTTTTGTCGCCAAATCGATAGCTGAGTAGAGGTCGCTTTCCGTATCCTCGGCGAAGAGATCCGGCCCCGGCATCGAGAACTGCACGGCGCAGCTGAACTGACGCTCGGGGATGCGTGCGTGGTCGCGCTCCAGCGTCACGCGCGCGTTGGTGCAGAAGCGATCGTAGTTCTCCAGCTTGCCGATGCGGTTGTGGACGTGATCTTGGATGGCTTGAGTGAGTGTGACGTTATGAGTCGAGAGGACAATCTTCATACGGTGCAAGCTGCCACAGCACCATGAAATGTCTAGGGGCGGACCAAGAAAAGTTTACTTAACCTCAACCAATCGCCGATGTGCCGCGAACGCTCCGCGCAACGAGCGCGAAACCTCGTCCTGCAACGCCTGCAGCTCGTGATAAACGGCCACAGCCTTCGCGTTCGGCGTGGCGGTTTCAGCCTTGTTCAGCGTCACGAATTGGTCAGTGATCGCTTCAATGGCGACCTTTTCGCCCTGCCGGTTGCGCCAGCACCAGAGCGCCTGCAACGCCGCGCCGTAGGCCGCGCCTTCGCTTACTTTGAGGGTCACGACCTCGGCGTTGAAAACGTCCGCCATAATCTGCCGCCACAGCTCGCTCTTCGCACCGCCGCCGGTGGCGCGAATCTGCTTCGCTTTCACGCCCAACTCAGCCAATCGACGCAGGCCATAATTCATCCCGAGCGTTACACCCTCCATCGTGGCGCGGGCGTAATGCCCAGCCTTAAAGGTGCGATGATTGACGCCGAAGAAAACGCCCGTGCCATCCGGTACGTTCGGCGTGCGTTCGCCTTCGAGATACGGCAGCAGCACGAGACCATCCGAGCCAACCGGCGCTTTTCCGGCTTCAGCGGCGAACTTCTCGTGCGTCCAGTGAAAATCCTGCCGCACCATCTCGGTGGCGACGGTCACGTTCATCGTGCAGAGGAGCGGCAGCCAACGGTTCGTCGAGTCGCAGAACGCGGCGATTTCGCCTCGCGGATCCACCACCGGCTTCTCGGCGCAGGCGTAAATAGTACCGCTCGTACCGAAGCTGGCGGTGATGATTCCTTGGCGCGTGTTTCCGGTGCCGATGGCCCCCATCATATTGTCACCGCCACCAGCGGAGACCAGCACGCCGGGGTTCAAACCGAGCTCGCTCGCGGTGCTAGGCTGAAGCAGACCGGCTGGTTGATCGCTGGAAGAGAGCTTCGGCAATTTGCCGAGTAGGTCGGCGTCGATGGCTTTCACGGCGGCTTCGCTCCAGCGGCGTTTGCGGACGTCCATCAGCGCGGTGCCGGAGGCGTCACCGTATTCCATGAAGGCGTGGCCGGTGAGCCAGAAGTTCAAGTAGTCGTGCGGCAACAGCACGGTGGCGAGGCGCGCGAAATTCTTCGGCTCGTGTTTTTTAAGCCAGAGAATTTTCGACGCGGTGAAGCCAGGAAGGACGGCGTTGCCAATCGCTTTGCTAGTCGCTTTTGCACCGCCGAGCTTGGCGGTGATCTCCTCGCATTCGGCGGCAGTGGTGGTGTCGCACCAAAGTTTCGCAGAGCGAATGACTGCGCCGGATTTATCCAGCGGCACGAAGCCGTGCTGTTGGCCCGAAACGCCGATGGCCACGACTTCGCTGGCCGTGGCCTTCGCGGCTTTGAGAGCGCCTTTGATGGCTTTGGCCGTGGCCTCCCGCCACGTATGCGGATGCTGCTCTTTGGCCCCGGGCGGCAGGTTCGGGATAAGCCCGTGCGCCTGCGACGCTTCACCGAGGACTTTGCCGTTCTTGGCATCCACGACGAGGGCCTTCGTGGATTGCGTACCGCTGTCGATGCCGATGAGAAGTGTGCGCATAAGAAAACGTTCCGTCTTGAAACCGCTCGAAAGATGGCGAAGCCGTCCCGCCGTGTCCACCCTTTCTCTGTTCAACGTCCGAGCGCGGCGATGACGTCAGTCGGTGAAACGACCTTTTCCTCGCGCGTTTGGATATTCTTCACCTTGGCGAGAACTGCGCCATCCGCGCCGCGTTCCAATCGCACGGTGTGAGTCGCAGCGAGTTCGAGGGCGCGCTTAAATTGCTTATCGCCTTTCATCGGGACGAGCGAGTAATCCACGGCGAGTCCCGCTTCGCGAAGTTGCTGCACGAGGCCGAGCGTCTCGGGGCGAAGCGTCTCGTCTTCGACGAGCGCCACGACATCCACTCCCGATGTGAATTTTGGCAAGACGCCGCGGGACTTGAGCAACTCGAGCAGGACGACATCGCCCATTCCGAAACCGAGCGCGGGCAAATCCACTTTACCGGCGCTGATGAGCTTGACGAGATTGTTGTAGCGACCACCGCCGGCGATGGCGCGGAACTCGCCCTTCTTGTCGAAGGCTTCGAAGACAACGCCGGTGTAGTAGGCAAGGCCGCGAATGACGTTGTAATCAATCTTCACGAAGGCACCGAGACCTCGAGCCGCAAGATTATCGATCACCGTGCGAAGCTCGGCAGTCGGTTCGCCGGCAGCGATGAAGTGCTTCACATCGTCGAGAGCGATGCCGAGGGCGGTGAGTTTCTGCGCTGTGACCTCGGGCTTCTCGCGCTCGATTTTGTCCACGACTTGGTAGAAGTCGTACGCTTTCGTTTCATCCTGGCAGCGCGCCGCGAAGAATTCCTGCCACGCGTTGCGGCTGGAAAGACGGATCACAAAATCCTCGTGCGTCAATCCGAGCGCGCGGAGTGAGTCGATGAGCAGCGCAATGAGCTCGGCATCGGCCGCGGTATCGGCTTCGCCAAAGATGTCGCAGTTCAGCTGGAAATGCTCGCGCAGGCGGCCCTTCTGCTGCTTCTCGTAGCGGAAGAGTTGCGGAAGCGCGAACCACTTGATCGGCTTTTTGTAAGCGCGCTCGCTGGTGGCAATCATCCGCGCGAGCGTCGGCGTCATCTCCGGCCGCAACGCGACGGCGCGCTCGCCTTTATCCACGAAGTTGAAAAGTTGCCCGACAATTTCCTCGCCACTCTTGAGCGTGAAAAGCTCAAGCGGCTCCAACGGCGGGCCATCGTATTCGCGGAAGCCGTAGCGGCGGGCGGTCTCGCGCCAGGCGCGGAAGATGTGGTTGCGCGCGTCGGCGCTCCACGCTTCGGCGTGAGGGAGCGGCTCGGGGTAGAAGTCGCGAAATCCGGGCAGTCGTTCCATGGCAAAATGCGGCTCGGCACAAGCGGCCGCTTATGAGGCCGAGACCATTGTGGATTTTGCCGCGCCAAACAATAAAAAAGGCGTCTGCGCAAATGAATGACGCGGACGCCGTGAACGAAATTTACTTCAGGCCGCGCCAGACTTGGGCGATAGCTTGATGACCTCTTCGCGCATTTCTTTGCCGGGTTTGAACTTCACCACGGAGCGCGCGGGGATGGGCACGTCGGTTGCGGGGGCGTTGGGATTGCGGCCGACACGGGCTTTGCGCACCTTCACTTCGAACACGCCGAAGTTGCGCAATTCAACGGTCTGGCCTTTCGCCACCGCCGCGGCGATGGTGTCGAACGTCGACTGCACGACCTTCATCACCTGTTGCTGTGTCAGCTCCGTTTCCTCGCTGACGCGAATCACGATATCACGCTTGGTCATAGGTTATTCAGGCTGTTGGAGTTGAAACGACTTTGCTGCCTGAAAAGATATAACCCAGTAGCGACGAAAGGTCAAGTGAGGATTCATTGCAACCCTCGCTCTATGCCACAGTTACGACGACAGTTCGCCAACGGCTCAGAGGTGCAGATGCTGCCAAAGCTGCGCGGGCGAGAGGCGGATGTTGATGTAAAACTCGCCGAAACCGCCGTAGCGCGCCGTCACTTCGTCGAAGCGCATCTCGTACACAATCTCCTTCAACGCATCCACTTGATGCGCCACCAACGTCACGCCCCATTCCCAGTCATCGAGGCCGGTCGAGCCGCTGATGAGCTGCGAGATTCGCCCGCCGTATTTCCGCCCCACGCGCGCATGGCCGGCCATGAGTTTCTTGCGAGTCTCGAGATCGAGCGTGTACCAGTTGTCCGCGCCGTCGCGGCGCTTGAGCATCGGATAGAAGCTCATCACCTCCCAGTCGGGCAGCTCGGGATAGAGACGATAATGTTCGTACTCCGCGCGCAGTTTGCCGAGTTCGGCCAGCTTCGCATCGAACTCCGGCGTGCCGGGCTCGAGCTTGAATTCGGTGGTCACGCGGCGCTTCGAGTCCTCCTCCGACGGCATGTATTCGACTAACTCGGTCACACTCAAATAGCTGTAAACGGGCTGGAGTGTGCCGGGCGGCAGGCAAACCTCGAGGTCGCGGTGCATCTGTGCGAGCTGAACGAGATCGGCCGCGAGCAGGAAGAAAACGAAGTCTGCTTTGCCGCCGACATTCCCATACGTGCGCAGAGATGGATTCGACGCAGCGCTGTTCGCAGCGCACAACGCTTCCAATCGTTCGAGTGCCTTGGCCGATTCGCCAGCGGGCAACTGCGCCCAGCGCGCGCGGTCGATACGATAAAAGAGGTGCATCACGTGGATGCCCTTGTCGAGTTTCACAGTCGGTAGGCTCATAAATTTCTCAAATCAAATTCGCGTAGTTGGACGCCAAGTCGTTCGCAGTTATTTCCCCGCGCTGAAACCGCCATCAATAATGAACTCCGTGCCCGTCACGAAGCCCGCCTCGTCGCTCGCCAGATAGAGAGCCGCAGCGGCGATCTCCTCCGGCCGTCCCATCCGATTCACAGCCTGCGTCGCGCACGCCTCGCGATAAGCTTTTTCGGGATCGGGATATTTCTTGATCCAGCCGGTCACGAACGGTGTTTCCACGCGTCCTGGACAGATGCAATTCACACGCACGCCGTCGAGCGCGTGGTCGAGCGCCATCGCTTTGGTGAGACCGGCGATGGCGAACTTCGTCGTGACATACGCTAGCCGATCGCGCACGCCCACCACCGCACCGATGGACGCCATGTTCACGATTGCGCCCGCTTTTCGTTGAACCATCCCAGCGATAAAAACCTTCGTGACATTGAAGATGCCCCGCACGTTCACCGCATACAATCGGTCAAGATCCGCGCCAGTCGTCGTGAGCATCGTGCCGACGTGGCCGATACCGGCGTTGTTCACGAGCACATCGAGACGATTGAAACGCCCGTGAACCGACTCGGCGACACGCGCACAATCGGCTTCACTGGAAACATCGAGTGGAAGAAATTCCGCTTGGCCATCTTGAGCGGCGATTCGCGCCACCGTCTCGCGGCCGCCCTTCTCGTCACGATCAGTCACGAACACGAAGCCGCCGGCCTTGGCGAAAGTCTCCGCAATGGCGGCGCCGATACCCGAGCCGGCACCGGTGACAAGGGTGATCCTGTCTTTCAAACTGAACATCGTGGGCGGGACTGTGCCGGACAGCCGCGATGGAATCAATCAGAAGTCCAGCATCTCGCCCATTACGGAACAGCGAAACAGAACCCAGGAAATTCGCCGCTGTTTTTTCTTCGGAGAGGAAATGGTTTTGGAAGGGCTGTAAGCCGATTTCTGTCTGCCCGCTTGCGCGGGGAGAGAATCATTTGTCTAAGCGGCCAATACCCGAAACCCATTCCGCTTTCGCGGAACATGAGGCGGGCAACCTCGAGGTTTCCTATTTGGCCTTGCACCCGATGGGGTTTTCCGTGCCGCCTCGCTTACGCTTGGCGCGGTGGGCTCTTACCCCACCTTTTCACCCTTACCGCCGGCTTGCGCCGGTTGGCGGTATGTTCTCTGTGGCACTGTCCGTCAGCCGGCCTCGCGGCCAAACTGCCCGCGTGTATCCGCCCGCCGAAGCGAACGGTTACGCGGCATCGCGCCCTGCGGAGTTCGGACTTTCCTCCCTCGGGTTTCCCCGAGAGCGATTCTCCACCCTTCCAAAACCAAAATGATGCTACGGGAATGTGATCCGAAAAACAAGAAGGGGAAATTAAAGACACGATACTAGCGCAATTAGAATGCGCGGCGCAGCGGAAATCAGGCGGAGGCGGAGGTCATCTCCATGTCGCGTGTGAAATAAAGCACGCGGCTGCAATGCGGACAGAAGTTCAACTCGGCATCAGCTTTGCAGGAGAGAATGACTTGCGTGGGCAATTTCATGTGGCAACCGCCGCAAACGCCGTTGCTGATGCCGACAATCGCGTTCTCGCCCTTGGTCTTGAGCAACCGCTCGTAACGGATACTCGTCGCCTCCTCCAGCTCACTGCCAGCAACAGCGCGCTGGATTTCATAATCGGCGAGCTGCTGTTTCAGGTTCCGCTCGCGTTCGTCGATAGTCGCAGACTGGCCATCGAGAAGCTTCTTCGCTTCCTGAAAAGCGGCGTTGGCCGCGGCCATTTCCTTCTGCAATTTTTCGCCCTGCTCCATCAAATCGAGCTGCTGATCCTCGAGCTGCGCGATGGCTTTTTTGCAATGGCCAATCTGCTCGCCCAAAGCGCTGTATTCCTCGTTCTTGCGCGTCTGAAGCTGCTGGCCAGCGTATTTATCAATCGCCAACTGCTGCGCCTGCGCGTCGAGTTCGAGCTTCTTGCGGCCGGCTTCGTTGACCTTCACGCGCTCACGGGCGGCATTGAAGGCGACCTGCGCTTCTGCCGTGTGGTTCTGAATGCTCTGGCGTTCGTGGGCGAGATTCGCTAGTTCGGCGCGGGTCCGGAAGAGATGGCGATCGCGGTCTTGGAGGATGAGGAGTTTTTCAACGAGGGGAAACATGCTTTTTTCGTGTTGCGGGAACCGTATGGAGCAAATAAAAACAAGTCAATGCGCGTCACAGGAAACTTGCCATACAACCGTAACGTCGCGTTTGCCAGCGTGACCAGCGCAGCGTATCATCGCCCTATGAAACGACTATACACACCTCTGCTTGCGGTTCTCTTCGCGGCCCAGTTGCTCACGTTCTCTGCGCGCGCAGCCGATTCCGCCGCGCTCGTCCTCGCGCGTCAACTCAACCAAGCCTTCGTCGAGGTGGCCGAAAAAGTCGCGCCATCGGTCGTCGTCATCTCCGTCGCGCACCAACCCGATTTCGCCCGCAACCAGCAGCCACAACAGAACCCGTTGTTCGAGTTTCTTCCAAAACAATTCCGCGATCAGATGGAAGAGGAGATGAAGAAAAAGAAAGCCGCGCCCGCGCCGCCGCAGCGCCGCACTCCTGTCTTCGACGGCCAAGGCTCCGGCATCGTCGTGCGTGAAGACGGCTACATCCTCACCAATCGCCACGTCGTCGAAGGTGCGGACAAGATCAAGGTCTCCTTCGTGGATGGCAAAGAATACGACGCCGAACTGCGCGGCATCGACACGCAATCCGACATCGCCGTCATCAAGATCAAAGCCACAGGGCTTAAGCCGGCCAAGTTCGCCGATTCGGACAAAGTCAGGGTCGGCGAGTTCGCCATCGCCGTCGGCACGCCGTTCCGTCTCGATTACAGCGTGACCATCGGCCACGTCAGCGCCAAAGGCCGCAACCGTATCATTCAAGACCCCGCGATGCAGGATCAGGACTTCGTCCAAACCGACGCGCCCATCAACCCCGGTAACTCCGGCGGACCGCTCGTGAACATCGAAGGCGAAGTCATCGGCATCAACACACTCATCCGCGGCCTCGGCACCGGCATCGGTTTCGCCATCCCGTCGAATTTCGCCAAGGACATTGGCCTGCGCATCATTGCCGACGGCAAAGTCATCCGCCCCTGGCTGGGCGTCGCCATTCAAGGCCTAAGCGAGAATCCTGAATACCGCAACCTCGTCCGCGGCGTCACCGACGGCGTGGTCGTGAAGGAGATTGACCCCAGCGGCCCCGCCGCGAAAGCCGAACTCAAGCCGTTCGATGTCATCACCGCCGTGGACGGCAAGCCCGTCTCCTCTTCGCAACAGCTCCGCAATCAGGTTCGCGCAAAGGGTATCGGCAACGACGTCATGCTCGACATCAATCGCAACGGCAAAAATCTCAAGGTGAAGATCAAACCTGAGGCGTGGCCGGAAGGCCCCGAAGTCGCCAACAAAACAACTCCGCCGCAGCCGCCCAAGAAAAATGGCAGCCAACCGCCCGCCTCGGTCGCGCCGAAGAACTTTGGTGTAACGGTCGAAAACATCACCCCGGCTCTCACTGAAAAATACAAACTCAAGACCACCACGGGCGTCGTCGTCACCGCCATTGCGGCGAAAAGCCCCGCCGAAGCGCGCGGCATCAAACTCGGCGACCTCATCACCGAGGTGGACCAGAAAAAAATCGCCAACGTGACCGAGTTCAATGCCGCTCTCGCTGGCGCAAACGCGAAGAAAGGCATCGCGCTGAGTTTCCTTCAGAAGGGCGAAGCGAAGCTCGAAGTGCTCCGCGATGCTGGCGAATAAGCAGCATCTGTTCGCGGCCATTTCAGCAACACTGCGCGCATGAAAATCCGCTCGTTCGTTGCCGCGCTGTCGGCTTTGATTCTCTTCGGTTGCGGCGATAAGCCTGTCGAGAAACCGGACGCGAAGCCTGGTGAACCGAAGCTCGGCGAGAGTCCGCTGAACGCGCCTGTGGATTACCTCAACGCAGCGAACCAAGGTAAGAAAGCCGCCGTCGGCAAATTGAACCTCACGCAGATGACACAGGCCATCCAGCAGTTCGCTGCCGCCGAAGGACGTAATCCGAAAGATCTTCAGGAAATCGTCACCAAAGGCTATCTGGCCACCCTGCCTCCACTGCCGCCGAACCAGCGTCTCGTTTACAGCCCCGACACCGGTGCGGTGCAGATCGTCAATCAGTGAACTGTTCCGCTGAATTTTTCCTCGCCAAAAACGGCTGACACAGGCAAAGACTCCCCCTCTTTTAAGATGAACGAGCAGATTATCATTTTGGATTTTGGGTCGCAGTACACCCAAGTCATCGCCCGCCGCATTCGCGAGTGCAGTGTTTACTCCACCATCCTGCGCTACGACACGCCGGCGGCGGAGATTGCCAAGCTCAAGCCCAGCGGCATCATTCTTTCCGGCGGGCCTTCCAGCGTGTACGCGGCGGACGCGCCGCTGCCCGACCGCGCCATCTTCGCGTTGGGCGTGCCGATTCTTGGAATCTGTTTCGGCGTGCAGTTGTTCGCTCAATTCCTCGGCGGCAAAGTCGAGAAGGGACAAAAGCGCGAGTACGGCAAGGGCACGTTGACCGTGAAGGACGGCGCGTGCGCGCTGTTCAAAAAGCTGCCGCGCCAGTTGCAGGTGTGGAATTCGCACGGCGACAAGCTCACCAAACTGCCGAAAGGTTTCGTGTCCGTGGCCGTCACGGACAACTCGGAATTCGCCGCCATCGAGAATCGGCAGAAGCGGTTTTTTGGTCTGCAGTTTCATCCCGAAGTCGTCCACACGCCGCGCGGCAAAGAGATCATCACCAACTTCGTCCACGGCGTCTGCCGCTGCGGCAAAGGCTGGACAATGCGCAATTATCTGGAGCAGTCGATCGCGGAGATTCGCGCGCAAGTCGGCAAGGAGCGCGTCATTCTCGGGCTATCCGGCGGCGTGGATTCCAGCGTCGCGGCGGCACTGTTGCACAAGGCCATCGGCGATCAGCTCACCTGCATCTTCGTCAACAACGGTCTGTTGCGCGCGCGCGAGGCCGAGGTCGTGCAGGAGGTCTTCGGTCGCAATTTCAAAATGAAGTTGCAGTACGAGGAGGCTTCCAATCTCTTTCTGAACAAACTGCGCGGCGTCACCGATCCCGAACGCAAACGTAAGATCATCGGCAAAGCGTTCATCGATGTTTTTCAGGCCGCCACCAAGCGCGCGGGCAAGGTGAAGTTCCTGGCGCAAGGCACGCTGTATCCCGACATCATTGAATCCGTCCCCATCGCGGGGAATCCCGCTGCGCTCATCAAGAGCCATCACAACGTCGGCGGTCTGCCCAAGAACATGAAGTTCGCGCTCGTCGAACCGCTCAAGTGCCTTTTCAAAGACGAGGTGCGCCAGCTCGGATTGGAACTGGGACTGCCGAAGGAAATTGTTTACCGCCAACCTTTCCCCGGGCCCGGCCTCGCCGTGCGCTGCCTGGGCGATGTGACGCCTGAGAAACTCAAAGTGCTGCGTCGCGCCGATGCGATTGTCGTCGAGGAAATGAAGCTGGCTGACCTGTACTATAAGACGTGGCAGACCTTCGCCGTGCTGCTGCCCGTGCGGAGCGTGGGCGTGCAGGGCGACGAGCGCACGTACGATTGGACGCTCGCCATCCGTGCCGTGGAATCGCAGGACGGGATGACGGCCGACTGGGTGCGCCTGCCGTATGATTTGCTCGAGAAAATTTCCCTGCGCATCACCAACGAAGTCCGCGGCCTCAACCGCGTCGTGCTCGACCTCACCAGCAAGCCGCCGGGCACCATCGAGTGGGAGTGAGCAGAACGCGGTCTCGACTGCGTTCTTTCAATCACGACAAGGCTCGTGAATAGGCCTTGTCCACACGCCGTCGCAAATGGCAGCCTTCGCATCATGAAAGCCGCCTTATTTCTCTCGCTCACCTGCGCCGCCACATTTCTGCTTCCCGCCGCCAACTGGCCGCAGTGGCGCGGCCCAAACCACGACGGCGTCAGCACCGAGACCAATCTGCCGCTGAAGTGGAGCGCCACGGAGAATGTCCTCTGGAAACTCCCTCTCCCCGGCGCCGGCTCGGGCACGCCAGCCATTTGGGGCGATAAGATTTTCATCACCAGCGCCGCGCCCGGGGAGATCGTCCTGCTTTGCATCAGCAAGGATGGAAAGGAGCTTTGGCGCCAGCAACTCGGCATCGAGAAAGGCGGCGGTAAACGGGAGGGCAACAGCGCGTCGCCTTCACCCGGCACCGATGGCCAACGCGTGTATGCGCTAACTGGCGCCGGAGGATTCGCCGCGTTCGATTTTGCCGGCAAAGAGATTTGGAAGCTGAACGTGCAAGAGAAGTTCGGCAAATTTCGTTACGGCTTCGGCTTTCACACCACACCTGTCCTGCATCAAGACCGCCTCTATCTCCAGCTGATTCATGCGGGCGGCGGACGCGTTGTCGCCCTCGATGCCGCCACGGGCGAAACCGTTTGGAACATCGAGCGTCCCAGCGACGGCCGCGCCGAGTGCGAACATTCCTACGCCAGCGCCTGCCTCTGGAACGACGGCAAGCGCGCCTATCTCGTCACGCACGGAAACGACTACGCGGTCGCCCACGATTTGAAGAACGGCAAAGAACTCTGGCGCCTCGGCGATTTGAATCCGAAGGATAGCTACAACACGACGCTGCGCTTCGTCGCCTCCCCCGTCGCCGTCGCCGGCCTCATCATCGTTCCCACGGCGAAAAACCGCGGCGTTGTTGCCGTAAAACCCGATGCGACCGGACTGCTCAAAGCGGGCTCGGCGGGCGAGCAGTGGCGGATTGATTCCGGCACGCCCGACGTTCCTTCGCCGCTCGTTTATGGGAACGAGGTTTATCTCTGCAAAGAAAACGGCGTGCTCACCTGCCTCGATTCGAAGACCGGCAAATCGCATTACTCTCAGCGTACCCACAACCAGAAACACCGTGCCTCACCCGTCGGTGCCGATGGCAAAATCTATCTCACTGCCGCCGACGGCACCGTGAGTGTTATCAAGGCTGGAACGAACTTTGAATTGCTTGCGACCAACAAGTTGCCGGATGAAACCACCGCATCCCCTGCCATCGTCAACGGCCGGATTTATCTGCGCGGCTTTGATGCTCTTTACGCCATCGGTGTGAAGTGAGCGCAGCGTAGCAGTTCGCAGAATACTTTCTCCACAGTCAGCGCCGAAAGGTCGCCTTCCTCGCGGAAGATTTCCATCCGACCACCCAGCGGACGCCACACATCTACATTCGTCTCGCCCCACAACACGGCACCCGGCAAGCCCAACGCCCCCGCCAAGTGAGTGATTCCTGAATCGTGTCCGAGGAAGAAATTGCAGGAACGCAATCGCACGGCCAATTCCGTCAGCGGCAGATTTTCCGCCAAGGCGAAACGCGACGTTGGCAACTGTTTCGCCAAGCGCGCCAACTTTCCTTGCTCCGCCTCACCACCAACGATCAGGAATTTCCAATCCGTCTCACGACCCAATCGTACGAGCAACTCCATCCAGCGCGCCTCATCCCAATTCTTCTTTTCGCCACCACTTCCCGGATGTAGCGCCAGCGTGAATCTAGCGGCCCGATTCCCATCAGATTTCATCCCCTCACCTTCGCAACGAAGGCTCCCTCCCAACCGCGGAACAGAAGCGAACTCTTTGATGCCGATGGCGCGAAGTGGTTCAAGGAACTGTTCAGCAGCGTGGCGAGACTGCATTTCATCCGGACGCGACGGACCCGTTAAAATGCGAGCGGGACAGAAGCGAGAGAGGTTCGCGCGAAGCACACCTTCCGGATCCGGCACGTAACAGAGAACCAGCGTAAAGCGCCCGAGCCATTCGCAGAGGGATGGCGCGATTTCACCTTCCGGAACGAAGAGAGCGGACGCTTCCCGCCCCTCGAGATCGCGCCAGTCATCGGCAAGGCCCGCGGCCACGGCCAGCGGCGCGGTTCGAGAGCGGGCGAGAAGTTCCACGCGCGAGTTGGGGAAATTCCGGTGCAACGCGGACAGCACCGGAAGCGTGAGGATGAAATCGCCGATGGCGCCACCACGCACGACAAGGATTGGCCCGTCATTCTGCACCGTGAACATCCTGAAACGGTCAGACGGAGAGTTCCCAGATTGAGAGCTTGTTGTGCCCCGCTAGATAGAGACGATCCATCGAGTCAGTCGCAGTAAATTTGTGCACGTGCATCGGCACGGACTCTTCGCGCAGCGTCTTCGTCCCAGCGGCGTCGAAGAAAACCAGTCCGCCTTTGGAGTCACCGCCCGCGCCCACAAGCCAGTCACCCTTCGGATGAAACGCGAGGCGTGTGATCAACCCCTTTATTTTGTCGCACTCGACAACCTTGATGGATTTAGCCGCGCGCCAGTCGAACAACTCAAGCCGCGCTTTGCCTTCGAGATGGTCAATGTTGCCGACCTTCCCCATCCCACCAACCGCGAGAACGGAGTTGTCCGGCGAAAACGCCAGCGACCGGATGCCGCCGATGGAATGGATGCGCGCGCGAGGATCCCACGTGTACATGCCGGGCGACTCGATCGTTTTCACCGGCTTGCCGCTGGACATATCCCACACAACGATGTGGCCGACCTTGTCGCCTGTGGCGAGATGCGCGCCATCATTCGAGAAGGCGCAGGCGTACAACATCGAGTTGAAATGGCTCGGCGTCATCGACTCGTGGCCGCGCAGTTCGTGCTTCATTTTGCCGCTAGCCACGTCCCAGACGCGACAGACCATGTCATCGGCCACGCTCGCGATGTACTTGCCGTCCGGCGATGCTTCCACGGCGCGGATCCACTTATCGTGCGCTTTGTGTACGCGCTCCGTCTTGAGCGATTTCCGATCGCGCCAGATGAGCTTCCCATCGTAAGCGCCCGAAACGACAAACCCGCCGGCAACGGCGATGCCCGTGACGTAGCTCGAGTGGCCGTCCAACAGGATCGGCTCGGCTTTCTCCGCAGCCGGATCAATCAGATAGACGTTTGAATCAGAACTGCCGACGAACAGTCGGTTCGATTCCGGCTCACGCGCGACGCTGAGCAGGATGTCTTTCCGGCTAATTTCTTTCGTCTGCTTAAATTTGAACGGGTCCGATGGCATAAGCTGATTGGGGTTCAGGCGAGGATGTCTTTGATCGGTTTGATGCCGGGATTGACGAGCGGAATCGGCCGCGCGCCAACGTGATATTCCTTGTCGTGCGGGATGCCCGCAGCTTCGAGAATGGTTGCGAACACGTGGCCGGCGCCGACCTGATTCTCGGCGACTTCCTTGCCGTCCTTGTCGGTCTTGCCGTAAACCACGCCGCGCTTCAGTTTGCCGCCGAACATCGCCACGCTCCACGCGCTGCCGAAATGGTCACGGCCGAGACTTGAGTTGATTGTCGGCGTGCGACCGAACTCGCCCATGACGACCACTAGCACGTCGTTCTGCATTCCGCGCTGCTTCAGATCATCCATCAGCGCCGCCATCACGCGATCCAACTCTGGCACCATCTCTTGATGCGTTTCAAAGTTCTGACCGTGGCTATCCCACCACGCGCGGGCGACGCGCACGAACGGCACGCCCGCCTCCACCATTCGCCGCGCCATCAGCGCCTGCTGGCCGAACAACGTGGGGCCATACATCTTCTTCACGTTCTCCGGCTCTTTCGAGATGTCGAAGAGCTGCTCGCTGCTCATCAAGCCGTGGACGCGCGCGTAGGCATTCGCGTGGCTTTTGGTCGCGGGTAACTCGCGGCCGGTGATGAACTGGCGATTCAACATCTCCTGCAAATCCGCGCGCGCGTGATGATCCACATCGCTGATGGAATCGAGCCGCTTCATGTTCGGCGGCGTCATGTTCTCCGCCAGCTTCATTGGATTGAACCGTGCTCCGAGGAATCCCGAACTGACACGCGAGAAGTCACGCCCTTCGCCAGCTGTGTAAAGCGAGATGTAATCGGGCACTTTGCTGTCGGCTCGGCCATGTTCCTTGGCCAGAATCGCCCCGAGATCGGGATACTTCACCGTCGGCTCGTCCTGGCGACCACGCATCATCAGCACCGCACCGCCGCCGTGATCGGCGTTGCGCGAGTTGAGCGAGCGAATGATGGTGAGATCTTTCATCCGCTTGGCCATCTCCGGCATCAACTCGCAGATGTGCACTCCGGGGACGCTGGTGGGAATCGCCGCAAATGGACCACCCGTCGGCCTACCCGGTTTCGGATCCCACGTCTCCATCTGACTCGCACCGCCCGCAAGCCAGAGCAGAATGACGCGCTTGCCGCTGGCTTTGAGCGCCTGCGTGAGTCCCTCCTCCGCAAACGTGTGAACCGCGCCGCTGGAGCCAAGCAACGCCGACCCGACGCCAACGCGACTGAAGAACGCACGGCGAGTGATTCCGTGTTCGATGGAGCCGCAGAAATTGTTTTTGGCCTTCATGAGTTTGTAATTAACGATCGGTTGGACGCATTGGCTAAACGCACTATTTACCGTTTTTTAGACCATCCATCAATGATTGAAACGGAACTCCGCGGACGTCATCAGCGACCAGACGATCTGCTGCAACGCTTCGACGGGGCGATCTTGACGTTTCTCGAGATAGTCGCTGAGCAGTTTTATTTCTGAAAGCTCGGCCGGTCGCGAAAGCACATTCCAAACGACGGCCTCCACTTGCGCGTGGCGATCTTTCAGTGTGGCCATGTGTTTGACAAGGCGGCCACCGCCATCGGCCAGAAGTTCGCGCTGAATGCGATCGCCATTACTGAACAGCATCGCCTCGTCCACACCCACTTGAAAATCATCGCTCGGTCGCTCAAACAGATTCGCCATCCCCTGCCCAGTCTTCTCGAGGCGCTCGATCATCTTCTGTTTTTCATCCGCAGTGATGCTCGGCTTGAACGCCTCCGGATCAATCGCCGCGAATTGCAACGAGGCGCCGAACTGCGCCGGAGTGAGCGCGCGAGGAATGCCTGCAGCGAACAGCGCGGGATCCGGACGCACGGAATTCTCCCATCGGCTCGACCGCGCGTAGCCGTCGCTGAGCACAAGTCCGCGGATGACGCGGCGCAGATCGTAGTCGTGCTTGGCCAAATCGCGCGCGAGCCACTGGAGCAACTCGGGATGGCTCGGGGCATTTTGCCCGTGCATCTGATCCAGCGGCACCACCAAACCTCGCCCAAAGAAACGGTTCCACAGTTGATTCGCGATGGAGCGGGAGAAGAATCCTTCCTGCCCAGTTTTCAAACCTTCCTCAATCAGCTTGGCGCGGCGGCTGAATGAGGGCGGCGCGAGCGGTTCTTTTTTTGTCTTCGCTTCGTCGTGCAGTTTTTTCTCTGCCTTCTTTTGCTCCTCATTCAATTCCGGCGTCTCCGGCTCGATGATGGGCGCGCCGCCGAGGAACATCGGCTTGACCATTTTGGTGTCACCTTTGTTCGGCTTGAAACTGACCGTTCCGTAATCGCGTTCAGCGAGGAAGTCGCCGTTCTCAAACGTACGACTGAAAAACGACTTCATCCCGTAGTAATGATCCTGCTTCCAAGAAGGGACGAGCGGATGGTCGTGGCACTGAGCGCAACTGATGTTCACGCCGAAGAAGCGCGAACTGACATCGGTCACGAGCCGATCCTGATCTTTGATTTTGTCGCGCAGAAAACCGGAGGCGCCATTGGCTTCGTCGGTCGCATCGTCGGCAAGGATGATATCCTTAAAAACCTGATCCCAACGGCGGTTCGTCGCGACGGTGCGGGTGACGTATTCGTCGAAATTCGCAGCGGCCTGGCCGCCTTTTTTCCCTCCGCTTTTACCGGAGCTCTTGCCGGTGCCGTCCATCAAGAGCCACGTCAACTCGGTCGATTGGTGACGCACGAAACTCGGCGAAGCGAGCAACTCATCAGCAAGCTTCTCCTTCTTTTTTGGATCTTTCGACGAAAGATACGCCTTCACTTCATCCACGGTCGGGATGCGGCCGGCGATGTCGAGTGTGACACGCCGGACAAACACCGCCTCGGTAACCGCCGCCGCGGGTTTGACGCCGGACTGTTTCAACCTGTCGTTCAGGTAATGATCCACGGCCTGCGCAATCGCGCGATCCGCCGAGAGCAAATCCTTCTCAGCAACCTTCTCCCACCACGCCGGCCCGACTGTCTTGGCGGAACTGGGACGCGCGGCTGGGAATGGCGCGCCAAGCTGCACCCACTTTTCAAAGTCAGCGATGACGTTCGCCGGAAGCTTTTCCTTGGGCGGCATGGCGGTGTATTCATTGCCGTGGCCGATGGCTTTGATGAGGAGGCTCTGCGCGGGTTTCTGCAGGACGATCGCCGGACCGGTTTCGCCGCCTTTGAGAAGCGCCTCGCGAGTTTCGAGAGAGAGGCCGCCTTTGAGTTTTGGGGCCTGCTCAGAATGACACTTGTAGCATTTCTCGACGAGCACTGGGCGGATTTTCTGTTCAAAGAAATCCACATCGCCCTGCGGAGGTTGCGCGCCCTGCGAGCGGCAAATCCCCATCTGCAACAGAGCTGCGCAAATCAGGAAGATAGTATGCCTCGACTTCATATCAATTTTACGACGCACCCGCGCCCAAAATCTGACGGTGCGAGCAGGCGCATACTTCATCCTCCGTGCTTTCATTCTCCGCGCCTAGACAATTACTTCGTTTTGGAGACGGGGTCCGCAATGCAGAATAGGTGCTTCTCACCCCGTAGCAGAAGACGTCCCGCCACGGGCACGGGGGAAGCGATGATACGCTCGCCCATATTATTCTCCGCCAGCACCTCGAACTTCCCATTTGCACGGGCAACGAAAACGATACCGTCTTCACGAGCGGCATAAATCTTTCCGTCCGCGAGGCTGGGTGAGGAGTAATAGTTCGCGCCGTTCTTGGGCAGCGCACCAGACCAGAGAGTCTTGCCGGTAGCCGGCTCGATGCACTCGACCTCGCCGCGATCGCGGACCAGATAAACTTTGCCCGCGTGCTCGACGGGCGAGGGCACGAACGTCCCAGTATCCTTCCGCTGCCATGCGCGATGCGACGCAGTCACGTCGCCCGCGCCACCAAGTTTAATTCCGTGCAAACGCGAGCCGCGACCATAGGGCACCACGACCATGTCGCCCGCGAGGACGAAGGATGAAACGGCGACCCAGTTACGACTGCGCTCGGGATTGAAGTCGCCGCAAGACCAGAGGATTTTCCCATCCGCGGCGTCGTGAGCGGTGAGGTGTTCCGCGCCCCACACGAGGAGCGCCTCCTTGCCGGCGTGGCGAATAGTAACCGGCGTGGCGTAGCTGTGGTCGCCCTCTGCTGGAGTGCTGTAATTGCGCGAGATTTTCCAGTGCTGCACACCGGTGGTCTTGTCAAAGGCCGCCATCCACGACTCGCCGTTGTGCATGAGCGTCACCACCACGTCGCGCTCAGTGAGCACCGGCGAGGTGCCGTAGTCCCAGTAGAGCGTGTCCTTACCGAAGCGCTCGGTGAGGTTCGTCTGCCAGCGCACTTTCCCCTCGAAGTCCACCGCAGCGAGTTGGCCGCTCTTGAAGTACACGAAGACGAGCTTGCCATCTGTGACCGGCGAAGAGTTGCAGCCAGAGCCGTTGCGATGCTTGCCCGGCTTCTCCGCGCCGAGGGTGGTTTGCCAAAGCACCTTGCCGCTCCAGTCGAACGCGAGCAACGCGTCCTTCCCCTCAATCGGTGCGGTGACGTAGATGCGCTGGTTCCAAACGATGGGCGTGGAGCAACCCTTGCCCGGCAATGGCGTCTTCCACAGCCAACCGGTGTCGGCGTCCCATTTCACGGGATAAGGACCGCCGTCGCTGCTGCCATTATCCTTGGGTCCCCGCCAACTCGGCCAGTTGCCATCGGCGGCGAAGACCGAAACCGTGGAGGCGATTAAAAATGACGCGAGGACGAGATGCATGGCTTGCGAGCGGATGGGGCAGCGTCTGCGGACATTCCTGAAATGTCTACAGACGCGCCGTAGTTCAAAAACTATTTTGCGGCCGGTGCGGGCGCAGGAGTGGCCCACGCTTTTTGCGCCTGCTCAATCTGAGCCGCGCTCAAGCCGAACGCTTTGAGCACTCCGACCGCCATCATCTTGTTCCCGTCCGGATTCATGTGCACGCCGTCGCCGGTCAAAAGATTGCCCTTCTTTGCCGCGCCCACTTTCGCAATGGCGGCCTGCATGTCCGCGTTCAGGTCCGCAAAAAGACAGCTCTTCTCCTTGGCGAGCGCCTTCAGAAATTCGTTGTAGGGAACCAGCTTCTGATTGTTCACGTTGGACTGGTCCTCGCCAATCATCGTCGAAGTGAGCAGCATCACCTTGACGCCCGCCGCCTGCGCTTGATCGACGATTTTGGTGATGTTCACCTTGTACTGATCGAGCAGCACGCCATTCGCGCCGTGCCAAACGTCGTTGACGCCGCAGCTCAACGTCATCCAATCCGGCTTCTTGCTCAGCACATCTTTCTCCAACCGCGCCAGCATCTGGTTGGATTTGTGACCGCTGATACCGGCGGGAATGGCCGTCGTCTTCACGCCATTCGCTTCCAATCCAGAAATCGCCAGCCGGACATAACCCTTGGGGCTGGCACCGGCCTGCGTGATGGAATCGCCCAAGAAGGCAATCTTCTGCCCATCTTTCACGGACAACTCAGCCGCGCGCCCCGTCGTCGAAGCGATTCCGCCCACCAGCAGCACCACCGCCGCCATCCGCCAACCGTTCATCATCTTGTTCATAGTGTTATTGATTTGATAGGAACTGTGTTTTTCAAACGCCTCCGCGATCGCAGTCAGAACGCTGCTTTCGGCTCGGGCTCATTTCCAAATGATTTCTACCTGCACAGATGAGAGTCAAGAATCTTGTCTGCTTTTCCTCTGGCTCAAGGATTCGCCGACGGCGTTTTATTCAAAACGTGTGGATGAGTGTTCGCCACAGAACGTCGGTTTGCAGGAATTTGCTTCTTTGACGCTCACGGTTCAGTTACCAACAGCCAACTACTAAGCACGTTTTCGCCATGCGCCTCTCGTTACTTCTCATCGCCACGCTCGTCACCACCGTTGCCCACGCCGCGAACTGGCCACAATTCCGCGGCGCGGATGCCACCGCTATTGGTACCGGCAAGGGCAAGCCGCCGGTCCACTTCGGGCCGAAGACGAATCTGGTCTGGAGCACGGAACTGCCCGCGGGCCATTCCTCGCCGGTGATTTGGGAAAAACAGATCTTCCTCACCGGTGTGGACGCCGGAAAACTCGTCACGCTCGCGCTCGATCGCGCCTCCGGAAAAGTGCTCTGGAAAAAGCCTGCGCCTGTCGAAAAGCTCGAAGCTGCGCATCGCATCAGCAACCCCGCCGCGCCCACGGCCTGCACGGACGGCGAGCGCGTCATCGCCTATTTTGGCTCGTACGGTCTGCTCGCGTATGATTTCGCGGGCAAGGAACTCTGGCGGCATCC
>CAMASG010000039.1 GCA_945860945.1 Akkermansia muciniphila
CCTGCGCTATGGCTATGTGCCCATGCCGCACACGATTTGGCGCGGAGTCCGAAAGCTTCCACCCGGTAGCCACCTGACAATCACCGCAACCTCTGCCCCCGGAACGCTGCCAACGCCGACCTTCTTCTGGCGGGCTGGGGATATCGCCAATCGTGCGGTGCGTACCGATCTGGATGACGCGACTGTAATCGCTGAGTTGGACGTGAATTTGCGGCGTGCGGTTGCTGGGCAGATGATTGCCGACGTGCCGCTGGGCGCTTTTCTTTCCGGCGGCATCGATTCCTCGACCATCGTTGCGCTGATGCAGGCGCAGGCGTCGCGCCCCGTCAGGACATTTTCAATCGGCTTCGCTGAGGCTGATTACAACGAGGCGGAACACGCAAAGGCGGTTGCCGCTCATCTCGGAACCGACCACACCGAACTTTATGTCGCGCCTAGCGACGCTTTGGCTGTGATTCCTCGGCTGTCGGAAATGTACGATGAGCCTTTTGGTGACTCATCGCAGATCCCGACCCATTTGGTCGCAGCGATGGCGCGGCGCCATGTCACCGTTTGTCTGTCGGGCGATGCTGGAGACGAATTGTTCGGCGGCTATAACCGCTATTTCTGGGGCCGATCAATCTGGCAGAATATCAAGTCGCTGCCGCGCGGCATTAGAAGTCTCGCGGGTCGCGCCATAACCAGTTTTCCTCCATCGGCGTGGGACCGGTTGGGCCGTTCGCTGCCGTCTGGGTTGCGGCAACCGACGCTGGGCGACCGCCTGCACAAGTTGGCAAGCGTGATTGACGTCGCCGATGCCGACGAGTTGTATCGGCGCCTGATTTCGCAGCACCGTGATCCGGGCTCGATCGTGATCGGTGGCAGTGAAGTCCCGACTTGGGCGGATGTTGAGGCGAAGCGTTTTGCAGATTCACCACGCGGGGCAGACTTCACCGAGCGGATGATGTTTCACGACTTGGTTGGCTATTTGTCCGATGATATTTTGGCAAAGGTCGATCGAGCGGCGATGGCCGTCAGCCTCGAGACGCGAATGCCGTTGCTGGATCATCGGCTGGTTGAGTTTGCCTGGTCATTGCCCTTGCACATGAAGATTCGCAACGGACAGGGGAAATGGGCGTTGCGTCAGATATTGTATCGTTACGTTCCAAAGGAGTTGGTAGAGCGCCCCAAGCAGGGGTTCGTTGTGCCGCTGGATAAATGGCTACGCGGCCCTCTGCGTGACTGGGCCGAGGCCCTGCTCGACGAGTCACGCCTCCGCCGAGAGGGCTTTCTGGATCCGGAAGCAGTGAGAAAGAAATGGCAGGAACACCTTTCTGGCCGGCGCAGCTGGCAGTACTGGCTGTGGAACGTGTTGATGTTTCAAGCATGGCGGGAGCGATGGGCATGAAAGTTTGCCAACTCTGCGCGGTCGATTTCACGCTGAAACATTTTCTGCTCCCACTGATTGACGGGATGCAATCGCGTGGCTGGCATGTCACGGCGGTCTGTTCGGATGGGCCTTTCGTGGAGGGCTTGCGCAAGCGGGGTTATCGGATCGAAACGGTAACTATCTCGCGTAGCATGAATCCACTGGCCGCATTGCGCTCCCTGTGGGGATTGGTTCAGCTGTTTCGTCGGGCGCGCTACGACGTCCTGCACGCGCACACGCCAGTGGCAGCGTTGATTGGAAGAATGGCCGCTCGGCTGGCGGGCGCCCCTTTAGTGGTATACACAGCACACGGCTTTTATTTCCATGAGGGAATGCCCGTATGGAAATACAGATTGTTCGTGTCGCTCGAACGTTTGGCTGGACGCTGGACCCACATTCTTTTTACTCAAAGCGCTGAAGATGCGCGCACGGCTGTTCGAGAGAAAATCATGCTGGCGGAACGGGTTCTAGCGATTGGCAATGGGGTGGACGTGTCGCGCTTTGATCCAGCAAAAACGGACGCGCGCGCCAAAGTGCGCGAGTCGCTTGGGATTCCGAAAGACGCCTACGTTGTCGGCTTGATTGGCCGGCAGGTGCGTGAAAAGGGGGTGGCTGAATTTCTCTTGGCAGCGCAGCAATTAGCCGCAGCCCATCCCCAGATTTGGTTCCTGTTGATCGGTGAAAAGCTGCCTTCCGACCACGCCGCGGGCGTGGCCACCGAACTCGCTGAGGCACAGACCGCGCTCGGTGGGCGCCTCGTGGTACTGGGTTTGTGCGACGACATCCCCGAAATGTTGAGCGTCATGGATTTGTTTTGCCTGCCTTCCTGGCGCGAAGGAATGCCGCGGACCATTATCGAAGCGATGATGATGGCGAAGCCGGTCGTGGCAACGGATATCCGCGGGTCGCGGGAAGAGGTTGTCCACGATGAAACGGGTCTTTTAGTGCCGGTCCGTTCGGCCGCCTTGCTGGCGGAGGCGATTGAGCGGTTCGCGAAAAATCCCGCATGGGGTGAAAAACTCGGGAAGGCCGGCCGCGAGAGAGCCCTGCGACTTTACGATGAAAAGAAAGTAGTCGCGGCGCAGTTGGAGCGGATCGAGGCCGAGGCTCGATTTCTGCGCGTGCGTTGACAGGCGAACACCTTGTTGCCTTGCGGCGTTTCACGAGGTTCACTAGTCAGCCGAATGTTGAAACGCCTGCTCGATTTGTTCCTCGCGCTTTGCACAGCTGTTCTGCTGGCGTTTCCGATTCTGATAATCGCCACGCTGGTCCGGCTGACTTCCCGTGGCCCGGCACTGTATTGGTCCGACCGCGTTGGCAAGGGAAACACCAACTTTCGGATGCCGAAGTTCCGGAGCATGCGTGTCGGAACTCCGACTGTTGCGACCCATCTTTTGCAGGATCCGAAAACTTTCCTGACGCCGTTGGGATCTTTTTTGCGCAAGACCAGTTTGGATGAGTTACCGCAGCTGTGGAGCATACTCAAAGGCGAGATGAGCTTCGTCGGGCCGCGGCCGGCATTGTTCAATCAATATGATCTGATTGCCCTGCGTACGGTACGAGGCGTTCATGATTTAGTGCCCGGATTGACCGGATGGGCCCAGATAAACGGGCGAGATGAATTGCCGATTCCAGAGAAGGTGAAGCTGGATGCGGAATACTTGCGGCAACGCTCGTTCGGGTTCGACTTAAAGATCCTTTGGCTTACGGTGGTGAAAGTACTGCGCCGAGAAGACGTTTCTCACTGATTTATTTGGCATGCCGACGCCACTGAGCAGACTTACTACATCAGTCTTGAACCTGTCGCGCGCAACCAAGCGCGTGGTGGTTCTGCTTGTGGATTCAAGCCTCTGCGTATTGACGCTTTGGTTTGCATTCTACCTGCGTTTGGGGGAATTCGTCGCGCTATCCGGAGCAGCGCTTTGGGCGGCGGTCGTGTCGGTGCTTATGGCCCTTCCGATCTTCGCAATCTTTGGGCTCTATCGATCCATTTTTCGTTACTCAGGCTGGCCGGCGCTCGTGGCGGTGGCCAAAGCCGTCTCTGTATATGGTTTGGCTTTTGCAGCCCTGTTTACAGCCGTTGGTATTCGGGACGTGCCGCGCACGGTCGGCCTGATTCAGCCCATCCTCTTGCTCCTAGCTGTTGGAGTATCTAGAGGAATCGTCCGCCTTTGGCTCGGGCAGCTCTACCAAACCCGTCTGGAGTCGAAAGCCTTGCCTAGAGCTCTCATCTACGGCGTAGGCACCGTGGGGCGTCAACTGGCTGATGCCATGGCGAGCAGTCACGAAATGCGGGTGGTCGGTTTTCTGGATGACGATGCGCGGTTGCATGGCTATTTGATGAACGGTCTGCCCATCCACAGTCCCGCGAATCTGCCCGCATTGCTGGCATCGCTCAACATCACCGATGTTCTGCTGGCATTGCCTACGGCTAGCCGCAAACGACGCAACGAGATTCTCGCGCAGGCATCGCAAGGGCGCGTTTCGGTTCGCACTCTCCCGAGTGTTACGGAACTGGCGCAGGGGAAAATAACCGTCTCCGACTTGCGCGAACTGGACGTTGATGACTTGCTGGGCCGCGAGGCGGTGGAACCTGTTCGCGGGCTTCTTGAGAAGAATGTGGTCGGTAAAATTGTGTTGGTGACCGGCGCCGGCGGCTCCATCGGCAGCGAGCTTTGCCGCCAGATTATGGGTCTCGGCCCAACCGCATTGCTGCTCGTGGATCAAAGCGAGTTTGCGCTCTTTGAAATCCACCGGGAACTGCAGGCGAGGGTTTCCAGTACGGCTCTAAAACTAGTGCCGTTGCTGGCCTCTGTTCGCGATGAGGAGCGCATGGGAGAGATCATGGCCGCGTGGCGGCCCGACACCGTGTATCACGCCGCGGCTTATAAGCACGTGCCACTGGTCGAACATAATCTGGTCGAAGGCATCAGGAACAACACGCTGGGCACATTGGCGGTCGCGCGGATGGCCGCTCGGAGTGGCGTGTCAGATTTTGTGCTGATCAGCACTGACAAGGCGGTGCGCCCGACCAACATCATGGGCGCCAGCAAACGTCTGGCAGAGATGGTGCTGCAGGCTTTGGCGGCCGCCCCTTCTGAAACCAAGTTCACCATGGTACGCTTTGGCAACGTGCTCGGATCTTCCGGCTCTGTCGTGCCCAAGTTTCGCCAGCAGATCCGCGCTGGTGGACCGGTCACCGTGACGCATCCGGAAGTCACTCGCTACTTCATGACCATTCCCGAGGCTGCCCAACTGGTAATCCAAGCCGGAGCGATGGCCAAAGGCGGGGATGTATTCGTCTTGAACATGGGGCAGTCGATCAAAATCATGGATTTGGCGCGACGCATGGTCGAGCTCTCTGGCTTGACGGTGATAGACGACGACCATCCCGAGGGAGACATCGAGATAGAAATCATTGGCCTGCGCCCCGGCGAAAAGCTTTACGAGGAATTGTTGATTGGTGGCAATCCCGAGCCCACCACCCACCCGCGCATCATGAAGGCGCACGAGGATTTCCTGCCGTGGCCGGTTCTCGAGCAAAAGCTCCAAGCCCTCGGGCTCGCCATGGATGCAAATGATGCCGTCGCTGTGCGTGCGCAGCTCCAGCAACTCGTTGCCGGCTTTGCCCCCGATGACGAGATTGTGGATTGGGTCCACTTGGAACAGGGGATAGGCGCGGCTGCGCTGGGGTCCATCAAGAAGCCCAGCGAGGTCCAATTGAACTGACAGCTGTTCCAGTGGCGCGTTTGAAGTAGAGGAATGCTGCCGCCACCAGTTTCGTTCCGAAGTAGTCCGACTTTTCAGTATCTTCTCAGGCACAACGCTGCCTCTTCGTTGTAACCCTTCTCCACCGCTTCTCTTCTTCTTCCTCGGCTTTCTCCAAGAACACAGTGTCCGGCCAGAACATTTCGTTCGCGGCCAGCGCGGCTTGCTGGCATTCGTGCAACGTCGCGCCAACTCAAACTTGTTCGTAATCGTAACCGAGGCAGGTGCGCGGCTTACTGCTTCAGTCGGTAAAGCTTGGCTTTGGAATTGAAAGCGACCGGCTCGAAGAGGTTCGGATCGAAGATCTCGTACAGGAACATCTGGATGAGGTTGGACTGGAAAATCTCCCGGTCCATCAGGATACTGAGCGGCGGATCGATCGAGAGGGTGAGGTGGAGGCTCGAGTTCGGATCGCCCGGTTGGCGCGAGACGGAGAGGTTGCGGCGCGGCGAGCGCTGGATGAAGTCGAGCGTGTGGAGGTTGAAGTGCCGGCCGTCGGCGAGGATGGTGGCGACGAGCGTCTTGCGGTCCACCACGATGACTGGTCGTGCGCCGGCGTACAGGCGAACTTCGCGGTCGTTTACCTCGGCGCTGTCGTAAATCTGGATTGTCTTGACCGGCTGCATCTTGCCGGTGAGCAGGTCGCGCTCGCTGAATTGGCGCATGGGCGGCACCATATAGAGCAGCATCGTCGGCAGGAAGAGATACCCCTCGCGCGTTTTCGGCGGCAATTTGAACGCTGGGCTTTCGAGTTCCTTGAAGAAGCCGTCGAGCCCGCTGAAATCTTTCAGGCGCGGCTCGAGTAAGGTACGGATGGCGCTGTTGTCGCGATTTGTCTGCGCGTGCGTTTCAATACCGAGGCGCATGAGATTCGCCGCGAGACGTTGCGAAGGGGAGTTGAGCGCCTTGGCCACGAGGTAGATGTCGTCCCCTTGATTTATAGGGTCGCACACAGTGCGGAGGCCCGAGTAATACCAACCGGCCGTTCCATAATCCCACCACGTGAGCAGGTAATCGCCTGGCTTCACGCGCGGCTTGATGATGTCGAGCACCTCCACCGCCTGATTCTCGAGGACCGTCGGGGCGTTGTATTGGAGAAGGTGGCGAATGTTTGGGATGATTGCCGCGATGGTCGCCGCACCTGCGACGCTCCAGACAATCAGTTTGCGCGCCGAGAAAAGCTGAGTCACGACAAAGGCGGCGTAAACCCAAGCCAATGCCGCGATGGCGGTGGCGTGCATGGTGAAGCGGTAGCCGCCCCAGATAGCGAAGATACCCACGCCGAGCAGCGGCGCGGCAATCAGGAACTCCTGTCGCCACAGCACCAGCAGCACGTAGCCGACAAGCGCCACGAACATTACGGCCGCCGAGCCAGTCGTGCGTTCGCCCATTGTCCGCGCTTTCTCTTTCAACGAGCCTGTCGCGGTGACCGCTTCCTGCACGGTCGAGAGCGAGTTGTGGAACTTGATGGCTTCTGTTGGCTCAGCCAGCTTGCCTGTCGCGGCATCTGTGTATTGAGCTGCGCGTGCGTAGATTTTCTGTCCCGGTCCGGCTACGACGAATACATAAGCGGCGACCAACCCGACGAGGGCGATCAAGCCCATCCGTTTCTCTGGATTGGCGAGTTGCTCCGGTAAGAACAGCCGCGGCACGGCGATGCAGGCCGCGATAATCAAGGCGAGTTGGCCCAGCCAAGTTAAGGGTCGTGCAGCGATGGCGCCGCCGATGGAGTTTTCCAAGAAAGCCAGAGCCAGTCCGATGATCAAGACCGAGCGCCAAGTGAACGGAGATTTGAAATGAAACAGGACGCGCACTCCGATATAGGCGATACCGAGGGCGAAAGCGATGGTCACACCGGCGCCATAGAAGAATGGATAAACGAACAGCGTGAACGCAGCGGCGCCGGTCATGCGCAGGCTTTCGTGCTTATGTGCAGCGAGCAGAAAATAGAGAGCCAGCGCGGGGATGGTCACCGCGAAGAGATCGGTGTCGTAGTAGCCGGCGAGTGTGCGGTTGAAGTAACTGTTGGAGACGGCGGCGAGCAGCGCGGCGCAGAAACCCCACATGGTCGAGCCATACAGTCGGCCGATGAGTACGACGGGGATGACGATGAGCCCTCCCAGAAGCACCGGCAGCCAAGCCATCAGATGATCAATGGTAACAGAGGCCGGAAGCACCTTGAGCAACAACGTGGGCAGCACGGTAATCATGCCGTGGGTCATGACGCCGGGGCAGTCCGGAATTCCCTGCATCGTCCCGAAGTGCGCCTTCTGGATGATTGAGGCGTAGAGGTACGTGTCGTTCGTGTTGGTGAGCGGCACGCCGTGCCATTTGAAGGCGTCAACCCCGTTGGCGAAGTGCAGCCAACGATACCGCGCCACGGCACCAACTAGCCACGCGAGAAAAATCAGCCCCCACGTCGCCGGTAGAGAGAGGTTGTCCGTCAGCGGTGCGAGCGGGTCCTGCCAACGTTTCGGAGGCGGTGGGGCGTCGGCTTTTAGATTCGTCTTAGTCATCCGTGCTCGGCGTTTGTTGCCGGTCACTATGCGGTTGGCGGAAAGTGATTCAAACTTTTTCGTCGACCTCTTGCGCCGTGTGGTTTTCTGGATAGGTTGATTCAATGTCCGGTCGGCCTTCAACCCGCGCGATTCTCCTTCTCGGTTTCCTTTTTGCCAGCCTCCTCATTTCCTCGGCTGCTGATTTGACCGCTCTGCGTGTGCGGGCGTTGCAGGGCGATGTGAACGCAGCGCTCGATTTGGGCAACCGCTATTTCGAGGGGCGCGACGTGCCGAAAAATCTCGCCGAAGCTGGCCGTTGGTGGAAGCAGGCAGCTGCAAAAGGCAACGAGGTCGCTCAGCAAAACCTCATTTTTCTCAATCCCCCCAAGGAGACCGATAATTACGGGCCGCCGGGTACAGGGAAAAAAGAGGTCAAGTTCCTCGGTGCCGAAGGTAAGGGTAACCGGTTGGTCTTTGTCATTGATAAGTCAGGCAGCATGTCCGGCGCGCGCTTTCAGGCCGCCCGAACCGCGCTCACGCAGACGCTCCGCACGTTGCCGCCGGAGACACATTTCATGATTTATTTCTTTGATACAAATGCCGAGTCGATGCCAGTGCCGGAGATGCTTCCAGCCACGCCGGCTAACATCGATTATGCGGTGAAATGGGTGGATTCTCGCGCGATCGGCGGTGGTACCGATCCCAACACAGCGCTTCGTTTTGCCTTTGGTTTACGGCCGGACACCATCTGGTTGCTCTCGGATGGTCAGTTTCCGGACCCGACGGCGATGCTGCGGCAGTTCAACCCGCAGCGCGCGGTACGCATCAATGCCATCGCTTTCCAAGACCCGTCCGGCGCTGCGCAGTTGAAGTCCATCGCCGACGAGAATGGCGGCGTGTATCACTTCGTGAAGTAACGGCAGCTCAATCTTCTGGTTCGTCGCACATCTTCGCGACTAGATTAACTGTTGACTCATAAACAATCTATGGCACGCTGCCGGCGTGCGTCCCAAGAAAACCGAATCCAACCCGCGCTATGACGCGCTAATCGGTCTGCTGTGGGCCTCGGAGTCTCTCTGGAACGCCAGCCGCGTCTTCTTCGTCCGCTGGGATCTCGGCCCCAGCCAGTTCAATGTGCTCAAACTTCTCCATGACCAGCCGGAGGGCTGCACTCAAACCGAGTTGAGCCGCGCGCTGCTGGTTCATCGCTCCAATGTCACGGGTTTGCTGAACCGTCTCGAACGGCGCAAATTGATTGTCCGCCGCGATAACGACGCCGACCGTCGCGCCTATCGCGTCGAGATCACCGCGGGCGGACGGAAATTGGTCGAGCGCATCCTGCCTCATTACCATCACGCTGCCGCGCAGATGTGGGGAGATTTGCCGGAGAAACGCGTGCGCCAAATCGTTGACGATCTCAGTCAGGTGAGCCGGAATGCCGACCGTTCGTCCAAGCCCACTCCCATTACTCCTACCCACGATGCGCGCGCGTAACTATCATCTGCTCCTCGCGAGCCAGTTCCTGAGCGCGTTCGGCGACAACGCCCTCCTCTGGATTTTTCTCGGCCCACTCACGCTGCAACAGCAGAGCGGTGCGATCACGGAGGAAACGCTTCGGCTGAAGAGCGCGCTGATCACGGCGGTGCTTTACATCCCGTTCGTGCTGCTCGGGCCGTTCGTCGGTTATCTCAATGATCGTTTCGCGAAATCCCACTGGCTCGCAGGCGGCAACCTTATCAAGCTCGCCGGCACGGGCATCGCGATGTTCAGCCTCGCGGGCGGGCGCGCGTGGGAAACCATCGGCTACTTCATCGTCGGCATCGGTTCGTGCGCCTATTCGCCCGCGAAATATGGCATCCTCCCGGAAATCCTGCCGCGCGAACGGCTCGTGAAAGCGAACGGCTCGGTCGAGATGTTCACGCTCATCGCCATCCTCACCGGGATGATTGCCGGTGCGTGGATGGTGGATCAACTATCACCGCTGCGCTGTTACCTCATCGTGATCGGCGTGTACGGATTGTCGCTACTGCTTAATCTGTTCATGGACCGCACGCCGTCGAATCCAGCGATCCGGTTGCGCGCGAGTGTCGGTGAATTCTTCGCGCACACGCGCGGGCTGTTCGGTGCGCCGAGATTGGCGCGGATCCTCGTTGGCATCGGCGTCTTCTGGGCCTTCGGCGTGACGTTAAAGGTCAATTTCCAAGCGTGGGGACTCGATGTGTTGCGACTGGAAAGCAACACGAAGATCGCGATGCTCGGCTTGTGGCTCAGTCTCGGCGTGATGGCTGGAAGCATGCTGGCCGGTCAGTTTTACCGCGTGAGCGATCTTCGTGCGGTGCGTCGCAACGGAGTGTTGTTGACCGCGGTAGTCATGGCGCTCGGGTTGGTCGAGGTTTTCGCGCCAGCGAGTCTCGCGCGGTTGAATGTGCCCGTGCTCGGTTCGCTCATCTGGCCGGTGGTGCTGTTGCTGGCGGTCACGGGCGTCGCGGCGGGGCTTTATCTCATCCCGCTCAACGCGGCGTTGCAGGCGGAGAGTGACCCGACGAAGCTCGGTAAAACCATCGCGGTGCAGAACGTGGTGGACAACGCGGCGATGCTTGTCGCCACCGCGCTCATTCTCGTGGGCGTTCATTTCCACTACAGCCCGTCGAAGATATTCTTCGGTCTCGCCGTGTTGATCGGTGGGGTGATGCTCTGGCTGCGAATCCCCGAACCGTCCGCCACGGATCAAACTAATTGTTGATATGTCAACCACTGAGACCCGGATAGACAAGCTTGTGACGTGTCTGGCGAATCGCCTCCTGCCGTTGCTCAAACCCGCGCTCCGCCTGCTCGCGCGCGGGTGGTGCCGGTTTCGCGCCTACAACACCGAAGTGTTGAATGCGCCAGGGCCGGTGCTGTTACTGCCGAACCACGTGTCGTGGCTGGACTGGCTGTTCATCGGCGCCTGTCTCGAGGGAGATTGGCGCTTCGTGGTCTCCCGTTCCGCTGCGCAGCGGAGCCTGATTCATCGGTTCATGATGATCAACCGTTACACGTTTCTGGTGGACACCGATTCGCCGTACGGCTTCAAGTACGCGGCGGAGTTTCTAGCGAAGGGCGGCCGGCTCGTTCTCTTTCCCGAAGGCCGCGTGTCTCGCACGACGTCGCTGATGCGGCTTTTCGACGGCACGGGGTTACTGCTGCAGAAGGCGCACGCGAAGGTCATCACCTGCTATCTGCGCGGGGCGCAGTGGTTGCCCGGTTCCCCGAACGTGGAGAAGAAATGCCTGTTCCAAAAAGTAACCGCACATTTCAGCGAAGTGCTGACGCCGCCAGTAGTGGACCAAGTGAGCGGGGCTGCGGCACGCGAGCAGCTCACGAATTGGCTTCGCGACCGAATGGTGGCGCAGCAGTTTGAGGTGGAGATGGCGTTTGGCCCGCGCACGGTGCTCGCCGCAATCGCCGAGACGAGTCATCGCTTGCCGAAGCACGTCGTGCTGGAGGATGTGTCGTATTCGAGCCTCACGTATCGCCAACTGCTGGCGGGCGTGGATCTCTTCGCGCAACGCCTCGGGCCGCGTATGGCAGGAGAGGCGGAACGTGTCGGCTTGCTACTGCCGAACGTGAACGGGATGCCGATGGCGCTGCTCGCCCTCTGGCAACTCGGCAAGGTGCCGGCGATTCTGAACTTCTCGACTGGCACGGCCACGATGCTCGTCTGCTCGCGATTGGCGGGCTTGAAGCAGATCGTCACCTCGCGCGCTTTCATCGAGCGCGCGAACCTTGATGTGCAGCCTTTTTGCGACGCCGGCGGGGAGATGATTTATCTCGAAGATTTGCGCGCGGAAATCACGTTGCCGCAAAAGCTCGTCACGCTCTTCCGTCACACGTTCCTGCCGGGGTGGGCCACGCAATACTCACCGTTCTCCAACGAGGCGGTGGTGCTTTTCACCAGCGGTTCGGAAGGCACGCCGAAGGGGGTCTCGCTCACACACGCGAACCTGCTCGCGAACATCCGCCAGATGCTGCTGGTGACCGATCTCGGCGAGAGCGATCGCATCTTCAACTGCCTGCCGCTTTTCCACAGCTTCGGCCTCACGGTCGGCACGTTGTTGCCGCTCGTGCGCGGGATGCACGTCTTCCTCTTCCCGTCGCCGTTGCAATACAAACTCGTGCCGACGGCCTTTTACGACCGCGACTGCACAGTCTTACTCAGCACGAACACTTTCCTGAACGGCTACGTGCGCAAGGGGCATCCGTATGATTTCCGTACGCTGCGCTATCTCTTCGCCGGCGCGGAGAAGGTGCAGCAGGCGACGGCGCAGGCGTGGTTCGAGCGTTTCGGTGTGCGCATTCTCGAAGGTTACGGCGCGACCGAGTGCGGTCCGTGCGTGAGCGTGAACACGCCGCTCGAACACTCGGCCGGCACGGCGGGCAGAATCCTACCGTCGATGGAATACCGACTCGAACCCGTCGAGGGCGTGACCGAGGGCGGACGGCTTTTTGTTCGCGGACCGAACGTGATGCAGGGTTATTTGAACGCCGACGCCAACGCGGCATTTCAAGCGCTCGGCGGTTGGTATGATACCGGCGACATCGTGAGCGTGAACGAGCAGCGCTACGTGCGTATTCTTGGCCGCGTGAAACGCTTTGCCAAAGTCAGCGGCGAAATGGTGAGCCTCACCGCCGTGGAAGATGCGTTGGCTGGCGCGTTCAAGCACTTCGGTCTGCGCACCGAAGTGGCGGTCATCACGCGGCCGGATGAGGATAAGGGCGAGGCGCTCGTGGCCGTGACCAACGAACCGCGCGTGACGCTCGAGGAGATTCGCTCGGCCATCCGTGCCAAAGGTCTCACCAATCTCTGCGCGCCGCGCGAGCTGAAAGTGGTGCGCGAGATTCCAAAGCTCGGCACCGGCAAAGTGAATCATCGCGAGTTGGAAAAGCTGGTGTGAGCGACGAAGTTTCGGGGCGTGTGGTTGAAGAATTGCAAACCCGCGTCCACGGCGACGCCTCGCTGCCCACGCTCGTTTATTTGCCCGGATTACACGGAGACTGGACCGTGGTCGGAGGCTTCCGTCGTGCGATGAGCGCACGCGTGCGCTTTGTCGAATTCACCTATCCGCGGACGCTCGCGTGGTCGCTCGATGATTATGCGCGGGCCGTGCTCGCCGCGTTGCGCGAGAAAGGCATCACCGGCGGTTGGCTGTTGGCCGAGTCGTTTGGTTCGCAAGTCGGCTGGGCAATGTTGAAGCAAATCGAGGAAGACCGCTGCGCAGGAAAGGAAACTTTCAAGGCGGATGGACTCATTCTCGCCGGCGGTTTTGTGCGGCATCCTTTCATGCTCGGTGTTTGGCTCGCGGAGGCGCTGCTGTGGACGGTTGCGCCGCTTTTTGTCCTGCCCTTCGCGTGGATGTATGGTGCGGTGATGGCGCTGCGGTTGTGCCGTGAACCGGAACGGTTGGGTGAGGTGCGTGAGTTCGTGCGCCGTCGCACGTGGCGGGATCTGCTCGCGTGGGCGTGGCGTGTTGATCTCATCCGCCGGAATGATCCGCGGCCCATCGCACGCGCGGTCACGCTGCCGGTCTATTATCTCTCGGGGTTGGTGGAAGTGATTGTGCCGTGGGGACCGGTGCGGTGGTGGCTGCGGCGGAATTGCCCCGGCCTGCGCGACATGCGGCTCATCTTCTCGGATCACGCGATACTGCCGACCACGCCGCGCAAATGCGCGCGTCACGTTGCAGAGTGGATGCGCCTGCCGGAAGTGTGCGCGGCTAGTTGATCGGCTCCCAGAGGTATTTGCCGGCTTGGTCGATGTAACCGTACCGGCCGGATTCCTCTTCGCCGAACATCACGCCGGCGAGGCCGCCGCGGAAATCTTCAGCACTGTCGAAGCGCGGTTCGATGGTGAACCGGCCGAACTTGTCCACGAAACCCCACTTGCCGGCGAACCGGCCGCCGACTTGCGCGCGCGCGATGCCTTCGGAGAACGGCCCCACATAGGAGAACTGCGGCGGAATCATCAGCCGGCCGGCGGGATTGATGAAGCCCCAAAGCGTGGCTTCTTCACCGCCGAGTTTCACGCCGGCGACGCCTTCAGAAAATTTATCTGCCCACGCGAACTGCGGCTGCACGGCCCATTCGCCTTTACGGTCAAGATAACCCCACGTGAGCCCGCTCTGTGCGGCCGCGAGACCTTCAGAAAATTCGCCGACCGCATCAAACTTCGGCTCGACGAGCATCGCGCCTGTGGTGTCCGCAAAGCCCCAGCGCCCGTCGCGGCGCACCGCGACCATGCCTTCGCGAAAATCGCCGGCGGCTTCGAATTGGGGCGTGATGATCATCATGCCCTGTTTGTCGATGAAGCCCCACTGACCGTTCATGCGCACGGCTGCCATCCCTTGCGAGAAGTCGCGCGCCGCGTCGAACTGCCGGGCGATTGCGGTCATCCCCATCGTGTTCACGTAGCCCCACGACCGCGGAATGCCCGCCGCGCCGAGTCGCACGCGCGCCAATCCCTCGGCGAAGCTGCCGGCGAAATCGCACGTCGGCTCGAAAATAATCTGTCCCTGCTCGTCGATGTAACCCCACTTCGGTCCGTCGACTTTTTGCTGCAAAACGAAGGCGAGTCCGGAACGAAACTCCAGCGCGAGATCGAACTGCGGCGCGATGATCGTTTCGCCCTGCGCGTTCATGAAGCCCCACTTGCCGGCGCGCTTCACGCGGAAGAGCGTGATGTTGGCTGGGAGGGGTTGCACGGCCGGAGGCTTGATTTCAACTTTCGGCAACTCCTGCTTCGGCGGGGCGACAACAACCGGAACCTCGGCATTTTTCTTTGCCGAAGCAGTCGCGCTCAACTTTTCAAAATGACGTTGCGTCTGCCACGAACCGAGCCACCAACCGCCAACGCCGATGAGGCCGAGGGCAAGCACCGCGCTCGCGACGGCCACGGCGCTGATGTTCTTTTCCGCAGGCGTGACCGCAGTCGTCGCTGGTTCAGCAAGAACGGCGACTGGCTCAACTGGTGAGTCCGCGGTGGCAATCTTCACCGGCGGTTTGGCGGGCTTTCCGGCGAAAGGGAAAAAGTTCGAGGCGGGTTCCCAGACCGGGTTGCCGGGCGACCAGATCATCGTGCTCGCGGGCAGTTTGCCCGACTCAATCATTTGCACGAGACGCGACTCCGGTACCGGGCCGGCGTGCGGATCGGGGTTCAAATAAAACCACTGTGTCTCGTCTGTTTCGCTCACTGAATGCAGTCGCCGTTTTTTAATGAAACGGAACCAGCACTATTTAAGTCGCGGATGCGCAAACAGTCAACTGGGTGTTATCCACACGTATTCACACGCATTCACAATCACTCCGCCGCCAGCTTCTCAAAACTTTCTTCGATGAACGTGGTGTTCTGGATGCGGGCGAGCTTCGCGTAGAGGCCGTCTCGGGCGAGAAGTTCCTCGTGCGTGCCTCGCTCGACAATCTCCCCGTGGCGCAGGACGAGAATCTGGTTGGCCTTGCGAATGGTGGAGAGGCGATGGGCGATGACGAAGCTGGTGCGCCCGGACATCAGCCGTTCCAGGGCTTCCTGAATGAGTTTCTCCGTGGCGGTGTCCACGCTGGCGGTGGCTTCGTCGAGGATGAGAATCGGCGCGTCCTTCAATAGCGCGCGCGCGATGGAGACGCGCTGTTTCTCGCCCACGCTCAACTTCACGCCGCGCTCGCCCACGCGGCTGTCGTAGCCGTCGGGAAGGCGGCTGATGAATTCGTGACAGTTGGCCGCGCGCGCGGCGGAGTCCAACTCGGCGTCAGTGGCGCCGAGACGTCCGTAGAGAATGTTCTCGCGCACGGTGCCGTTGAAGAGAAAGGCTTCCTGACTTACCACGCTGATTTGCGCGCGAAGCGTCTCGAGCGCGAGACCGCGGTTGTCGCGGCCGTCGATGGTGATTCGGCCGCCGGTGGCCTCGTAGAAAGCGGGGAGCAGATTGACGAGTGTGGATTTGCCCGCGCCGGTCGGGCCGACGAGCGCGATCATTTGGCCGGGTTGAGCGCGAAGCGAAACCTCCTTCAACACGGCGCGATTGTCGCCGTAACTGAACGCAACATTTTCATAAACAACCTCGCCGCGCGCGCGCCAGTCGGTGGCGGGAAGGGGTGTGGTGGACGAAGTGGATTCGCGCTGATGAAGGGCAGCGGCCGTTGCCGTCGCCGCGTCACGTTCTTCCGGTGTGTCGAGAATGTCGAACACGCGTTCGCCGGCGGCGCGGGCGCTTTGGAGCATTTGATTCAATCCGTGCAGGCGCGTGACTGGCTCGTAGAAAAGCGCGAGGTAGAGGATAAACCCGATGAGCTCGCCGATTTTCAGCGTGCCGGCGAGCACCTGCTGTCCGCCGAACCAGAGGACGAGTCCGGTGCCGAGCGCGGAGGCGAACGACATCGCGGGCGAGTAGATGGACCAGACGCGCATCACGCCGAGCGTGCCTTGGCGGAGTTCCTCGGCGCGTTCGCCGAAGCGCGTGTCCTCGTGCGCTTCGCGGTTGAAGGCTTTGATTTGGCGAACGCCCTGCAGATTGTCCATGAGCAGCGCGTTCATGGCGCTCGCGGCTTGGCGTTGTTTGCGATAACGGCGATGCGCCGTGAGCGTGTACCAAAGCGCGCCGCCGGCGAGGAAGGGGAGCGGGATGAGTGCGATTCCCGCCAGCACTGGGTTCATCCAAAAGAGAATTCCGAGCACACCGACGATGCTCAGCACCGCGACGGTGCCTTGCTCAGTACCATCGATGAGCAATCGCTCGAGGTTGTTCACGTCCTCAATCACGCGCGTCATCAAATCACCGGAAGCGCGATTGTCGAAGTAGCCGACGGGCAGGCGCTGCAGGCGCGCGTAAACTTCGCGGCGCATATCGAGGATGACGAATTGCTCGAACTCGTTGTTGATGCGGATTCGGATGCTGTTGAACAGCTCGCGCAACAGAAACGCGCCGATGAGAGCGAGCATCACCGGCACGAGTTTTGACGGCTCATTTTTCGCGATCACATCGTCGATGATGTGCTGCGTGAGGCGCGGATAAGCGAAGGAGCAAGCTAGCGACAACAGCGCGCAGACGATGGTGCCGGCGGCCATGAGCTTGTATGGGCGCAGATAGACGGCGACGCGGCGGACGATCTCCCACGTAGAACGGGCTTTGGCGCTGAGCGTGGGGTCGTTGTCGGCGGAGATATGGCGATGAGCGGACATGTCAGATGGCAGAGAACTGCGGCCGTGATGATTTCAACAGGGACTGTTGCACGGTTGCGATTAAAGCAAAGATGTGGACGCCGCGCATCCTTTTCCCTTTCCCAAGCGGCGTCGCGGCGGGTTAACGTCATCGCATGTCGCGTGAGTATCATCTGCAGCCGTTCCGAGCGCCGATCGAGTTGCAGATCGATTATGCCGGTGAGCTGAACGAGCAGCAGCACGCTGCCGTCACCGCTGTGCCGGGGCCGGCGCTGGTCATCGCCGGAGCGGGTTCGGGCAAGACGCGCACGCTCACTTACCGCGTGGCGTGGCTTATCGAGCAGGGCATTTCGCCTGACCGTATTCTTCTTCTGACTTTCACGAACAAGGCGGCGAAGGAAATGATGCGCCGCGTGGGTGATCTACTCGGGCGCGATCTGCCGGAGTTGTGGGGCGGGACGTTCCATTCCATCGGCAACCGCATTCTGCGATTGCACGCCGACCGGATCGGGTTCGGGCGCGACTTCACGATTCTCGACCGCGACGACGCGAAGGAGTTGCTCAGCGCGTGCGTGACGGACGCGAAGATTGATGTGAAGGCGACGCGTTTTCCGAAGGCCGATGTGCTCGGCGACATTTTCTCGATGGCGGTGAACACGCATCGTTCCGCCGAGGAAATCGTGGCGGCGCAGCACGGCCACTTCAGCCATCTTGTCCCGCAGATTACCGATTTGCAGCGCCGTTACGTGGAGCGAAAACGCGCTGCCAACGCGATGGATTTTGATGACCTGCTCGTTCTCTGGCTGCGTCTGTTGCAGGACAATCCGGACGTGGCGGAGCTGTATCAACGCCGGTTTCAATTTGTCCTCGTCGATGAGTATCAGGACACGAACCGGCTGCAGGCGGACGTGATCGATCTGCTCGCCGCGCGTCACAAAAACGTGATGGTGGTGGGCGACGACGCGCAGAGCATCTACGCGTGGCGTGGCGCGAACTTCGCGAACATCCTCAAGTTTCCCGAACGTTATCCCGGCACGCAGGTTTATAAAATCGAGACCAACTACCGCAGCGTGCCGGAGATTCTCGCCGTCGCGAATGCGGCCATCGCCGCGAACACGAGCCAGTTTCACAAGGAGCTCGTGCCCGCGCGCCGTTCCGGCTCGAAGCCCGTGCTCGTCATCTGCGGCGAAGCGGCCGAGCAAGCGGCCTTCATCGCTCAGCGCGCGCTGGAGCTACGCGAGGAAGGCATGGCGCTGGAGCGGATGGCCGTGCTTTATCGCTCGCACTTTCACGCTCTGGAACTGCAGCTCGAGTTGACGCGCCGTGGTATTCCTTTCAGCATCACCAGCGGCATCCGCTTCTTCGAGCAGGCGCATATCAAGGACGTGGCCGCGCATCTCAAGCTCGTCGCCAACCCGCGCGACGAGGTGGCCTTCAAACGTCTCGCCACGCTTCTGCCCGGCATCGGCGACAAAGGCGCGGATAAACTGTGGGCGGAGTACGACGTGAAATTGAAAGCCGCCGGCGACAGCCCCGGCGCGACGTTGAAAGTCTGTTCCGCCAAAGCGCCCAAGAAGGCTGCGATTGCGTGGGCGCAATTCGCCGAGACGATTGCGCAAATCGAGTCCTCGAAGGCCGACGCGGCGGCGATGATCCAGCTCGTGCTCGACGCCGGCTACGAGGAGCATCTGCAAGCCACCTACACGAACTATCAGTCGCGCCTCGACGATCTCGAGCAGCTCGCCGTCTTCGCGCGCCAATTCAGTTCCGTGGCCGATTTTCTCACCCAGCTCGCGCTGCTCACGAACATCGAGGCCGAGGAGCAGAAGCCGTCCGGCCGCGGCAATCAGGATGATGAGCAGTTGAAGCTTTCGACGATCCACCAAGCGAAGGGGCTCGAGTTCGATGTCGTCTTTCTCATCATGCTCTGTGATGGCCTTTTTCCCAGCGCCCGCTCGCTCGACGCCGCCGAGGGCGAGGAAGAGGAGCGCCGCCTTTTCTACGTGGGCATCACCCGCGCCAAGGACCAGCTTTACCTCAGCTACCCGCTTCTGCGCGCGGTCAGCTATGGCGGCGACGTGATTCAGCAACCCTCACGTTTCATTCGCGAGATTCCGCCCGAGCTGCTGGAAGAATGGAGCCTGCTGTTGCATTGACCCATCAGGGGGCTTGCGGGATTTGCATCCGACGACTTGACGCGTGCGGCTATTGGCATAGTCTCTGCCAGATTGCGGTCCTGTAGTCAGCAATCAGTACACACACAACCTGTTTTATGTTCGGAAACGCTCAAAACACTTCCGCGTGCGCGTCACAGCGCGTCACAATCACGCAGCGCGCGTGGGTTTCACGCTCATTGAGTTGCTGGTGGTCATCGCCATCATCGGCATTCTCGCCAGCATGCTGCTGCCCGCGCTTGGCAAGAGTAAGGAACGAGCCATGACCGTCCGCTGCCTCTCCAACATGAAACAACTGACGTTGGGGTGGCAGCTTTACGCGACCGACAACGCTGGGAAACTCATCAACAACATGGATCAAGCCCAGAATAGTTGGGTGCTCGGGAACATGAGCTTGGGAGCCACCGACGCCGCTACCCAGCTCGCCAATACCGACCCGCGAACCTTTACCGACACCGCATTTGTGCAGGCCCAGACCGGCAACATGAACTGCCTGACTCTCGGCGACTACGTCGAGAAGAACCCAAAGCTCTTCGACTGCCCAGCGGACCGGAGCGTGGATGCGTCCACCCAGCAACTGCGCGTGCGGACCATCGCGATGAACCAGGCCATCGGGTTCAACGTGACCGGCGGCTGGGCCAACAACGGCGCGTGGTGGACGGCGCCGCTAACGCCCGCGCTCTTCCGCCGCGACGACGACCTCTCCAAGGGCGAGTTCATGCTGTTCACGGACGAGAACCCCGCCAGCATCAACGACGGCGGCTTCGCCTCGGTGATCAACGATCCGGCCAATCCCGGCGCATGGCGTATCATCGACTTCCCTGCCTCCAACCACAACAAAGCCAGCGCTATCTCCTTCTGCGACGGCCACGTGGAGTCCAAGAAGTGGACCGATCAACGCACATGGACGATGACTGGCGGTCAGGCTCAGGCAAACAACGCAGACGCGCTCTGGATTTCCCAGCACATCACCGTGTTGCAATAAGAGGCGCGAAGCAGAAAGCTCGATTTTCTCGATGAGGGACTGCGGATTCCGCGGTCCCTTTTTGTTTTGTGGTGTCCCCACCAGGAATTGAACCTGGATAAACGGTTTAGGAAACCGCTGCTCTATCCATTTGAGCTATGGGGACGGGTTGGCCTGAGCGCGTCCTTCATAAGGCGCGGCGCGGGCGCGGGCAAGCCGTTTCCCGTTCCAGCGCCGACGAGGTTGGCGCAATTTTACAAACTTGTCACAAATGGCCGCTGTGTTGTACATCGTTGGGTGTTCCGCTACTGGCGCAACACAACAACCAATGAAGACGTCCACGCTTTTCAATAAAACGGTCATAACTTTTGCGAGTGCTGCGGCCTTTGGTCTCGCCGCCCAAGCTCAGTCGGTGGATTCGCTGTTGAACAAACTCGTCGAGAAGGGCGTGTTGACTGGTCAGGAAGCCAAGGTGTTACGCGAGGAGGCTGACAAGGATTTCGCCAAGGCGCACCGGGCCAAGACCGGGACGCCGGAGTGGATCTCGAGCCTCACGTGGAAGGGCGATTTGCGCCTGCGCACCGATCACATCAAGGGCACGACCGGCACGGACACGGACCGCACGCGCTACCGTTACCGGCTCCGTTACGGAATGGAGGCGGTGTTCAAGGAGGACTTCAAGGTCGGCGTACGTTTCGCTTCCAGCGCGTCGGACGACCCGATTTCCACCAACCAGTCTTTCACGGACAATGGCGCCAAGAAGCCGCTCTTTGTGGATTTGGTTTATGTGACGTGGACGGCGATTAACAACAGCGACCTCGCGTTGGCCGTGACCGCTGGCAAGATGGAGAATCCGTTCACGAGCCAAGACCTCAAATTTTCCGACTCACTCTTCGATTCGGATTTCACGCCCGAAGGCCTCGCGCTCGTCGCCAACTGGCACATTAACGGGAGTCACGACCTCGCGCTCGGCGGCGGCCTCTTCGTGATGGATGAAAATCCGATCGAGGAAAGGGATCCGTTTTTGGCTGTTTACAAGGCGCAGTTGAATTCGAAGTGGGGCGGCCAGTTCTCTTCAACGATTGGATTTGGGGGATACGCTCGCGGCAATTCGGCGGGCTTCTTCGAGACGACGGGAATGACTAAGAACGAGGCTGGTGGACAGAGTAACACCGGAACCGGCCAAACCTACACGCCACTCGTCGCGGACGCCTCGCTCACCTACACGCTTGAGAGCTTTCCGTTCTACAGCGGCGGGTTCCCTATCACAGTCGCGGGCGAGTTCATCCGCAATCCGCAGGCGCCGTCGGGCGAGGACACGGGTTATTCGGCCGGCATCACTTTCGGCAAGTCCGGCAAGAAAGGGCTTTGGGACGTCAGCTATCGCTACAAAGAACTGCAGAAACATGCCGTGTGGGAAGATTTGGCCGACTCGGATTACGGCTCGTATTCCGGCGGCAGCTACGCAACGGGCACTGACAGCCGCGGTCACCTCTTCCATTTTCAGTACAACATTTCCGACGCGTTTAACCTGAGCTTGAAACATTACTGGACCGCGCGCATCGCCGCCAACAACGGGCTCGATACGCACCGTACCATTGCCGATTTAATCTGGAAGTTCTAGCAACGGCCCATCTCCACTTTCGCGCGGCGGCGATTCTAACGAATCGTCGCCGTTTGCTTTTTCTGCGGCTTCCCACGGTTCACCGACCAAATCGAACGTCACTATTTTGTCACAAGCCTGCCCTTTGTTCGTAACGCGCTCCGATTACTTTGCACCCGTGTTCGAAACAAAGAACCGAGCGCATAAATCGATTATGAAGAAAAACAAAACTACGAAAATGATGGCGGCCGGCCTGCTGGCCGCAGCCGTTCTCGGCGTCACGAGCGTCGAGGCACAGTCCGTGGACACTCTCCTCGACAAGCTTGTCGAGAAGGGCGTTCTTACCACCAAGGAAGCCAAGACCCTTCGCGAAGAGTCCGACAAGGATTTCACGAAAGCCTACAGCTCCAAGAGCGGCATGCCCGAGTGGGTCACCAGCATGACGTGGAAGGGCGATACGCGCTTGCGTTATGATCACGTCGAGGCCGACAACGAGGGGGCCATGTCCCGCGGCCGTTATCGCTTCCGTCTCCGTTACGGTGCCGAGGCTACGTTGACGGAAGGTTTTGCGACCGGTTTCCGTATGGCTTCGGGCAGCCTGACCGACCCGATTTCCACCAACCAGTCTTTCACAGACAACGGCGCGAAGAAGCAGTTGACGTTGGATACGGCCTATGCGCGCTGGACGGCCATCAGCAACGCCGACCTGTCGCTCGAGTTCACGGGCGGCAAGATGGAGAATATCTTCGTGGGTAAGAACCTCAAGTTCTCCGACTCCGTCTTCGATAGCGACTACACTCCCGAAGGCGTCGCCGTCGAGGCGGTCTGGAAGTTCAACCCTCAGCACGACCTCGCGCTCGGTTTCGGTGCGTTCATGTTGAGCGAAACCTCGGCATCGCAAGATGAGGCTACCCTCCTCGTTTACAAGGCGCAGCTGAACTCCATGTGGTCCAGCAACCTCATCACGACCGTTGGTTTCGGTGGATACGTCACGGATAACCTCAGTCTTGTGCCCTCCGGCGGTACTGGCTCGAATACCGCGAGTAACACGACCGGTCAGACGTTCTCTCCGCTGATTGCGGATGCCTCGGCCACCTACCTTCTGGAGAGCTTCCCGCTCTACACTGGGGCGTTCCCAATCACGGTCGCGGGGGAGTATATCATTAACCCGCAATCGCCGGATAATGAGAGGACTGGTTGGTCTGCCGGTGTCACCTTCGGCAAGTCCGGCAAGAAAGGCCTGTGGGACCTGAGCTACCGCTACAAGGACCTCCAGAAGAACGCCGTCTGGGAAGACATCTCCGACTCCGACTTCGGTGCGGCCATTGTCACCACAGCTAACACTCACTCCTACGCCTCCGGCACGGGTGTTCGTGGCCACATAATCCAAGGCCAATACAGCTTCACCGAGGCGTTCAACGCCAGCCTGAAGTGGTTCTGGACCGAGAACACCGCCGCCGCCGCTGCTGCTCAGTCGCTGGATACGCACCGTGTTCAGTTGGACCTTGTCTGGAAGTTCTAAACTCGAAACCTCAACCGGCTGGGCGTCGGATTGAAATCGGCGCCCGGCCAAATCCCTCTCCAATAATATGAAATCATTGATCCAAAAATTCGCAGTGCTGGCGGTTCTCGCCGGCGTCTCTGCCGCTCAGGCAGGCAACATCACCGTGAAGGGTTCCGACACCCTCGTCATCCTCGCCCAGAAATGGGCCGAGAACTACATGGCCAAGAACCCGGGCACAAAAATCCAGGTGACGGGCGGCGGCTCGGGCATCGGCTTCGCCGCGCTCCAGAACAAGTCCACCGATCTCGCTAATGCCTCGCGCAAAATCAAGGCTAAGGAGATTGCCGAGTGCGTGAAAGCCTTTGGCAGGCGTCCGACGGAGTACAAGGTCGCGCTGGACGGCCTCTCTGT
>CAMASG010000040.1 GCA_945860945.1 Akkermansia muciniphila
TGCCCAGCGCGCAGGCGTTCGCCGAGTGCTTCCCCGGCGTGCAAGTCGCGCGCACGCTCGACGAGTTGGTGAAGAACTGCGATGCCGTGTGGGTGGGCGACGCCAGCGGTCGCGGCGAAGATCACTTCGAGTTGTGCGCGCCCGGCCTCTCCAAGGGTCTGCCCACCTTCTGCGATAAACCGATCGGCGGCACCGTGGCCGAGACGCGGCGCATCCTCGAGTTTGCCCGCAAGCACAAGGCTCCCATAATGTCCTCCAGTCTCTACCGCCACCAATGGGGCACCGAGGAAGCGTTACGGATGAAGGCCAGCGGCGACTTCGGCTCGCTGCAATACGTCGTCGCCAGCCAGGGCGGCGGTTACAGCCACCCGAGTTGGTTTATCTACGGCCAGCATCCGGTCTGGATGTGTATGACCCTCTGTGGCGCGGGCGTGAAATCCGTCTCCATGTATGCACGCGAAGCCACCTGCCACGCGCTCATCACCTACGAGGATCGCATGCCTGCGGAGGTCTGGTACGGTCGCCCCGACGTGACGCCCACTTATTGTAGCACCACCGCGCACTTCGCGAAGAAGACCCACGAGTGGACCCCCGCGATTGATGGCAACTACTGGTTCGGCCATCACTACCAGATCTTCCGCATGGCGCACGTGTTCCTGAAGATGGTGGAGACGGGCGTGGAGCCGGTGCCGCACCAAGAGATCCTCGAGGTGACCGCCATCATCCACGCGGGCGCGAAGTCACTGCAGGAAAAGAGCCGACTCGTGGAGTTGTCGGAAGTGATGGCGTGAGCCGCCGTCGTCGCGCGATTAGCGCGCGGCTTTCTTGCGGAAGATGATGAGGTGCTGGCGAGGGAGGGTCTTCAGCGTCTCGACATGTTCGAGCGGCAGGGCGGTCATCTCCTTTTTCACCTGCGCCTCGGTCATCTTGTGCAGCGGCTTGATGGGCACCGATGGATCTTCGCCGCGATACTCGATGAAGACGACGCGGCCGCCGGGCTTCAGCTGCTTGCAAATCGCTTCCATCATCTCGAACGGCTGATCGAACTCGTGATAGACGTCCACCATCAGGACGAGGTCCACGAGCGCGGGCAGCTTGGGATCGGTGGTCGTGCCGTGAACCCCTTTCACGTTGCGGACGCCGCGGTGCTTCATCTGTGCATCGAGAAGCGCCAGCATTTCCTTCTGAATCTCCACGCCATACACGAGGCCCTTCTCGCCGACGGCCTGCGCCATGCGCCAACTGAAGTAACCGGTGCCGCAGCCGATGTCGCCCACGAGGTCGCCGGGCTGGAGCTTGAGGGCTTGGAGGACGAGGTCGGGCCGCTCCTCCTGTTCGCGCTCGGCGCGTTCGAGCCACGGCGCGCCGTGATGCGTCATGAAGTGGGCGATCTCGCGGCCGAAGTAGTATTTGCCAAGACCATCGCGGGTGCGCTGGCCGGTCTGGTAACGGGCATTCGCAGCAGGCGTGGCGGCCGGCGCAGCAGCGGTCTGGGCATACGCGAAGAACGGCGCGGTGGCGAGGAGCAGGAGGAAAAGGAATCGGATGTTCACGGTGGGGAAGGATGATGAGGGCTATTCGTTGAAGTCGCCCAAGGGCCGCTGGAAAGTGTAGTAGAGGGGTTGATAGACGAGCGTCTGCGCGGCGGCATCGATGTTGTCCGAGGGCCACGTGAAGGGGAGCGAAAGCAGGAAGAGCATGGTGCCGCCGGCGCTGGCGAAGACGCCCATCGGCCGGCAGACGACGAGGTCGCCGACGATGGCGGGGACGTTGCCTCCCGTGCCGCCGTCGTAGCGGGTCACGCGGGTGGGCGTCGGAGGGCTGGCGGTGGTTTTACAGGCGAGGGTACTGGCGACGATGAGGAGCAACACGAACTTCGAAGCGAGTTTCATGGGGTCAACATTTGGCCGGAAGCGCACGGCTGTCAACCGCGAGTTTAGCGGTCGTGCGGGAGGAAACGCTTTGACTTCGGCGACAGTGCTCGCCAAGTTCACGCCGCTTTTCTGAAGGGGCGGGACGGAGAAAGAATTCAATCCATGAAACCAAAGATGCGTCTGGGAATCATCGGGGGCGGGCTGATGGGCCGCGAGGCGGCGAGCGCGTTCGGGCGGTGGTTCGTGCTCGAGAACATGCCGGTGCAGGCCGAGTTGGTGGCCGTGTGCGACCTGCAGGAGAAGCTGCTCGATTGGTTCCAGCAGGTGCCGACGGTGAAGCTGCTCACCAAGGATTATAAAGCACTGCTGGCCTCGCCGGACGTGGACGTGGTCTATGTCGCCGTGCCGCATGACCTGCACGAGGCGATCTATCTCGACGTGCTCAACGCGGGGAAAGATTTACTGGCGGAGAAGCCGTTCGGAATCGACCTGCGTGCCGCGCGCAGCATCCGCGATGCGGCGGCGAAGAGCGGCCGGTTCGTCCGGTGCAGTTCGGAGTTCCCCTTTCTGCCGGGCGTTCAGCGCGTATTGCAGGCCGTGCGGTCGGGCAAGTTCGGTAAGCTGCTGGAGATCCGCTCGGGGTTCCATCACTCCAGCGATTTGGATCCGACGAAGCCGATCAATTGGAAGCGGCAGACGAAACATTGCGGCGACGTCGGCGTGATGGGCGATCTCGGGATGCACACGGTCCACGTCCCGTTCCGACTCGGCTGGAAACCGCTGCGTGTGTACGCGCAGCTTCAAAAGATTTACACGCAACGTCCGGACGGCAAAGGCGGCATGGCCGCGTGCGATACGTGGGACAACGCGATGCTCCACACGGAGGTGCGCGTGGACGGTGCCGAGGTGCCGATGCGACTCGAGCAGAAGCGGCTGGCGCCGGGCGAGATGAACACGTGGTACATCGAGGTGCTCGGGACCGACGGCGGCGTGAAGTTCAGCACGAAGGAGCCGAAGACACTCTGGACCTTCGAACGCGCCAAGGAACAATACTGGCAGCGGACCGACTTGGGTCATCAGATGGCGTTCCCGACGATCACGGGCGGCATCTTCGAAGCGGGTTTCCCCGATTGTTTCCTCCAGATGTGGGCGGCCTACGCGGCGGAGCGGGCGGGAGTCCTCGGCGATCGTTTCGGCTGCGTGACGCCGGACGAAGCGGTGGCGAGCCACGAACTGTTCGCCGCGGCGCTGGAGTCGCACGTGAAGAAGACGGTCGTGCCGCTCGCGTGAGTGGACGTTCGCACGCCGCTTCAGCACGTCGGTAAAAGATTTCTTCACGGCTGAGGCGCGCTTGACCGTGTCGCGCTCGCGGCCTAGTCTCTCCGCGCTATGAGAAGTTCTCTCTTTCTGTTCGCCGTGCTCACCGTGGTTCCGCTGCTGTCCGCGCAGCCGTCGGCGTCCGCGCCGCGCGAGTCGCTGGCGAACCAGATTGTGGCGATCGTGGGCAGCCAAGTGATCACCGAGCAGGACGTGAAAGTGGACGAGCGCTGGATGGCCACCACCGAGCAGTTCACGGATCTCGCCCAGTACATGAAGCATTTGCAAGGGCAGCTCGAGAAGGCGGTCCGCGCCGGCAATCAGGAGCAGGCCGCGGGTGTGCGGCGCGAGATGGCGCGGCTGGAAACGGACGCGAACCGCGCGTTGAACTTCCGCTTCAGTCTCGCGGTGAACGTGCTGATCGACCGGCAGCTCGTGCTCCAGAACATGAAGAGCAACGAGCGTTTCGCTGAGCCGCCCGGCTTGGTGGATAAACTCTTCGCGGATTATTTGCGGGAGCGGAAGCTGACCCACGCGCAGTTGGCGCAGAAGCTTCAGCAGGAAGGGTCGAGCCTTCCGCAGTTGCGCCGCGAGCTCTTCGACAAATGGCTCGTGGACGTGGCGCTGTACAAATCCATCACGATCTCGCCGCGGAAGGTGAAGGAGTATTACGACGCGCATCCGGAGATATACAAACTAGGCGAGGCGGTGGACCTCCATCTCATCGCGCTGACCAAGGCGGGCACGCCGCAGGAGCGGGCGGAGGCGATGGCGCGAGAAATCAAGACGCTCGCGGATTTCAAGGCGAAGGCGAAAGAGTTCCGTGTGGAGCGCGATGGCGCGCGTGGATGGCTCGCACGCAAGGACACTTCGCTCTCGAAGGAAATCATGGCGGCCGCGTTTGAAGCGAAAGCGGGCGAAGCCAAGCTGGTCGCGGGCGCGGAAGCGAACTTCCTCATCTTCGTCAGCGAACGCCAGGCGAGCCGTCAAGTGCCGCTCGCCGAGGCGACGGCGGACATCGAGCGTATTCTCGCCGGCCAGCAGTTGCGGGACCATCACGACCGCAAGATTAACCAGATGAAGAAACAGTTCTTCGTCGTCCGCTTCGATTCAGCGGGGCGCTGATTCCATCGGCCAACCGGCCGATTCCGTCCGTTCACTTTCAACCCTCGCACGCTGAGAATCGTGCGGCGGTTTTACTTCTTCGTACCCGAGTGGGCTTTCCAGAACGCGTCAGCGGCGGGGATCTTTTCCAGATCAATCTCGTATTGGTAACCGATGCGTTTGAGAAGCGGGAGGCGGCGGAGGAAATCAATGTTGCGCGCTTTGGGCGGGAGGATGAGCACTTCGAGCTGCGCGCAGCCGGCGAGATGCGAGATGTCGGTCAGTTGGTCGCAGCCGTCGAGGCGCAGTTCGCGGAGCGGCAGACCGACGAGCGGCGCGAGGCTGCGGACAGGCGTGCGGTTGAGGTGCAGCGTGCGAAGCGGCAGACCGCGGAGCGGCGCGAGATCAGTGACGGGCGTGCCGCTGAGATGAAGATGAACGAGCGGCATCTCCGCGAGCGGACGAAGGTCGCTCACGCTCGTGTTGGCGAGCGAGAGTGCGTTGATTGGCAGATGGCGAAGCGGCTGCAAATCGGTGACGGGCGTTTGCGTGAGCTGAAGTTCCTGCAGCGGCAAAGTGGCGAGCGGCGCGAGGTCGGCGACTTTCGTTTGCGTGAGATTGAGAGCGGTGATGGGCAGGTTGCGGAACGGCGCGGCGCTTTGCAGCAGCGTCTGGCTGACATCGAGGCGCAGCAGTCCGCGCGGGTCTTTGATTACAATGCCCTTCACGCCGGCGCGGCCGAGCGCGCTTTGCACAGCGAGCAAGCCTTGCGATTGGCCGGTGGCGATGCGTGCGGCCAAAATCTCAGCCTCCGCGGCGCGGCCTTGTTTGAAGAGCGCGACGCGCAGCGTCTCCATCGAATGCAATGGCAGATGGGCTTGGCCGGCGGGAATCTCCCCGAGCAAGCGGTCGCAGAGAGCTAGGTTCTCGGTGAGCAGCGGGTGCTGCCGTCCGAATCGCACGGCCTGCTCGTAAGCGGCGCGCGCGCTGGAAAGGTTCAAGAGCGATTGCTGGATGTCGCCTTTGAGATGAAGGAACTCGCCGTTGTCGGGCTGCAGGGCGGTCGCGAAATTAATCTTCTCGAGCGCGTCCTCGATGCGTTTGGCGGCGACGAGGTCGCGGGCATTCTCGAAATAGATCGGCGCGGTGCGGCGCAGTGTGACGAGCGTGGCGCTGAGCTTTTTCTCGCGGACGACGATGTGTGTGATGAACGCGATGGCGAGCAGCAGCACGAGTGTCGTCGCGATGGTGGCGGCGGCGTGCCGGCGAAAAGCGAGTTGAAGAAGTTTGATGGGGCCAGCTTGTTCGGCGGCGGTGGCGCGACCGGTCTGCCACGCGGCAAGGTCGCGCTGCAACTCGGCGACGGTCTGGTAACGATCGCCGGACCGGCGGGCGAGAGCGTGCATCGCGACGGCGGCCAGCGCCTCGGGCACTTTGCGGCCGGGACAGTGGAGGAGCACAACCGGTTCGCGCGCGCCGGCGAGTTCGGCGGCTTTCTTCGGATCGTTGTAAACCGTGGGCGAGGGGATTCGTCCGGCCTTCAACCGCGTCATCAAATCCGCTTCCGACGTGCCGACGATCGGCGGGCGCAGGGTGAGAATGGCGTAGAGAATGGCGCCGAGCGCGTAGATGTCGGTGCGCTCGTCCATCTCGCGCGTGCGGCCTTCGGCCTGCTCGGGGGCCATGTAATTCGGCGTGCCCATCACCGTGCCGTGGCGTGTGGCGTCGGGGTCGGTCGAATCGTCGCCGGCGTTCGGCGGGCGTGTGGTTTCGGCGTCGGGCGCGGAGAGGATTTTCGCGAGACCCCAATCCATCACGAGCACCTCGCCGTATTCGCCGATCATGAGATTGGCGGGCTTGAGATCGCGGTGAATCGTGCGTCGCGAATGCGCGTAGGCGACGGCGTCGCAGACTTTCTGGAAAATGGTGAGAAGCTGCGTGAGCGGATAACGCGCGACGAGGCGCGTGTCGCCTTTCTTCAGCGCGTCGAGCACCTCCTTGAGCGTGGTGCCGCGAACATACTTCATCGCGTAAAAGGTGCGGCCGTGCGGGTCGGTGCCGAGGTCGTAGATGGGGACGATGTTCGGGTGCTCGAGTTGGCCGAGGACGAGCGCTTCCTGCACGAAGCGGCGGGAATTATCGGGCGATGCGGCGACTTCAGGGAGCAGCACTTTCAGGGCGACATCGCGCTGGATGTGCCGATCGTGAGCGACGAGCACTTCGCCCATGCCGCCTTTCTTGAGCGGTTGGCCCGGTTCGTAACGATCGCTCGTGACGGCGGCGCTTGCGGATTCGCCCGGTTCAATCGATTCGACCGGTTCGGCCAGTGCGACCGTCGGCGCTGGTGGGAGGATCAGCTCAATCAGCGTCCGGCCAATCTCGAGTCGTTGCGTGGCGGTGAAACGGCGTCGGCCGACGATTTGCTGGCCGTCGATAAAAGTACCGTAGCGACTGCCGGTGTCTTCAATCTCGAGCGCGTCGGGCGTGACGATGAGGCGGGCGTGGCGTCGGGAAATCTCTTCTGCGGGGATGACGATGGGGCAGGCGGGGTCGCGGCCGATGAGGTATTCGCCCGGCTCGAGGCCGTAGCAGGCGAGGGTGAGATCGCCCTTGCGCGCGACGAATTGGACGATGTAAGCCGGCATTTTTCCTCGCGCGAAGGATAGGAAGGGCGCGGCGGATGTCGAGCGGCAATCGGATTGGGTGCGGCAGCTCGCGAAGAGGCGTATTCAAAAATAACCAGTTGCAATGAATATGCACCTCCGTATTATTCACGGCCTTAACAGACCATGCGCGTGTTCCCAACCATCGCGACGAATGCATTCATGGAGCTGGTACGCCAACCGGTGTTCCTGCTCCTGTTCTCTGCGTCGTCGAGTTTCATGATTTTCCTCGCGGCGGTGCCGTATTTTGGCTTCGGCGACGATCCGAAGCTGGTGAAGGACGGCGCGCTCGCGGTGATGCTGGTGTCGGGATTATTCGGCGCGGTGATCAGCGCATCCTCCTCGGTGGCCCACGAAATCCGCACTGGCACGGCGTTGGCGGTGCTGGCCAAGCCGGTGGGGCGGGCGAGATTTCTGCTCGCGAAGTTCGCCGGTGTCGCGGGCGCATTGGCCTTGCTGACGTATGTGAACCTGCTGGCGGCGCTGCTGGCGAGCCGTATGGCGTTCGATGCGTACGGCGACGCGGACATGATCGGCTCGGGAATCTTCTTCGCGGCACTCGCGGGCGGTTATCTCACCGGCGCGCTGGCGAACTACTTTCTCGGCCGGCCATTCGTGGCGAGCGCGGTCTTCGCCTCGGTGCTGTTGCTCACGCTGGCGTTCGTGGTCATCAATTTTTTGGACAAGAAAGGGGTGATGCAGGCCTTCGGTGTCGGCGTGGACTGGCGGATGATTCCCGTGTCGGTGCTGGTGATGTTCGCGCTCTGGATATTGGCGGCGATCGCGATGGCTTGCTCAACGCGCTTGGAGCTCATGCCGACGCTCTCGATTTGCACCGCGATTTTCCTGCTCGGATTGATGTCGGATTATTTCTTCGGTGCCGCGGCGCGCGAAGGGAAGTGGTGGGCGCAGATGCTTTACACAATCATCCCGAACTGGCAGCAGTTGTGGATGGCCGACGCGCTGGAGCCCGAGAAAACGCTGCCGTGGCGGTATATCGGCTCGGCTTTCGCGTACGTGACGGCGTATCTGGGCGTGGCGCTCTCGGTCGCGCTCTACCTGTTCGAGGACCGCGAGTTGAGCTGATTTGGAACTGATTTTGTATGGAGCAGAATAATAAAACGGGCGGAGTCATCAATGTGGCCGTGGCGTTTCTGGCCGCGTCGGCCGGCGTGTGGTTGGCGGTGCGCAGCGATTCGCTGACGGGTTACGCGGCGCTAATCTTCCTCGGCTCCGGCGCGATGGTGGCGCTCATCAGCCTCTTCCACATCTTCCTCGAACAACACGAGCGGGTGGAGCGGTTGGAATATGCCGAGATCGAAGCCAAAGCCCGCGGCACTGCACTCTTTGACGCCGAGGCGGGGAGTTTTCCGGCGCAACAATCGCGCGAGCAATTCGAGCGTTGGGGTGTGCCGACGCTGACCATCCTGCTGCTGCTGGCGCAAATCGCCACGTTGTACTGGCTTATCTGGAAGAAGCTCGGGCCGGCCTACACGAGCTACGCGGCGAAGATCACGCGCGGCTATTCGGTGGCGGGAAGTCCCGATCCACTCCTGCCGCTCTGCATGGCGGCGGGGTTGGTGGTGGTGCTCTTTCTCCGCGGCAAATACGTCTGTGCAATGGCGCGGCACGGCGGCCAGAACCTGCTGCGTCCCGGCGGCGGCTATCTGCTGCTCGGTTCTTATCTCTACGCGCTGGTGGCGGCGACGCTGGTGGCGGCGCAGTTCAACTACGCGATTGCGGACATCATCGGCGGCTGGGTGCTGGCGGCTGGGTTGATTTTGTTGGCGTTGGAAAATCTCTTCCGCGTGGTGTTCGAGGCGTATCGGCCGCGCGTGAAGGGGCAGGAAGTGCAAATGCTCTACGACAGCCGAATCGTCGGCTTCGCGGGACAGAGCCGCAGCATGGGCGCGACCGTGGCGCACACGCTCGATTACCAATTTGGCTTCAAGGTGTCGGAGACGTGGGGCTACCAATTTCTACAGGAACGATTCTTCGTGCTGCTCGCCTGTCTGATTGGGTTGCCGATGCTTTCCACCTGCGTGGTGATTATCAAGCCATCCGAGCAGGCGCTGCTCGAGCGTTGGGGTCAGCGTGTGGCTGGTCGCGAAGTGCTCGAGCCGGGATTGCATTTCAAATTGCCGTGGCCGGCGGACAAGATTTACCGCTACCAACCGGGTCGCGTGCAGAATTTCAACATCGGTTTCGTGCCTGATCCGGCGAAGGAAAAGGAGACGACCTCGGTCTGGACCGCCTCCCACGCGAAGGAGGAGTACGACATGCTGGTCTCCACTCGGCCGAAGGCTGGGGCGGCGGTGGACGCGCCGGTGAGCCTGCTCAGCGTGAGCATTCCGGTGCAATTCCAGATTACCAACGTGGTTGATTGGGCTTATCAAAATGCCGAGGCGGCCGTAGTGCTCGAGAGCGTCGCCACGCGCGAAGTGGTGCGTTATCTCCTCGGCGTGGATCTCGACGAGATTACCACCACCGGCCGCAGCAACGCCGTGACGCTGTTGCGCGAGCGCATTCAGCAGTCGGCCGACCGGCAGCAGCTCGGTGTGCAGATTGTTTACATCGGTCTACAGGACATCCATCCGCCGGTGAAAATCGCGGCTGATTTCGAGACCGCCGTGGGCGAACAGCAGCGCAAGCAGGTAAGGATTCTCGAGGCGCAAGCCGGAGCTTATCGCACCAACACGCTCGCTGGGGCGGAAGCGTTCCGCCGCGTCGCCGTGGCCGAAGCGGAGTTCACGCGCCGCACCGCGCGGTTGATGGCGCAGTCGGCCCAGTTCACGAATCAAATCCAGGCGTTCAATGCCGCGCCGCAGGTCTACCCGCAGCGCGCTTACCTCGCATCGCTCGAACGGGCCTTGGTTGGCGTGCGCAAGTTTGTCGTCAGCGCGACCAACACTCAGGAAGTGATTCAACTAAACCTCGAGGAGAAAGTTCGCAAGGACATCCTCGACATCAAACTTCCTCCCGCAAAAACCCCTTAACCTGATTTTTATGAAAGCCCAGAAACTCATTAACCTCGTTGTCGGCGGCCTGCTGCTGCTGCTCTTTGTGGTGCTCCTCTTCGCATTCCAAGTGCGGGAGACGGAAACGGTGATGGTCTCCACGCTCGGCCAACCGTCGGTTCGCGCCTTCGGTCCCGGCCTGCATTTCAAGCTGCCGTGGCCGATTCAGACCGTGCAGCGTTTCGATAAGCGCGTGCGCGTGTATCAGACCAAGTACGACCAGATCGCCGACAAGGAAGGCAAGCCGATGATGATGATGGTGTACGCCGGTTGGCGCATCGCCGACACCGCCGTCTTCAGCCGTAAGTTCGACGACGTGCAGGCCGCCGAACGCAGTCTCGGCGAGATGGTTTCCTCCGAGCGCAACGCCGTGGTGGGCGAGAATCTCTTCGCCGACTTCGTTTCCACCGACGCGTCGAAGGTCAAGTTCGAGCAGGTCGAGACAGAGATGCGCTCGCGCGCGGACCGCAAGGCCCGCGCGAATTACGGCATCGAGATTGCGTTCCTCGGCATCCACCGACTCGGTCTTCCCGAGAGCAGCACGCAGGTCATCTTTGACCGGATGAAGGCCGAGCGAAAAGGTGTGGTGGACAAACTACAGGCCGAAGGCGAATCCGAATCCAAGCGCATCAGGACCGCCGCCGAGACGGAGAGCGCCAAAGCGCTGGCTACTGCCGAGGCGAAGGTGATTGAGCTTCGCGGTGCGGCCGAGGCCGAGGCCGCCAAATCGTATCGCACACTCGAGCTCAATCCGGATCTGGCCATCTTCCTCCAGAAGTTGGGCACGCTGGAATCCTCCCTCAAAGAGCGTTCCACTCTGATTCTCGACGAGCGCACGCCGCCCTTCGATCTCCTCAGCCCAGCGGTGAAGAACAAGAAGTGAGCCTGCCATGAGCGAACCTCAATCCCCCGTTTCCCCCGTTCCTCCGCCGCATAGCGAGGCCGGCGCCCACGCGATGGCCGAGGCGCTGCGCGGCAGCTTCGTCTTCATCAAAGCCGTGATGGTCGTCCTCGTGCTCGTCTTCATCTTCTCCGGCTTCTTCACCTTGAAGCCGCAGGAGCAGGCCGTGGTGCTGCGTTTCGGCAAGCTCTCTCGCCCGATCACCTTCGGCAAACCGCCCGGTCCCGGCGGCGTGCTTCAGCAACCCGGCCTCTACCTCGCGTGGCCTTCGCCGATCGCCGAAGTGAAGCGCATCGCGGCCGGTCGCCTTCAAAGTGTCGAGTCCACCACTGGTTGGTACGCCGTGACGGCGGCGCAGGAAGCCATTGGTCAGGAACCCCCCGCGGGCCTCACGTTGAATCCCGCGCGCGACGGCTACACCATCACCGCGGACGAGAACATCATTCACGTCCGCGCTCGGCTCGAATACGAAGTGTCCGATTTGTGGGTTTATGATTCCTCGTTCGAGAATGCGAAAGCCGTGGCATCGAGCGCGCTGAACAACGCGATCTTTTACGCTTCCGCCCGTTTCACTGCTGCCGAGGCGGTGAGCAAACAGGCCGAAGTGCGCGCGACAATCGAGGAGCGCGTCCGGCAGTTGGTGCAGGCGCACGGATTACCCATCATCGTCGCGCGGAACGCTGTCACGTTGAACAAGCTCAAAGAGCCGCGGCAGGTGGCCGACGCCTTCCAGCAAGCCCGCAGCGCCGAGCAGCAGAAGAGCACGGCCATCAACGATGCCCGCAACTACAAGATCGCCGTCGAGAGCCGCCGGCAGGGCGAGCACGACGCAATCGTCAACGGCGGCGAAGCCGAAGCGCGCCGTCTTCTGCTCACCGCGCAGGCTGATGCCAAGTCGTTCCTCGCCCAGCTTCCTTCTTTCGAGAAGGACCCCGATCTATTCAAGCAGCGCCGTCTCACCGAGACACTCGCGCGTGTGCTTACCAACAAGACCGAGAAATGGTTCCTGCCCACACGTGCGGATGGCCAGCCGCGCCAGCTCCGTTTGCTGCTCGGGCCCGAGCCGCTCGATGCGAAAGATTTTCAGCCCTAACCCTGACGCGCCATGCAAGTCACCTCGCTTTTCTCCCGCCAAGAGCCACCGCACGATCACAGTCACGGCGATCACGATCATTCGCACGACCACAGCCACGGCGACGCCGGCTGTGACAGCGGCCACGATCATTCCCACAGCAACACGCCGTTGCCGTGGCTGATCGCCGGTCTACTGTTCGTCATCAACAGCTTTATCGTCGGCCTCATTCTCGGGAAGGGGCATTACGTGGACGATTTCAGCGCGATGATTGGCGCGATCATTCTCGGCTTCCCAATCATCCGTACCGCCATTCAGGATTTGCGCCGCGGCGCGCTCACCACCAACGAGCTTGTGGCCATCGCCGTGCTCGCGTCGTTCGCCTCCGGCCATTATCAGGAAGCCGGCGTGGTCGCCTTCTTCATGTTGCTCGGCGAAATCATCGAGACCCGCACTGCAGCCGGCGCGCGTGCTTCCATCGAGTCGCTCATCAAGCTGACTCCGACAAAGGCTCGTCGCATCACGTCGGCCGGTGAAGAGGAAATCGCGGTGAAGGATTTGAGCATCGGCGACATCATCCGCATCCGGCCCGGCGACAACGTCTCGGCTGACGGCGTCATCGTGAATGGCACCGGCTCCATCAATCAGGCGAACATCACCGGCGAATCGCTTTCGGTGGATAAGAAGCCGGGCGACGACGTCTTCGCCGGCACGCAGAATCTCACCGGCTTGCTCGAAGTGCGCGTGACCAAGGCCAGCGGCGAATCCACTCTCGGCCGCGTGCGCGAGATGATTCTCGCAGCCGAGAAGACCAAGTTGCCACTGATGAAAATCGTGGACCAGTACATGAGCTTCTACACGCCACTGGTGCTCGTCATCGGCGCGCTCGTTTGGGCGTTCACGCAGGATTTGCAGGTCGTCATCACCATCTTCATCGCCGCCTGTCCGTGCGCGTTCATTCTCGCGACGCCGACGGCGATGGTCGCCGCCCTTTCCGCCGCCGCGCGCCTCGGCATCCTCATCAAGAACGTCAGCGACATCGAAGCCGCCGCGAAGATCAACGCCTTCGTCTTCGACAAAACCGGCACGATTACCACTGGTAAACTCGCCGTCAGCCGACTCTCGCCGCTCAATGGTGCCGCGCCCGCGGAACTGCTGCGTTTCGCCGCCTCTGCTGAGAAATACAGCAACCACCCGACCGCGAAAGCGCTCTCACAACTCGCGCAGGAAGCCGGCGTGACGTTGCCCGAGCCGCAGGATTTCTCCGAAACCGCCGGTCTCGGCGTGCGGGCGAGTGTCGATGGCGTGCGCGTTCTCGTCGGCCGTGCGCAGTGGTTGCGGGATAATGGCGTGCCGGATGATTTCACCGCGTCGGTGGATGTGAACGAAACCGAAGGCTACAGCCTTGTGTTCGTCGCGCGCGACGGCAAGTGCATCGGCTGGGTGGGCATGCAGGATCAAGTCCGCAGCGAAGCCCGCGCCGCGATCGCCGAGCTCAAGCAGGAGGGCGTGCGCCGTATCTCGCTCGTTTCCGGTGACCGCACGCCGGTGGCTCAACGCGTCGGCCTCGAGGTCGGCTGCGATGATATCGTGGGCGACTGTTTGCCGCAGAATAAAGTCGAGTTCGTCCATCAGATCCACGCGAAGGGTTACAGAGTCGCGGTAGTCGGTGACGGCGTGAACGACGCGCCGGCGCTCGCCGCGGGCGACATCGGCATCGCGATGGGCGCGGCCGGCAGCGAAGTGGCGATCCACAGCGCGACGATTGCGCTGATGAACAATGATCTTCGGCGTCTGCCGTTCCTCGTGCGGCTCTCGCGCATGACCCGCACGGTGATCAACCAGAACTTCTTCTTCGGCGTCCTTTTCGTTCTGGGCGGCTTCGTCCTCGCGGCGCTCAAGATCACGAGCCCCATCGCCGCCGCCGTGTTGCACGTCGTGGGCGCGATGCTTGTGATTTTCAACAGCGCGCGTCTCGTGCGCCAAGGCGAAGAGCTCGATCCATTCCACGGTCACGCGCCCGCGATTCCCGCCAAGACCGAGTCCGCTCCGGCCGGCGAGATCGCTCACACGCACGCCTGACGCGACATGAATTGTTTCACTCATCCGCAAGCGGCTATCGGCATCTGCAAGCATTGCGGGCGCGGCCTCTGCCACGACTGCGTCGTCGAAGTGGAATTGTCATTGGCGTGCAAAAGTCGGTGCGAAGCGCACGTGGCCGCGCTCAACGAATTGCTCGATCGTGGCAAAACCGCGTATCAAAAGACCGCCGGCGCTTACACGAAGACGGCCGTTTTCATGGGGCTGTCCGGTTTGTTGTTCACGGGTGTTGGCGTGATGACCTTTAAGAAGAGCGGCATTATCGCGCTCCCGCTTGGGCTGCTGTTCCTGCTCTGCTCGACTTTCTATTTTCATTCCGCAAAACGCTATCGCAGCCGCGACTGATATTTTATGACGGCGATCGAGACACTCAATCGGGAGAACGGACGTCAACCCAGCACGGAGACGGTCATCTCCGTGCGCGGCTTGGTGAAGGTGTTCAAAGATTTCTGGGGCCGACCGAAGGCGCGCGCGGTGGATAACGTCTCGTTCGACGTCCGTCGCGGCGAAATCTTTGGCCTGCTCGGGCCGAACGGCTCTGGCAAGTCCACCACCATCAAGATGCTGCTCGGCCTGCTGCATCCGACGAAGGGCCACATCGAGGTGTTCGGCAAGTCGCCGCGCGACGTGGTGACGAAATCGCGCATCGGTTATCTGCCCGAGGAATCTTATCTCTACCGCTATCTGAACTGTCACGAGACGCTCGATTTCTTCGGAAACCTTTTCGAATTGCCGGCGGCCGAGCGGCAGAAGCGCGCCGAGCAGTTGCTGGAAATGGTCGGCCTGAGCCAGACCCGCACGCGTGTGGTGGGCGAGTTCTCGAAGGGCATGCAGCGCCGCATCGGCCTCGCGCAGGCCCTCATCAACGACCCCGACCTCGTCATCCTCGACGAGCCGACCGCCGGTCTTGATCCAATCGGCTGCCGTGAGGTGAAGGATCTGATCCTCGCGCTCGCGAAGCGGGGCAAGACGGTCATTCTCTCGAGCCATTTACTCGCGGACGTGGAGGATCTCTGCGATCGCGTGGTGATTTATTACGGCGGCAAGATTCAAGCCGACGGCACGCTCAAAGAACTTCTCACCGAGCGCGATTCGGTGCGCATCACCACGCCGCCGCTGTCGCGCGAGACGATGCAGCGCGTGCTCGAGGTGATCCGTAAGGACGTGGCTGAGGACAAAATCCACGTGGACAACCCGACGCAGAATCTCGAGAGCTACTTTCTCGGCGTGGTCGAGAAGGCGCGCGCCAGCGCTGAATCGACTTCCGGCGCGACCTCGGGCCACCACGTCGCGGCTTACTTGCAGAGCGGCGGTGAAGCCAAAGCGCCGAGTCAGGCGGACAAAATGCTCGAGCGCCTTGCGTCTCCGCAAGCGACCGTCGCACCGGCGGCTTCGGCCCAAACCGCGCCCGCCGCACCGACAGTGGATGCGACCAAACTCGCTGCGCTCACGCAGTCGCAACCTGCGCCGCCAGCCGCTTCTGCCCCCACGACGGAGCCGAAAGTGGATTTGAGCAAGGCGAACGAGAAGTTGTCCGGCTTGCTGGGCGGCGACAAGAAGTGAGCGCGTTTCTCCGCTGAACTAATTTCCTGATGCAACAGATTTGGGCCATCGTTTGTCTGACGTGGAAGGCCGCGCTGCGTTTCCGCCTGATCTGGGCGCTGGCGGCGCTGCTCGTGATCTGCGTCGCGGGACTGCCACTCATCATCAAGGACGACGGCACTGCGCGCGGTCTCACGCAGATTCTGATGACCTACACGCTGAGCGCCATCACGGCCATCCTCGGCTTGGCGACGCTCTGGCTTTCGTGCGGCACACTCGCTCGCGACGTGGAGGAGTGCCAGATGCAGGTGGTGGCCACGAAGCCGATTCATCGTTGGCAGATTTGGATCGGAAAATGGCTTGGGGTCATGGGGATGAACGCTGTGTTGCTCGCGTTGGCCGGCGGCACGGTTTACGGACTGGTGCTGTTCCGCACGTCGAAACTTTCGGAAAGGCAACGCGAGATTCTGCATCACGAGGTGCTCATCGGCCGCGCTTCGGCGAAGGAGGAGGCGCAGGATTTAGAACCACTGGTCGAGGAAACCTTCCGGAAAGACGCGCCGCTGCGACTTACGTCCGACCAGATGCAGGACAAGAAGTTGGTGGAGGTGTTCACGGCGCAGATCCGCGAGACGTTCAAGGCGCAGAGGCAAATCATCCGCCCCGGCTACATGCGGGAGTGGAAGATTAAGGTGCCGGCGGCGCAGGGGTTCGCGACGAATCACATCGTCATGCTGCGAGTGAAGTTCATGTCCACGCAGATTAGCGGCGGGCCACAGCCGTATCTGACAATCTGGCAGATTGGAAAGCCAGAGTCGCCTAATCAGGTGCGCGGCGACAAGACGCTGACCACCGACACGTTTCATGAGTTTCCCATTCCAGCTTCCGCTATCGAGGAGGATGGTACGCTCACGATTCGTTTGACCAATCCTTCGCGGAACAATGTGGCACTGCTTGCGCCACTGGAAGATGGATTGGAAGTGCTCTATCGCGAGTCGGGCTTCGCGGTCAACTTCGCGCGCGGTTTGGCCATCATCTTCTGCTGGTTCGGTCTGCTGGCCGCGCTCGGATTGACGGCGGCGAGCTTCATGTCGTTCTCGATGGCGGCTTTCGCCTGCATCGGATTGCTAATCGTGGTGATGTCTGGCGGCATGCTCAAGGAAGTCGTGAAGGACCGGACGATCTTCACCAGCGCCCACTCGGAGGAGACGAAAACCGAGACGGGGTGGACGAAGGTGAAAGCGATCGTCGATGTAGTGATGGTCTCGATTTACGCGGTGTTGCTCCAAGTCATCCAAGCCGTGGAGGACTACTCGCCGATCGAGTCGCTCAGCTCGGGTCGGAGCATCACGTGGGGGCAGTTGGCGAAGGCTTACGGTCTGATGTGGTTCGTGCTCGGCGGAATTATCAGCACGATTGGCATCATCACCTTCACGCGGCGTGAACTGGCGACGGCTCAGGGGAAAGTATGATGTCGAACCGCAAGCCCCTCTTCCTGCTGCTGGCCTTGGTGATGCTGGCGGGCGTCTTCTTCTCGCAGCGGCATCTGAACGGCCAGCGCGAGGATCTGAAGCTCACCTACCGCACCGAGATGCTCGAGAACGCGCCGCCGTTCCTCGCCTTCACCACCGCCGCGCTCGGCGGCTTTCGCGGCCTCATCTCCAGCTATCTCTGGCTGCGGATGAACGAGCTGCAGCAGGACGAGAAATACTTCGAGATGGTCCAGCTCGCCGACTGGATTACGAAGATGCAGCCGCGCTTTCCGGCGGTCTGGGTGCATCAAGCGTGGAACATGTCCTACAACGTCTCCGTGAAATTCCCCGATCACGCCGACCGCTGGCTCTGGGTGCAGCGGGGCATCACGTTGTTGCGGGACGAAGGGCTGAAGTACAATCCCGAGGAGCCGCTCCTCTACCACGAGCTCGCATGGCATTTCCAACACAAGATGGGCGCGAACCTGGACAATGCCCACGGCTATTATAAACGTAAGTGGGCGGAGGAGATGCATGGACTGTTCGGCGCCCAGCCGGATTTTGACGCCCTGATCAATCCGCAGACGGACGAGCAAAAGGCTCGCGCTCGTCTCGTCCGCGAGAAGTACAAGATGGACCCGTCCGCGATGAAGCGGGTGAACCAGATCTACGGGCCGCTCGAGTGGCGACTGCCCGAGACGCACGCCATCTACTGGGGTTGGCTGGGGCTGGAAAAGACGCGGGACAACGCCGCTCGCCGCGACCTCTTCATCAAGCTCCGCCGCGTGGTGTATCAATCGATGCAGCTGGCCTTCATACGCGGCCGGCTTGTGGAGAACCGTTACGACCGGGTTTACGAGACCAGCCCCAACCTCGACATCACGAAGAAGGTCAACCAGTCCTACGTGGACCAACTGGCCGAGGCGACGCCCGAGATGAAGGAGAACGTGGCCAACGGTCACCGTAACTTCCTCAAGACGGCTATCACCCAGCTCTACATGCACAACCGCGAGAAGGAGGCGGCGGAATGGCTGCGTTACCTCGCCCTGCACTACGCTGACTTCCTGCGCCGGACGGAGCCCTCCGTCATCGCCGACGGCGTGAACTTCGACAAGTTCGTGCTGATGCGCGTGCAGGAGCAGATGGGCACCGGCGGCAAGGACAAGACCCAGAGCACCATCGAGGGCCTGCTCTCCCGGCATTTCTACGAGCTAGCCCTCGGCGAGGAGGATCGTGCCGTGGGATTCGAGCGGATGGCGCGCCAGATCTACAATCTCTATCTGGAACGCTCCGCCACCGCCGAGAAGGGCCGCGTGGATCTGCAGCCCTACGACAAGATTAAGGGCGTCGTTTTGGAACGGACGCTGGAACGTTCCAGCCCGCAGATAGCCGTCCGATTGGTCAGCGCCTTGGGATTGCCCCAGTCCGTCCTGACCAACCTCACCAACCGCCCTCCGCGTCCGCCGCTCGGGCCCGTCACCAACTCGCCCGCGACGAACGCCCCCCCGCCCAAGAAGTGAGTGGCCGGTGATTCACTCGCGGCCGTCGGGTGATGCGCCCGTCACTTCTACTACTTCTTCTTGAAGTACAGCTCCTCGGCGTTCCACGAGATCCGGTAGCTGCTCAGCACCGTCGGCCGCACGTTGCCGAGGTCGGACCGCACGGCCGAATAGACGATCGGCGCGACGGTGTAGATCATCGGCTGCTGCTCGGAAAGAATCGTCTGCACCTCGTCGAAGAACTTCTTGCGCTGCGCGAAATCGAGTTCTTTGATCTGCGCGTTCATCAGGAAATCAATCCGCGCCTCCCACTCGGTCGCCGGCGTCTTCTGGCGCGGGAACCACTGGTGCGTGAACCCATCGCTCTTCAGCACGTTCATGCTCGAGGCCGGGTCCAGGCCGCCGCCGCCGAGTCCGAGCAGGATGCAGTCGTAGTCGTAGGTGTTGTTGATCTTGGCGACGAGCGTGTTGAACTCGATCGGCTGGAACACCAGTTTCACGCCGAGCTTCTTCAGATCGTCCTGGATCAACACCGCCATGCGCTCGCGAACACTGTTGCCCGTGTTCGTGCTCAGGACGAACTCGAGCACTTTGCCGCTCGCGTCTTCGAGCATGCCGTCATTGTTCCGGTCCTCGATGCCGATCTCCTTCAGCAACGCCCGCGCCCGCGCGAGGTCGAAGGGAAACTTCGGCACCTCGGGGTTGTTCCACTTCTTGTTCTCGAGCGAGACGAAGCCGTAGTTTGGAAAGGCGCGCCCCGCGTAGATGGCCTTCACGATGCTGGGCCGGTCGATCGCGTGGCTGATCGCCTGCCGGAACTTCGCGTTGCGGAACCAGTTCAGCTTGTGCGCCGCGACGATCGGCTGGCCGCCCTTCGCCTGCTGGTTCGTGTTCTGGTTGAACCAGAGGAAGCCGCGCTCCAGCCCGAGCCCCAGCTCCATCAGGTTAAACTTGCCCTTCTCCGACTCCGTCTTGAACCGCTCGTACTCATCCGGCCGCACGTTCTCGTGCATATCCGCCTCCCCCTTCAGGAACCGCAGGCTCATCGCGTTCATATCCGGCAGCACCGTGTAGATCACGTTATCCAGATACGGCAACCGCTGCCCCTTGCTATCCACCACGAAATAGTTCGGGTTCCGCTCGAGCAACGTCAACTCACCCGGCTTGAACTGCTTCAGCTTGAACGGACCGCACCCCACCAACTCCTCCGGCTTCGTGTTGATGCCGTACGCCGCGGGAAACCGCTTCTCCTTCACCGCCGATTCCAGCACATGCTTGGGGATGATCGGCACGCTGCCGAAATACTCGATGAACGGCGCATACGGCTCCGGCGTCACCACCTTCACCGTGAGATCATCCACCTTCGTCACCTTGAAATTCTTTCCATCGATCTTGAAAAGGTCCGCCGTCACATTGTCGATCTCCGGGGCGTAAATCACATCCCACGTGAAGATCACATCATCCGCCGTCAACGGCTTGCCATCACTCCACACCACACCCTTGCGCAACACGAAGGTCCACGTCTTCTGATCCGGCTCCACCGTCCACGACTCCGCGAGACCCGGCCCCACCGTCTGCGTCTGCGTATCCACGCTCAGCAGACCGCTGAAGAGAAGCCGGATAATATCCGTCGAGCTCGATTCATTCTCCGTGATCGGGTTGAACGTCTTCGGGTCACCGAACGTCGCGATCACCAACCGCCCCCCGTGCACCCCCGGCTCACACTTCGCCACCAGCGGCTTCTCCGGCAACGGCGCGGCCGCCGGCTTGGCTGGACCCGCGCTCGGCGAACCCTTCTTGCCGCACGCCGTCAGGCAGAGGATCGAGAGCAGCGAGAGGAATAGAAACGGAGAGGTCAAACGTGTTATCTTCATAATCGGAAGTGCGCTGACGTTAGCCGCAAACCCCGCCCGCGCAAACAAAAAGCACCTGCCCTCCCCGAACCCCTCGCCGCATCCTCACCCACCAAAATGAAATCGGGCGCGGCGAGAGGAATAACTCCCCTGCCAGCATCGCGACTGGCAGGGGGTGTTTGTTTTATCAGTTGTTGTTGGGCGCTGAACCGCTCGCGGGCGCGCCGGGCGGGGCTTCATCACTGCCACCGCTGCTGCTGCTGCTGTTCCGGTCCACGGCCCGTTTATAATCCATTTGCGGCAGCAGATCGCTGTTGGGCCCCTCATCGAGCATGCCCCAGACCATGTGATGCGCCGAAGAGCGCAGGTCGATGAACCGCTGCGTGATATGTTCCTCACGCAGGTCGAGTTGCACCCCCTTCTTGTCGTGGTCGAAGGCTTCCGCCACAAGGGCGTCGGCATCCACCAATGTTTGCGCCACACCGCTGGCGATCTGCGCTATCGGCTCGCAATGCTGCGCGAGACCCGTGACGGCATGATAGACCTTCTTCCCTCGGTTATGTTCCTCATTGAATCCGGCTTTCATTGGACCTCCTTGTTGAGTTGATGGCTGGGTTTGCTATGTCCCTGCGGGTCACGCCCGGAGGGATCCATGTTTGTTCTCTTCGTTTTCATAATGGTCATATTGACCACAATTTTGACTCGCTTAAATAGTTACTATTCAACAACTTATGAAAGTATTTCCGCGCGACTCAATGGACTTTTAAGACCGGCAGAAGGGGCAAGCCCGGCTTGCGGCCTGTAGAGGGCGCCGCAGAGCCGCAGGGTCAGGAGTAAGACGTCTCCGGCGCGGCCCCCATCAGGACAAAATCGCCAAGTCTGGCTCCAACCTCGGCGAGTTTAAGTCTGAAGATGGTGAGTTCAGGTTGAGGATGGCGACCTTGGAACCAAACTTGGCGAAGTTGAGTCTGAAGATGGCAAGTTTAAGTTCGAGGATGGCGAAGTTGAGTCCGGAGCTGGCGACCTGAGTCCAACCTTGGCGACTTTAAGTCTGAACATGGCGAGTTTGGCTCTGAAATTGCCGACTTTGGCGGCGAAGAGAGCGCGTGCGGCAGATAGTGTGAGGAAGCCTTGCGGAGTGGCAGCGGTTTGGTAAGTGGACGGATGAAAGTGGACGGATGAAGACTCCCCGATTGTTCGTTCCCAGCCTCATTCTGGCCGCCGCTCTGCTTGGCTGCGGTAAAAAACTGGAAGAAGAGAAATCCACCTACTCCTACTTCGGATCTGCGGGAGAAAAAGCGGAAAAGGGTGATGCCGACGCGCAGCGCCGTCTCGGGGATATGTATGAAAGTGGCTTCGGCGTGGCGAAGGATGCGGTTGAGGCGGTGAAGTGGTATCGCAAAGCCGCCATTCAAGGTAATCCCTTCGGACAGCTCTACCTCGGGCGGATGTATGGCTATGGACTAGGCGTGACGAAGGATAATGTTGAGGCTTACAAGTGGTTTCTGCTGGCTGAGGCGCAGAGGACTGGGGTCGCCGAGGGAGATATTTCGTACAGCGAACGCCATTTGACAGCCGCGCAGCGTGCCGAGGGGCGAAGGCGCGCGGACGAGTTCAAGAAGAAGTGATCGCAGAAGAAGTTGCGCCGCTGTGAATCTCAGGCGCGGTCGCAGGGGATTCCTTCGCTCTTCGCATCAGGGATTTCCCTTTGCTTATTTGCGGTTGGGGCACGCGTGGGGGGAGATGGTGTGACGGAGCTTTGCGGAGTGGAGGAGCGCAACGATGTGCGGAACCGTCGCGGCTACGCTCTCCGTTGCAGGGTAGGCCAGGCTCCGACTCTCTACGCTCGCCTCCGCGTGGCCCACCCTGCTGGTGTCTCAACCGCGTAAAACAACGCGCAGCGACACAGGAAAAAGCAGCTTTTATCCAGCCCTAGTCTTGGCAAAATTTTGGAATGAGGCGACGGGAGGGGAAGGGTAATTGTCGTTTTACGTCAAGCGGTTCAAGCGCGCCGGCCACAACGGCGACACCATTCGACTCGAGAGCCTTAATCCCGACTACGACACGGTGGAGTATCCCGCCAACGCGTTCCGCATCATCCACCCCGTCGTGGACGCGCGGATGAAGGTGCGGTGAGGGTTTCGCTTGCGCTCTGGCGTCACCGGTAATACCGTCACGGTATGACGACGCTGACCATCAAGATTCCCGAGGCCCAGAAAGCCCGCCTCTCGCGGTTGGCCGCCAACGTGAGCGAGTTTGTCCGGGAGGCTATCGAGGAGAAGGCCCAGAGAATGGAGGGGTTCAATCCACTGACACCGCTGGCCAGAAAACTCTGGCGGCGGCGGCAAGCCCATCTGGCGGCGGGAGGCGAAACCTTGACCGCCGCAGAGAGCCGCGCCGAACTGGCGCGCCGCCGCGGGGAGCGCCGTAATGCCTAAGGTGACCTATCTGGACACGGGCTGCCTGCTGGACGCGTGGAAGGTGAAGGACTGTCCCGCGTTCGACCTGCTGAACGATCCGGACCGCGTCTTCGTATCGTCCACGGTGGCGCGGCTGGAGTTGATTCCGCTGGCCGCCTTTCACAAATCCGCCCCCGAGGTGGCCTTTTATGAGGACTTCTTCAAGTCCATCCGACGCTGGCGTAAGCTGGATGAGGGGCTTCTGGTCGAGGCGTTGAAGCTCGGTTCCGCCCATGGGTTGACCGCGTTTGACTCCCTCCATCTGGCGGCGGCGGCCGACCTCAAGGCCGACGAGTTCATCACCACGGAAAAGCCGGGCAAAAGCCGACTCTACCGCATCGGTGCGCCGAAGGTCGTCTATCTCTACGCCTAGAGATGCGAGTTGTCTTAATGACGCTCGGCGAAAGTCGGGCGCCTCTTTTTTACCGACTCACTTCGGCCGGATCTGGAAGAACCTCACTCCCTCCGCCGGCTTCACCGCGGCGCGGTAATGGCGGAAGAGCATATCCGCCCCGCGATGGTTCAGCGCGTGAGCCGTCTTCTCGATGGATTGATGCGCCGCGAGATGATGGCTGGCGAAGGTGTGGCGAAGAATGTCGTGGCCGTGATT
>CAMASG010000041.1 GCA_945860945.1 Akkermansia muciniphila
TTCATCTTGCCCAAAATCGGATGCGGCTTGATCCGGCTCGCCCTCTTGTGCGGCACAAGGTCGGCGATCGGTTCTCCGTTGCGGCAGATGACGATGGTTTCGCTGTCCGCTTCCAATTTGGAAAGCAGACTGGAAAAGTTGGTCTTCGCCTCGTGAACATTCACGGTTTTCATTGCAACTACGTTAGTCCAGTTAGTCTATTATGGCAACTTTGAAAATGACTTTGCAAAGCGTGACACCACAGCGAACACGTTCTCAAAATTGGTTGTGTCAGCGGAGGCGATTTGCTGCGAAAGTCGCGTGGTCGTTTCCGATTGTGAACATTGCATCCGCTATTTTTGACCGCAGCGCGCCGGACCTCGCTTCGTGTCCAGACGAGTCGCTGCCGGAGTTCGCTTTCATCGGGCGGTCCAACGTGGGCAAGTCTTCGTTGCTGAACATGCTGGCGGGCGAGCGTGACTTGGCGCGCGTTTCTGCCACGCCCGGCTTCACCAAGCTCATCAACATGTTCACGATGAACAAGACGTGGCGCTTGGTGGATTTGCCGGGCTACGGGTTCGCGCAGGCGGCGAAGAAAACCAAGGCGAAGTTCAATGCGGCGGTCGCCGAATATCTGGAGGAGCGACCGAATCTCTGCTGTGTCTTCGCGCTGATCGATTCGAGTCTGCCGCCGCAGCCGATCGATCTGGAGTTTGTGGAGTGGCTCATCAACAGCGCCGTCCCGTTCGTGCTCGTTTTCACCAAGACCGACACGGTGAAGCCCGAGGCGGTGCAGGCAAACATCGCCGCGTTCACGGAGTGTATCGCGGAGTGGTGCGAGAATCTGCCGGAGATTTACACCTGTTCCGCGAAGGAGAACCAAGGTCGCTGGGAGTTGCTCGGCGTGATTGATGCGGCCATCACTGAATTTCAGGCGCCGAAGCCAGCTGTCTCAACGGACGTCGTGCTGGAGGAGGAATCGTTGCCGAAACCTTGGATCATCCCGCCGCGCCGCGACTCCGAGGGTGGAGCCTCTCCCGGCAACCGCTCCAAGATCGCACGGCCGTGGTGAGTCGGAGCCGAGTGAGCTACATCACCTGAAACTCGCGCAATTCGAGCGCGTTCCTGCCCGCTTTCTGACTCGCCCGCGGCTCGGGTTGAGCGAACCCATTCAAATCCACCGCGCGCGCGCGCAGGGCATATTTTCCGGGAGCGAGCCCCTTCAACGTGGCGGTCCACGAAATCATGCTGTAACGCAGCGGCCACGTTGCGGGCTTGCCTGTATTCGAATCGAAACCGAGAACTTGGCGTGACGCCACACCGACGGGGAGGACGCTACTCCAGTCGGCGGGTGGCTCTTCGAGTTGCGCTTCATTCCATTGCTCCGGCGCTTCCACTTTCGGCTCGCCGGGTTTGGAGTCGTCGCGTTGCAGGCAATACTCCACACGTTTCACGCCGGATAATCCAGCCATGACGAGGCCGGTGATGGCGATCGGCTTGCCTGCGGGAATCTTCGCCGGGAGACCATCGATGTACGCCGCCGTTTTCAAAAACGACTCGGGATCGTTGTTCTGTTCGGCGTACGTGTCGTTGGCGCGGTAATCGTTGGTGAGCGCGATCCGTTGCAGCCACTTGATGGATTTGAAGCCGTACGCCCACGGGATAACCATACGCACGGGACCGCCGCGGATGAGCGAGAGCGGCTCGCCGTTGAGGCGATACGCGAGGAAAGCGGGCAACTCGCCCGGCGGCGTCTCTATCGCCTGCGTGTAGCTGAGCGAGGATCGAAAAAGTTGCTTCGGATCGTTGTTGTGAAAGCCCCAGAAATAAATGCGGCGCACGTTGTTCATCCTGCCGCAGAGCCGCAGCACCTCGCGCAACGGCACGCCTTCCCACAAGCCCTGCCCGAGCGGCGCGGGAATATTCAGGCACTGCATCGCCTTGAGGAATCTCACGCTGTGTTTTTTGCCTAGCTCCAGCAACGCGGCCAGATCCAGGGCGTTTCCATCGGCGAGAGTGAGCGGCTTGCTGATGTCGGCGATCTCTTTGATCGTTGGGTTCGCCGCCGTATCCGCGGTGATCTCCAACCGCCACGACTCCGGCGTGAGCCGCGCTTGAATGAGAGCCTCGCCTTTGAGCGAATGCGGTTTTGGGTTGCCACGAGAGACATCGCTAAACTTGGCGGCGGGCGTGATCAGTGGACGGTGAGCGGGTTTCGGCGGAGCAGGAACTTCGGCTGCGCGAGTTGTGGAAAGTCCGCCTACGAATGCCGCTACGGCGAACGCAGAGTTGGTGCGCACGAAATCCCGACGCGTGATGGAAGTAGAGTCTGCGGAATCCAAAGCGGAAGGGCGTTTCATGGCTGAGCAATTATCTCGCAGGCCACAAGCATCTGCGCAAGCTCATTGGGGTTGCTGACGTATTGCCGGTTGCGTCGTCGGTGCGTTTGTGTAGAACGACGGCGTGTCCGCACAAATGAAACCCCGCCGCCTCGATCAGATTCTCTCGAACTACGGCTACTGCAGCCGGAGTGAGGCGCGCCTTTGGGTGAAGGGCGGCCGCGTGTTAGTGGATGGCATCGCCGCCGATTCGGCGAATGACAAAGCGGATCCGGCGAAGGTGTTCGTGGACGGCGCGCCCATCGAATGTCCCGAGGGGATTCTCGCCTTGTTCCACAAGCCCGCCGGCTGCGTCTGCTCACACGGCGCGAACGAAGGGCAGACTGTGTATGATTTGCTGCCGGCGCGCTGGTCGCGCTGCAATCCTCCCGTGGCGACTGTCGGCCGACTCGACAGGGACACGACGGGCGTTCTGCTGGTGACGGACAACGGCGCGTTGGTGCAGCGTTGGACTTCGCCAAAGCACAAGGTCGCGAAAGTTTATGAAGTGACCGTGAATCGCGATTTGGAACCGCGGCTCGTGGAGTTGTTCGCGGCCGGCACGTTGATGCTCGAGGGCGAAGAGAAGCCGTGTCTGCCGGCGAAGCTCGAAATTCTCGGACCGCGTGAGGCGCGGCTCGAACTCGTTGAGGGCCGATACCATCAGGTGAAACGGATGTTCGAGAGCCAAGGCTGTGAGGTGGTGCGACTTCACCGCAGCCGGTTCGGCGAATTCGACCTCGCCGGTTTGGCGCCCGGACAATGGCGGTTGCTGCCCATCAGCCAATTTCTTTAGCTGGCGACATCGTCGATCATCGTCGGGCACCGGCTCGATGAATCAATGTTTCATCCGCGGCGAAAATCCGTCATCCTCCCGCGAGTGTCCGCCAATCACACGGAAACCACCTTTCGCTACGAGCGCTGGCGCGCGGTGAGCGGCGGCATTCTCGAGACGGCGGGGACAACTTTTCTGCTGCTCATCGCGGTTCGTCACTTCTCCGCTGGCGCCACAGCCAAAGGATTGCTCAGCATCGGCGGGAGTGTGGGACTGATGCTCGGGCCGCTTGTGGTGGGTTGGGTGGAGCGCGCGCGCTGGCCAGCGGCGAAGGCGGCCTCGCTCGCGGCGGCGGTGGGCGCGGTGAGTTTTCTGGTGATGGCGTTGTTGCCGTGGCTGCCGATCTACGTGGCTGGTGGGATGATCGCGATGGCAGCGGCTTCGGCGACCATCCCGCTGATGACGCAGGTGTATCAGGACAACTATCCCGAGGTGGCGCGCGGCCGGCTCTTTTCGCGGGCGTTGATGATCCGCATCGGCGCGGCAGTTATCTTCGCATACGCGGCGGGTTTTCTGCTGAGTCGCGACTTCGTTTTCTACATGCGCTGGCTGCTGGTGTTGTTCGCCGCCGCATTCGGGTTCGCGAGTTGGTGTTTCACGAAACTGCCGTCACGTCCGCTCACGGAGTCTGGCAGTGCGCATCCGCTGCGGGCGTTCCATGCGGTGCGAGCGGACCGACTCTTCCGCTGGACGCTGATCTGCTGGATGCTGATGGGCTTCGCGAATCTGATGATGTATCCGCTGCGCGTGGAATATCTCGCGAACCCAGCGTACGAAGCGATGCACCATCAGACGCTCGATGCGGCCGAGGTGGCGTTGCTGGTGAGTGTGATTCCGAACATGGCGCGGTTTGCGCTCAGCCCACTGTGGGGTTGGCTATTCGACCGGATGAACTTTTTCGTGATGCGCATTGTGCTGAACATCGGATTCGCGCTCGGCATCCTCTCATTTTTCACCGGCAACGATCTCACGGGCCTCGTAATCGGCGCGGTGATTTTTGGCGTAGCGAACGCGGGCGGCGACGTGGCGTGGGGGTTGTGGGTAACGAAGTTCGCGCCGCCGGAACGCGTGGCGGATTACATGGCGGTGCATACATTCTTTACTGGCCTGCGCGGCGTGATTGCGCCGATTCTCGGATTTCAACTGGTGCAACCCGGTTCGCTTGCGCCGATGGCGTGGGTGTCTGGCGGATTGATTCTCGCAGCGACGCTGATGCTCGTGCCGGAGATCAAGTCCGGCGGTCGCGGTCGTAAGGCTAGTCCACTCGTCGAGGAAGTCTCGGAGTGATCAAAGCAGCGCGGCGATTTCTTCGCGCGCGGTGACGATCCCTTTGTAGCGGGCAATTTCTTCGGGCATCGTCCGCAGCGCGCGAGGAAGCCCACGCTCGGCGTCGGGCCACTTCTTCACATCGCTCAGTGAGGCGTTCTCGATGCGGATCCCGAAGAGGAGTCCGCCCGTTTCTGGAAGGCGGAAGAAAATCTGATTCTCGACGCGCAGCCACACTTCGTCCGCACGCAACGGTGAACCGAGTCTCGGCGTGTGCTGACTGGGATGCTGATTCAACGCGGGCGAGCGGTTGAGCCCCCAGTTCGAGCGCGCCCACGCGGCGCTGGGGCGAATACGGCCGAGGAACTGGTCGATGCCCGCGCCGAGCATGGCGTTGAGCGTCGGTGCGGGTGCGTGGGTTTCGGCGATAGGCCGGCCGACTTTTTCCTCGAGCGGCCATGAAGAGGGAAAACAAACACATGCGGCGACGAGTCGGAACGAGTTAGCTTCATCGGCTCGCAACAGAAGAAAATCCGGCTCCCAGCTTTTGCCGAGCGCCAGTAATTGCTCGCGAGGAACGGTGGTTTTATAGAACGCAGCCAGCTCTCCGGCATCGACCGAGTTCCATTATTGCGCGAGCGTGGCGGCTTCGGTGGCGAGCGGTTCGCCTTCAGCCAGCAGCGCTGAGTATTGGGCTGGCTCAAGCTCGAGCCAGTGATTGCGTTCGCGAGTAAGCTCGGCGTGCTGCGGTGTGGGCGCGAAGAAAGCGGCGGCGTTGCCGGGGCGCAGGCCGAAACGAAACTGGAAATCCTCGTCGGGGAAAAGCTCGGCCGACGCTGGCGCAGCGTCGGTCACACGTCAGTCCGTTGTGACAGCCGCTTTCTTTGCGAAGAGATTCTTGAGCCACTCGCTCATCTCGTCGAACGGATTGTCTTCGAGGATGGCGAAGATGCTGGCGTAATCATCGGTCCAAAGCGGCACATCGTCCCCGCCTTTGCTGGGCGCGGAAAGGGCGGCCTTCACCTCGTCGTTGTCGAGGATCGCGGGATTGTTGGTGAGAAGAATCCACGTGGAGCCGTAAACCCACGACTCGTCCTCTTCTTTTCCGTTGATGATAAGTGCCTTCATGTCGAGGTGCTTCGCGAGTTTGAGCACGACCGGTTCGAGGTTGAGATAGCGGTTGGAAGTGTGCACGGCGATGACGCCGTTGGTGGCGAGGTGGTGCTTGTAGATATCGAAGGATTCTTTGGTGACCAAGTGGACGGGAATGGCGTCGCTGCTGAAGGCGTCGAGCGCGATCACATCGAACTGCTGCGGCGCCTCGCGTGCCTCGCGTTCCATCGAGAGGCGTGCGTCGCCGAGAGCGACTTCGATTTTCGCGTCGCTGTTCTTCAGATAGGTGAACGTGTCGCCTTCCGGGCCGGCGAGGCGGATGACCTCGGGGTTGATGTCGTAGAAACGGTAAACGTCGCCCTCGCGCCCGTAGGTAGCGATGGTGCCGGTGCCGAGGCCGACCACGCCGACGCGTTTATTTTTCGCGCGTGTGTGGCGAATCGCCAATCCGACACCGCTCTTGCCGCCGTAGTAGCTCGTCTGCCGCCGCGCGTGGATGGGGTCGACGTATTGGAAGCCGTGCGTGATGCGGCCGTGGCGCAGGAGGCGATAATGTTCCTCCGGATTGTCCGGGTAATATTCCATCACCGCGAGCACACCGTAGAAATTGCGCGAACTGGAGAGGGCGCCTTCATTTGCGTCTTTGGCTTGCGACCAGAGGCCCCAGCCGAGCGCGCCAATTACAGGCAGAAGCGGAATCCACACGGGCACGTTCCAGCGCGTCGCCGGTCCCACGCTGATCCAGATGTAACAGATGACGGCGAGCAGTGCTGCGCCGCCCCAGATGGCGAGTCGATACTCTTCGTAGGAACGGGTGACGAGCAGAAGCACCAGCGCGGCGAGCAGGCTGGCGAGCGCGCCGACAGTGCCGACGGCGATCTGGAAGGGCAGGGAAGGTTTCTCCGGCGCGCCAATCCAGCGCGGCAGGAAATGGCTCACGACCGCCGCGACGACGAGCGCGGTCGCGCCCAATCCGATTTGCGCGGCGATGGAAACTTCTGTGTAACGGAAAATCGCCCAGCAGGCAGCCGTCCAGCTCATCGTGCAGGCGATTGCCACCTGCCAGCGGCCGATGGGCCAGATGCTTTTGCGCAACAGGCAAACCAATGTGAAGAGCAATCCGCTGGCGAACAGGCCGATATTGAACTCCATGTAAGAGTTGAAAACCATCGGCGCGAGCAGCGCGACGAAGAGGCCGCCGAGTGCACCGCCGGCGGAGATGGTGAGGAAGTAGGCGGTGAGCCGGCGGGGCGCGGGGCGCAGTTGATACAGTTCGCCGTGGCAGACCATGCAGGTGACGAACAGTGTGGCGGAGTAGATGAGCAGTTGCTTGGCGATGCTCACATCCACGCCTTTGAACATTGCCCACGTGACGGCCGCCCAGCAGAGGATGAGCGCACGGCCATACCACGCGCGCGAATACCAGCGCGGGCTGTCGAAGGCGATGATGAAGGTGATGAGATAGAGCGCGAGCGGCAACACCCAGAGGAACGGCACCACGGCGACGTCTTGGCAGATTTTGTTCGTCGCTGCCATCAGCACCGCGGTGGCGCAGGCGGGAAGCGCGAGCCAGAGAAACGCACGTCCGGGCACCTTCACTTCTTCGTCGGATTTATCAGTCGCGGCCGCGTCGGATTTCTGCTCGTCGATCGGAGCGGACCAGAGTTCACGCGCGCACCAGCAGGCGGCGGCGGCGAAGGCGACCATTCCAAACGACCACCAACGCGCTTGCGCGGGACGGGAGAGACTCGTTTCCACTAACACTGGATAAGCGAGCAGGGCGAGGAGCGAACCGATGTTCGAGAGCGCGTAAAGTCGGTAGGGCGATTGGCCTGGATGCGCGCGTGAGAACCACGCCTGCATCAGCGGGCCAGTGGCCGAGAGGGCGAGGTAAGGCAGTCCGATGGTACGGCTGAGCACGAGGAGGATTTGCAGAATCGGATCGCCGTCGCCGGCCGGTTTGAGTTGGTCGCTCGGAATGATGGGCAGCGTGGCGAGCGCAATGGCGACGACGGCGAGGTGGGTGATGACTTGCTGGCGCGGTTTGAGAAAGGTCGTGAGCAGGTGCGCGTAGGCGTATCCGGCGAGCAGCACGCACTGGAAGAAGAGCAGGCAGGTGGTCCAGACGCCGGGGCTCCCGCCGAACCACGGCAGGATATATTTGCCGATGAGCGGCTGGACGAGGAAGAGCAGGAATGCGCCGGTGAAAATCGCCACAGCGAAGGAGAGAGTGCTGCGAGCGGGAGTGGAGGCGGTGTGAGTCATGGTGTTCGGCCAGTCAGAAAGTTCGGGGCATTCTGCGGTTGAGCCGCCCGATTTCAAGGCTTATTCAGCGCGAGCGGACTGCGCGCTTGAGTTGAGAGCATCCCGCCGCTAATCTCGCGCCATCCTATGGCAGAAACCCAACACGGATACAAAATCTGGGCCGTGGACGACGTCGTGTACGGCCCCGTGGATCACGCTGTGGCGGTGGGCTGGATCGCGGAACAGCGCGTGTTGCCCGACACGTGGATTTTCGTCGAGAAGGACAAGGTGTGGAAAGCTGCGGGTGAAGTTCCTGAATTCAAGAAGCACTTCGCTGAAGCAGATGGTCGTCCGGTGACGCGTGTGGCCGAAGCAAACCCGCTCATCGCCGGTATCAAGCCTGGTTCGCTGCGTAAGGTTTCCATTCTCAACGAGCTAAGCGACCAGCAACTCGGCCGATTCGCGCAATTCATGGAGGTGCAGTATGTGCTGCAGCACGACGTGCTGGTGCGCCAAGGCGAGTCGGGTGATGCGATGTATCTGTTGCTGGAAGGATTGGTGCGCGTGCGATCCATCATCGGCGACAAGGAGAACACGATCGCCCATCTGAAGGCGGGCGATTTCTTCGGCGAGATTTCGCTTTTCGACCACGGTCTGCGTTCGGCCGATGTAGTGGCGAATCAGCACAGCGTGTTGCTGAAGATTTCGGCGGAATCGTTTCAGAAACTCACGGAAGAATTTCCAGAGCTTGCTACACCATTTCTCGTGGCGGTGTGCCAAACCCTCGTGCATCGCATCCGTGAAGATAACCACCGTCACTACGATTTTATCCGGTTCAAACGTGCGGCCGAAGAAGAGCGTGGCCGTAGCTAGACGCCGCGATTGGCGCGTTGTTTCGAAGGTTTCAGCACGCAGGTGGCGCCTTCACGTGCGCCTTCCACGATTAGCTTTGCGCCGGCTCGTTTCACGAGACGTTTCGCTTCGGCGACCATCGCGTGAATCTTGCGGTCATCGTGCCCGGGATCGTGGTGGAAGAGGTAGAGCCGCTTGACGTCGGCGTCAATCGCGGTGGCCACGGTGTCCTCCACGCAAGAATGACCCCAGCCGACGTGGTGCCGATATTCCTCGGTGTCGTACTGCGCGTCCATGATCAGCACATCCGCGCCGCGGATGAACTCCACCATCTTCTGGTCCTGTTGATGGACGAAGTCGTGAATCATCTCGGCGCTGGAAGTCGCCGCGCCCATCGAGTGCAGTTTGAAGCGTGAGAACGGTTCGTAGTCGGGGGCGAAGACTACCGTGCCCGCGCGGCTCTCGAGCCGGTAGGCGACGCAGATACCGGGGTGGTTCACGAAGGCGGCCTTCACCTTCACCTTCCCAATTGCGAACTCCATCCCGCGCTGCTCCCGGATCTTCACGTGGCCGGGCATCTGCTCAAGGCTCACGGGGAAATACGGGTTCTCCATCTGCGAGCTGAAAACCGCTTCCAACCCTTGGCGCGCGCCTTCGTAGCCGAATACTTGCACCTCGTTCTGCGGATGGTACGCGGGGATGAAGAAGGGGAAACCTTGGATGTGATCCCAGTGCGTGTGCGTGATGAGCAGGCTCGCGCGCACGGGGCGGCCGGCGGCCTCTTTCTGCAAAGCGAGGCCGAGATCACGAATGCCCGTGCCTGCGTCGAGCACGATCACCTCGCCGTCAGCGCGGACTTCCACGCACGTGGTGTTGCCGCCGTAATGTGCCGTCGCCGGACCGGGCGTCGGGATCGAGCCGCGGACGCCCCAGAAACGCACCGTGGTCGAGCCGTCGCCTTTCAATCGCTGCACGACAGGCTTGCTGGTGCGGCGCTTGCGGACGGAAGATTTCTTCGTGTGTGCTGGCTTCGAGGACATCACGCGCTTGACGATTTTCAGGAACGGTTCGGGGGCGACCGGCTTGATGAAGAAGGCGTCCGCACCGGAATCGAGCGCACTGTTCCGGTCGGACTCGTAGGCGCTGGTGGTGGTGACGATGATCCGCGGCGTGTACGCGGTGTCCTGTCGCAGGGTGCGGCAGACGACGAAGCCGTTCGAGCGCGGCATCAATAAATCGCAGATGACGAGGTCGGGGCGATGTTCCCCGGCGAGCTTCAGGCCAGCCTCGCCATCTTTCGCATCGAGCACGCGCCATCCGTTGCGCGCGAGGATGCGGTTGAGGATCAACCCCACGACCGGATCGTCGTCAATGATGAGGACCGTCTTCGTTCCCGATTCGGGCACGCGGTGAACATTACCCAAAACAGGTCGCTTGTCAGCCCTTTTGAAAACATCGCCATCGCGCGCCATCGGTCAACATTGAGAGAAGCGTGCGTGTGCCTGGAGGTTGGAGTTGTCTTGAACCTTCCGGCGCTCTAGCATTTTTCTGTTTTGAAACCGCTGTCTGGAAAACAATCAGCACGATGAATCTCACGCTGGCCACTTGTCTCTCGGTCGCGATTGGCGGCGCGCTCGGCAGCGTCATGCGTTTCGCGTTGGGCGGTTGGCTTCAGCGCGGTCTCGAATCGAAGCTGCCGACGTTGGTTGGTTTTCCAATCGGCACGATTCTGGTGAACGTCAGCGGCTCCTTCGTAATCGGGCTTCTTGCATCGCTCAAGATCGCGGGCGGTGAATCGCTGCTGCCGCCGTCGGTGCGGATTTTCCTACTCGTCGGCGTGTGCGGCGGCTACACGACTTTCTCGAGCTTCAGCCTCGAGACGTTGCAACTGGCCGACAAAGGCGAATGGGCGCGCGCTGGCGTGAACGTACTGGTGTCGGTCGCGATCTGCCTGCTCGCCGTCTGGCTCGGACACGCGCTCGCGCTCGCGCTGAACAAAGCGCGCGGGATTTGAACCGGCTCACGCCGAGGTGGAGAGATTCTTCAAATCCGCGCGCACGCTTTGGTAGCTGGTGTCGTAGGCGAGCACCTTCGCATCCGGTTCCACGCCCCACGTTTTGCACGCAGCGCAGTAGGCGTCCGGCCACCAGTTGCGATGTTGCGTGAGTCCTTCTTCGCGATACTTATTCCAGTCCATCAACACGCGACTCCAACACGCATCGCCGTAATCCGCAGCCTTCTTCGGATCGCCGATTTCCTTCACATACCAATCACGACCGACGCGCGAGTGCAGCACTTCGTCCGCCCAATCGTAATCTTGGAAAAGTGCGGAGAGCCGATTGCCAGAGGCGAGACCGACCTCCCATTCGTGGCGCTTGCCGGTCTTGGGCATGAGGCCTTGCTCGATGAAATAGAGAACCGCGTGGCGCTCAATGGGCTTGAGTTGGGTGTTGAGGGCGAGCGACCAAGTGAAGTTCACCATCACATCTTTTGGCCAGTCGATGTTGAGGCTGGCGAAGCCGACCTCGCCCATCATCGCGTGGCGAGCCTCGTCCCAGAGCTGGCGCGTGAGGTCGCGGTAGTAACCCCACGGCTTGCCGGGCGTCTCGGCGATGATGCTCGCCATCATCTCGGGGACGTCGATTTCGCGGAGCCGTTTGTAAAACATCATCAGCGTCTTCGCCTGCGGCGGCATCGCTTCGTCGTAAAGGAAAACCTCGGCGTTGACGCCCATGTTGTACGAATCGGGAAAACGCTCGTCGCGCCGCGGACGGCTATCGAAGACGAACGGTTTCGCGGAATGCTGACGATCAATCACGTTGCCGCTCAGCTCCGCTGTGCCGTCTAAGTTGCCTGCGGCAGCGAGACAAGCGTCGAGCAATTCCATCCACGCACCAGCGCGCTGCCGCGTCTCCGGCGCGATGACGGATGCGATGGACTGCGCGCCGTATGTGCACATCTCGTCCAGTTCCAGCAGCGCGAACTTGCAGAAGCGCATGGTCGGTTGATCGGCGAGCGGGTTGGTTTCCTCGCGGTGCTTCTCGAGCGCAGCCTCAAGTGCGGGCAGGGCGACTTCGTACAAGCCGAGCAAGAGTTCATCGGTCGTCGGCGCGGCGAGGATTTCATCAAAGAGAATCTCGAGAGCTGCGTCGGGAGCTTCTTCGAGACCGAGCGGCGGTTCGCGCATTTCGCCGACACGATTGCGCAGGGCAGCCGTGTGTTCTGCGCAAAGATGGGCGTGAAGACTGAAAACCATCTTCAACTCGTAAATCGGTTCGGCAGTGAGTCGTGCGATGAAGATGCCGTGGAGCCGCTTGAAGGCGTAATGATAACGCTTGAGGCGGCGGACGCATTGCTCGACGGAGAGGCCGGGTCGCGAGGCTTCGGCGAGCGAGCAAAGGCCAGCCAGAGGAGGTAAGCTGCGATAAGTGGCGTAAGTATTCATAGCCAGACTGGATTCATTCTAGCACTCGGCGTATGTGTTTCGGAAGAAATTCCTTGCCTCGAAAATCACGAGCACCGATAAGAGAAACAGCCTTCGAGGCCAATGTAGCTCAGTGGTAGAGCAACGGTTTCGTAAACCGTAGGTCGTCGGTTCAATCCCGACCATTGGCTCCACTTTAAAATCAAACACTTACGGCTGTTTTCGGTGTGTGAATTACGATTCTTCTTTCCAAAAGTGCAACAGTATTGCAACAGTTGCGCATGGGAAAGAAGCCGTCGCGAACCAAGCCGAAGGCACGGGTGTGGCCCCGGAAAATCACCCTTGGCCGGGAGTCGGTCACCGTCTATCGCCGCGCCACTTCATCCGGCGGCACGGGCTATATGGTGGCCAACTATGCCGACGGCAAACGGCGGTTTGATTCCTACGCTACGGAAACCGAGGCCTTGGATGCCGCCGGCCGGTTGGTGCGCCAGTTGAGTGAGCGGCAAGTTGTCGCCGCCAGCCTGACAAACGAACAGGCGGCCGAATACGCCGCCGCCGTCCAGACCCTCGCCCCGTTTAACCTCCCCCTGTCGACCACAGCGTCCACCGTGGCAACGTGCCTGAAGCTCGTGGGTGGGGATTTGCCCAGTCTGCATGCTGCCGCCAAGTTCTACGCCGCCCGACACAAGCAGATCACGCGCAAGCCTGTGGCTGAAATCGTCTCGGAACTGCTGGTGGTGAAGGAAGGGCGCCGTTGCTCTCCCCGTTACCTATCCGATCTGCAATCGCGCCTTGGCCACTTCGCGGCCGATTTCAAAAAGGATTGCTGCGACGTGACGACCGCGCAGGCGCAGGCGTGGTTTGATGCCCTGAACCTCTCACCGCAGTCTTACAAGAATTACCGGACCGTGGCGCATCTGTTCTTCGAGTTCGCCGTGGCACGGGGCTATGCCGCCGATAATCCTATTGCTGGCGTCGAGAAGCTGAAGGTGCGCGCCAGTGAAGCGGAGGTTTTCACTCCTGCCGAGATTCGCAAGCTGCTTGCCGCCGCAGCACCGGACTTCCTTCCGTGCCTTGCCATCGGCGCGTTTGCCGGCCTGCGGAGCGCGGAGATTGTGCGGTTGGAATGGTCGGATGTTCGTCTTGCTGAACGGCACATTGTTATCGGAAAGGACAAAGCCAAGACCGCTAGTCGCCGCATTATCCCGCTCCACGAGAACCTTGCCGTGTGGCTGGCCCCTTACGCTGCGCAATCGGGCATGATGTGGCAGGGCACGCCCGACGGCTTCAGCGTGGCACAGCGGAACACCGCCAAAGCTGCCGGTGTGAAGTGGAAGAAGAATGCCCTCCGCCACTCGTACGCTTCCTACCGCTTCGCGCAGACGGCCGACGCCGGACGTGTAGCGGGCGAACTTGGCAACAGCGCGGCGATTGTCCATAGGCACTACCGCGAACTGGTGAAGCTCGCCGATGCGGAAAAATGGTTTGCCGTGAAGCCAGAGGGAGACGCTGCAAACATCATGTCGATGGCCTGCATCAAAAATTGATCTAATGAAACATAGTTCCCCGAAACAGACATCCCCGAAGATTGCGCCAGTGCTGTGGGAAAATGGGTTTGGGATGGCCGAAGTGGTGCCCGGAAGTTTCAGGCGTACTGCAGATGCTCTCTGGGTGATCAAATACAAGCGAGCGAAGAAGCACAGAGGGAATAAGTGTCCTTGGGGCGTAGAAGAAGGGGAGGTTGATTTGGATACAAGGACCGTGGTGCGGGTTGTGAAACGGAAGCTTTTTAAGACGGAAGGCGATGCAAAGGCGGCTCACGCAAAATGGGAACCGGAGTTCATGGCAAGAAAATCCAAAGAGCTGGACGCGATGGGAACGAAGCTGCCGCGCCGACTTTTGGCTGATGACAAGGACCTGCAAAACGCCCGACTCAAGGTGCTGCGCGAACAATATCCCGACACCTTCAGGGCGATGGATGGGCTGCGAGTCTTGACCAATGTAACCCCCGAAAAGAAAGCGGCGTCAGTGGAGGCGGTGTACCGCGCTTTTATGGTGGACATGGTGCGCTTGCACAAGCGCTTCGGTGCCCTCCTCGACATCAAACTGATTTTGGAAATTGCGAAAGCCTACAAAACGAAAACCCCCTACGACCCTGTGGACGTGGAAATCGCATCGCATTGGTTTTCGAAGGGCTATGACAAAATGAGCCTCGCTCAGTATACGCGCGCAATCAATGCCGCGACGGGTGCGAATCTGAAGCCGGAAGCAATGGAGAGAAGGCGCTACTCCAAGCATGGATTGATGACCAAGAAGAGGCCGGGCCCGCCCGCAAAGGCCTAATCCCAATTTTTCAGAAATTCGGGAATCCCCATTATGTGACCGGCCGCGTACGCAACAGTAGCGTGTGTGACGTGAACATACAGAATACGCAACCCGACGCACCGACGGGCAACATCAAGTTCGGTGGGAAAAAGGACGTGGCCGCCATGATTGGCTGCTGCATTCGTTCCGTGGACAACGAACTCCAACGCGGGCTTCCTCACATGAAAATGGGCGCACGCAAGGTGCGTTTTGATCTTGGGGAGGTTGCGGCTTGGCTCAAACGGACCTACGGCCAGCAACGGATTGGCAGGGAGGATGGGCAATGACCTCCACCACAACCTCACCTGTTGCCCGTGCGCGCGCCTATGCGGCTGCAACCCCCGGCGCGATATCCGGCCATCATGGACACAATCAGACGTTCGCCTTGGCTTGCGCCTTGGTGAACGGCTTCGCTTTGGACGAGGGCGATGCACTGACAATCCTGCGCGAGTGGAATACGGCGTGCCAGCCGCCTTGGGACGAGCACGAGCTTGTCCACAAGGTGCAATCCGCAGCGGCAGCGACGCACGATAATCCGCGCGGGCACTTGTTGGGGCAGTCATGCAGCGACTCACAGCGTTTTGCTCTGCCCTCATCCGCGCTGAGGATCATCGTCAAGAGGCCGCTGAGTGCGAGCAGGGTCAGATATGACGAAGCCAAGCTCCGCGCGCTAACGGCCAAGCTACCGGGAGTAACTGGGGAATGGCTCTGGGAACGTTCACCCATTCGGCCAGACTGCATGAGTCCGGGCGCGTTCCTGCTGCGCCTCTACCGGCCCGGCGAGCGGATTCACGTCTTCACCCGGTTCAATGCCAAGGCCCCGGATGCATCCATCCAGATCACCGAGCCGCCGTTTGATTGTCGCATCCTAAAACGTTTCCAGACCGGACAACAAAATGTCTGGTTCCTCTGCAATCCGGTGGACGGCGAATGGCACCTCAACCCTCGCGATGGAGGAAAACTTTCCTGCCGCAGCAAGGAGGCTGTAACGGCATTTCGTTTCGCCGTACTCGAATCAGACGACGCCCCGCCTGATCTTTGGTTGTCTGCCTTGGCGCAGCTGCCCATCCGCATTGCCGCCATCTACACGAGCGGCGGGCGCAGTATCCATGCGTTATGGCAGGTGGACGCGACGACCAAGGCCGAATGGGATTCCACAGTTGCCCCTCGCAAAGCTGCTCTCAAGGTATTGGGAGCAGACCCCGGCGCATTGTCTGCTGTCCGGCTTTCCCGTCTGCCACAATGCGAACGGCTGGAAAAGGGCGGCTTTCAAAAGCTGCTCTACCTCAATCCCAACCCACCAAAGGCACCGCTGGCGGATATGCCCATCCGCGAAACCCGTGCGGCCATGATGGAGCGGTTGAAGGACTGCGAGCTAGCAGAGGATTCTGGCGACCTAGACTACATCCCGCCCACCGACCTCAACGAACCATTTTAACCATCCAACTATGAAAAACGCAGAGCTGGATACGTTCCTTGAAGAGGCGACTGGTTTGCCGGGCGCGATAGAAGCCAATGAGCAATCCAGAACGCAAGCGCCCGCTGACGCCATACGAAGTACTGGGGGAGAGGTCTATTACGATGTGGGGAAGAAGTCCTACTGGATAGCGAACTCTCGCAATGGCTGGATAGAAGTTACGGAAACGGCCTTGCGCCGCCATCTGAAAGGGTTCGGTTATTCGGTCAAAGTACCGGAAGGGGCGTTGCTCAGTCCGCTTGATGAAAGGCTGGTCCAGATTCAGACCCATTTTGACGTGGCCTTTGCCGGCCCGCTGGCGGGGCATTTCAAGGGCATCATGGAATGTTGTGGCGGCCGCATCCTTGTCACGGATTCACCACGACTAATCGAACCCACTCATGCCAACTGGCCGACCATTGGCGGGCTGTTGTCGAACCTGTTCGGCAATGGTGACTTTGACCAGCGCCCCTACGTCTTCGGTTGGCTGAAGGTTGCCGTGCAGGCACTGCGGGAGGGAATCAGCCGGCCGGGCCAAGTCCTCGCAATGGCTGGCCCGCGCGAGTGCGGCAAATCACTGCTACAAAACCACATCATCACGCCGCTGCTGGGCGGGCGCACCGCCAAGCCGTTCCGCTACATGAGCGGCAACACGGATTTCAATGGCGAGCTATTCGGCGCGGAGCACCTGACGATTGAGGACGAAAGCAGCTCGACAGACATCCGCTCCCGCCGTCATCTGGGAGCGCGGATAAAGGATTTCACAGTCAATGAAACGCAAAGCCATCACGCCAAGAACCGGCAGGCCATCACCCTGCGCCCGTTCTGGCGGGTAAGCATCTCCCTGAACGACGAACCGGAAAACCTACTCATCCTGCCACCGCTTGATGAATCGTTGGCCGACAAGATCATGCTCCTGAAGGCCCAAAAGCGGCCCATGCCGATGCCCACACAAACCTTGGCAGAACGGGAACGGTTCAAGGCAACGATTGCAAGTGAACTTCCGGCCTTTGTTCATTTCCTCCTGCATCAGTATGAGATTCCAGAAGAACTAAAATCCGACCGGTTCGGCGTGGCCCACTACCATCACCCCGAACTGGTCGAAGCCTTGGACGACCTTTCGCCTCAGCTGCGACTCCTCGCTCTGCTCGATGGCGTGCTGTTCAACACATCGGCAGCCGGAGCTTGGGAGGGCACCGCTGACAGGCTTGAGCGTGAATTGAGAGATAGCCCAAGCGGCCACGAGGTAGGCCGCCTGTTGACCTTCAACACCGCCTGCGGCGTGTATCTTTCCCGATTACGGCGGCGGTTCCCAGAACGAGTGGAGCAATCCCGAGGTTCACAAGGCCGGAGATGGATAATCAAACCCCCGGAGTTCTGAGAAACCACAAAACACCCCGCTACCCTGTCATATAACCTCCAGAATGACAGGGTGAGAGGGTGTTTCTGAACTTATCCGAAACCGAAATGACGGGGTGACAGGGTATTCTTGATTTCATTGTAAAAAGGGACACGAGAGCAAATCACTGCAAAATTTGAGAAACTCAAAAATACCCCGTCACCCTGTCACCCCCCCCCTCTAAGGAATCTTTTTGGGGCTCCTTTGAGCACCGGTGGGGAATCTGCGTGAGATTTTTATGACAACTCCTGAAAAACGAAGTGCAAAGCCAACCCCGACCGCTCGTGCCATTCTGGAATACGTCCTGAAGCACGGCGATGCTTATCCTCTCACCGATGACGATATGGCCGGCGACATATCGCAGGACCTGCCGGAGGCCGTCCTGTTCGACGAGGAACATTGGACAACATGCTCCAAGACGGCTTGGGCCGCCCACAATGATGTGGAGCCACCGCAAGTCTCGCGCTGGATCGCTCACGGACTACCCGTGCGCCCCGATGGCCGTCTAAACATGTGGGAGGCCGGGAAATGGCTCGACGACTTTTACGAGGAATACAAGCGCTGTACCGGGCGCGATATCAAAGCCGAGAAGTTGCGCAAAACAATGGAAAGTCTGCGCATGCGGATACTGGAACTCGACCTCTAAGGGCGTTTGCTTGCGGCGCGATATGGGATTGTACATCCAGACGCGATTCCCTTCGCTTTTCGCAGCCACCAGCGTCCCCATGTTTTGCATTGCCCCATGATCAAGCATTCCCGAAGCCTTCGGAAGTGTTGACCTTGAGCGCTGTCTGCTGCCTTTTTGGAAGGTTATAATGCCGCAAAAATCTTATTTTAAGCATGTTTAAACACTTCATTCGGTAGATTTAATTAATAAATCAAACCTTAAATCGGCCGGCAAGTTTGCCGGCGATGTTGACGGGATTAGTTTTGTGATGTAAAGAGGGTGCGTGCTGAATAATCCTGTGCCACCTCAATTCGGGTTTCGATCCGGCGACAAAGGGACTCATACCAGCAGGACTATCATGCTGGACGAGCTTTCGATGTTGCTGGAGAGCCATTCCCAAGTTGTGGGAAGGCCTGATTACTTGGCTGCTATCATCGAAAACAACGTCCTCGGCAAACAGACGGCGGCAACCCGGAAACTCACCGCACAACGGCTAACGGAACTTTACGCGCTCGATTCGAGCGTCACCCTCTTTCGCGTCATGCGCCGGTTCTGGCAGGACGATGAAGCGGGCCGTCCGCTACTGGCGGTGCTGTGTTCCCTCGCCCGCGATCCGCTGCTGCGGGCAACGGCTGAACCGGTGCTGGCGTTGTCGGTTGGCGAGGAACTTTCCCGACAGAGAATCACCGACGCCATCCGCACGGCGGTCGGCGACCGGCTGAATGACGCGACGCTCGACAAGGTGGTGCGGAATGTTTCGTCCTCGTGGACACAGAGCGGCCATCTGCAAGGCCGCCAGCGGAAGTTCCGGCAACTCGTCCGCGCGACTCCCCTTTCGACGGCGTATGCGCTCCTGCTCGGCTATCTGGAAGGTCTGCGCGGTGGCCGGCTGTTTGAAACCAATTGGACGCGAGTGCTGGATGCGCCGCCAGCGGAATTGCGGAGCGTCGCCGCCGAAGCAAAGCGGCTCGGCGGTCTGGATTTGAAGTCGGCGAGCGACGTGATTGATGTCGGCTTCACGACGGTATTAACCGCTCAAGAGATAAAGGACTCCCGTGGCACGCATTGACGAACTCGCCGAACAATACGAGCGGCACATTGCCGCGCCGTGGCAGCGCAACCTGGCCGGCGCGCAACGCATCATCTTCGTCGTCTATCCGAAGGAGGACGAGCGCCGGCTGCTGGTGAAGCTCAAAGAGTTCGAGCATCGGACCAAGACCGCCGGTCATGGCTGGTGCGAATTGGATTTCACGAACGTGTTTGCAGAGTGGATGGCCACCCAAGAATACCGTGAGGCTTATTTTCGCAACCCAAAACAACTTATTCCCAAATACGACCGTGAGTTCAAGGCCGCGTGCATCGCCCGGTTGCGGCAGGCGCTGAAGGATCAAGCCTTGAATGACGACAGCGTGCTGGCCGTGCATGGCGTGGCGGGTCTCTACGGGTTCACATTTCTGCACGAGGTCTTAAAGGCAGTTGAACCGGAGATTAGCGGCCGCGTGGTGGTGTTTTTTCCGGGATCGCATGACCAGAACACCTACCGGCTGTTGGATGCCCGCGATGGTTGGAACTATATGGCAACGCCGATAACCGGCCTCGCCGGCAAGTAAGGACAAATTATGAAGAACCGAGAAATATTCCTACGCGACCCGGCGACGGCCAAGCTCATGAACAATGGGCAGGCGCGCATCAACGACGGCATGACGGCGCAACAGTGGGCGACGTTGCGCGAGGAACTTTCCAACTTCGTGTGCGAAGGCCAATACGCCGACGGGATGTTGCGCATCCTCGAAGCGTTCCTGGGCCGCGTGGGCGGGACAGACCAAAGCGGCGCGTGGGTGAGCGGCTTCTACGGCAGCGGCAAATCGCACCTGCTGAAAATGATCGGCCACCTGTGGATGAACACCGTGTTCCCGGACGGCGCAACGGCGCGGAGTCTCGTGCCGCGGCTGCCGGTGGAGATCGAAGCCGTGCTGAAGGAGCTGGACACGGCCGGTCGCCGGGCGGGCGGGGTGCACGCCGCGTTCGGGGCGTTGCCCTCGGGCAGTGCGGAAAGCACGCGGCTGACGATTCTCGGCATCATCCTGCGTTCCTGCGAGCTGCCGGATCAATACCGGCTCGCCAAATTCTGCCTTTATCTCAAGAACAACGGCTTTTACGACAAGGTGAAGAAGGAAGTCGAAGCTGCCGGCAAGGATTTCATGCGGGAACTGGAAGACCTGGCTGTGAGCCCCGTTTTGGGAGCGGCGATCCTCAAGTCTGTCCCGCATCTGGGAAATGTAGAGTCACTGCAATCTCTGCTGACGCAGGAGTTCGCGCAACCGACGGACATTTCGACGGCGGAGTTCCTGCGGATGACGCGGGAAGTGCTGGGCGGCAAGGACGGTCTGCCGCTGACCATCCTGGTGCTGGACGAAGTGCAGATTTACGTGCGCAACAATCTGGAGCGCACCCGCGAAGTCGTGGAAGTGGCGGAAGCGCTGGGCAAACAACTCGATTCGCGGCTGCTGGTGGTGGCGGCGGGACAAAGCGCATTGAGCGCGGACGTTCCGGAGTTCGGCTGGATGCGGGCGCGGTTCACGACCTCGGTGGAGTTATCCGACGCGGACGTGGAGAACGTGACGCGGCGCGTGCTGCTGGCGAAGCGTCCGGAGAAAATCAAGGACGTGCGCAAGATGCTGGCGTCGCACGCGGGCGAAATCTCACGGCAACTTTCCTCAACGGCGATTGCGACGCGCACGGAAGATCAAGACATCCTCGCGGACGACTATCCCATCCTGCCGGTGCGCCGCCGCTTTTGGGAGCAAGTGTTGCGGGCGGTTGACCCGGCGGGCACGAGCGCGATGCTGCGCGCCCAACTCCAAATCATTTGCGAGGCACTGCACGGGCTGGCGGACGCGCCGCTGGGAACGGTCGTGCCGGCGGACTTCATGTTCGAGCAACTCCAGGCGGGCATGGTGCAACAAGGCGTGCTGCTCCGCGAACTGGAGGAAACCATCCGCAAGCAGGACCGGCTGGCGGCGCGGTTGTGCGGCCTGATTTTCCTGATCCGCAAGCTGCCGCGCACCTCGGGCGCGGACTGCGGCGTGCGGGCGACGCCGGAAATGCTGGCCGACCTGCTGGTGAGCGACCTCGCCAACGATGGCACGAAGCTGCGCAAGGACGTGCCGGTGACGCTGCAAAAGCTCGTGGATGAAGGCATCCTTTTGAAGGACGGCGAGGAATACAACCTGCAAACCAAAGAGTCGCAGGAATGGGACAAGGAGTTTCGCAACCGCCAGACGCAACTCGGCAGCAACGAATCCGTGATCCACCAGAAGCGCGACGCGTTGTTGCAAGCCGCGCTGCAAAAGGAAATCAGCACGGTGCGTTTGAAACAGGGCGCGAGCAATGAGCCGCGCGAACTGGTGCTGCACTTCGCGGCTGAACCGCCGGACGCGACGGGACAGAGCATTCCGGTGTGGGTGCGCAACGAATGGAACGCCTCGCAAAAGAACGTGGTGGACGCAGCGCGGGCGGCGAGCACGGACAGCCCGATCCTGTTCGTGTTCGTGCCGAAGGCGGCGTCGGAAGAACTGCGCCAGCAAATCATCCGCGCCGAAGCCGCGCGTGCGACGATTGACGCGAAGGGCGTGCCGAGCACGCCAGAGGGACAGGAAGCGCGCAGCAGCTTGAACACGCGATTGAGCGATGCGGAGCGCGCCCGCGACCAGCTCATCGCGCAGATTGCCGGCGGCGCGAAAGTGTTCAAGGGCGGCGGCACGGAACTGTTCAACCTCACGCTCGCGGAGAAAATCCGCGAGGGCGCGACGGATGCACTCGTCCGCCTGTTCCCGCACTTCAACGAAGCGGATCACAAGGCGTGGACGACGGTCATCAACCGCGCCCGCAACGGCGACGACTCGCCGCTGCGCGCCGTGGATTACGAGGGCGCGACGGAGCAACACCCGGTCTGCAAAGAAATCTTGAGCAAGGTCGGCAGCGGGATGGAGGGGCGCGAGTTGCGGAAACATTTCTCCGGGAGCGGCTACGGCTGGCCGCAAGACGCCGTGGATGGCGGCATCATCGCGCTGCACGCGGGCGGGCACCTGCTGGCGCGTTACAACGGTCAACCGCTGGCCGTCGGGCAACTCGACCAGAACAAGATTTCCAAGACCGAGTTCCGCACCGAGACGATCACGTTGAGCGCCGCCGACAAATTGAAGCTGCGCGGCCTGTTCCAGGATGGCGGCGTATCGGCCAAAGCCAGCGACGATCTGGAAGCGAAAGCGACGGAGTATTTGAACGTCGTCGAGGCGCTGGCGAACAAAGCCGGTGGCGATGCGCCGTTGCCGGAAGCGCCGAAGACGACGAAGCTGGCCGATTTGCGCGGACGCATTGGCAACGACCGGCTCAAGGGGTTGCTGGACAGCGCGGACGAGCTCAAGGCGGACACCGCGAAGTGGAAGAAGCAGGCGGAACTGGCCGCGAAGCGAAAGCCCGAATGGGACAGCCTGCAACAATTCCTGTCTGCCGGCGCGGGCGCGGGCGCGTTGGCGGAAACGGAGACGGCGGCAAAGGGAATCCTCGATGGTCGGCTGCTGCTGGACAACTCCGACCATGTGACGCCGCTGTTGAAACAAGCCGCGAAAGCATTGCGGACGGCGGTGGCGGGCGCGCGCGGCACGTTCGCCAGCCAGCACGCCGAACTGCTCAAGGAGTTGGAAGCCTCCGATGCCTGGCACGCAATCTCCGGCACGCAGCGCATGGCGCTAATGAGCGAGGAAGACATTTCATCCGTGCCGGATTTGGAAGTCGGCTCGGATGAACAACTGCTGTCCGCGCTGCAACAAACGCCGGTGTCGAGTTGGAACGACAAGACGGCGGCGTTGACGGCGCGATTCCAGAATGTGGCGCGCAAGGCGGCGAGGCTGCTTGAACCTAAAACGCAATGCGTGTCGCTCAAGAGTGGCACACTCCGCACGGTAGCGGAAGTGAAGGCTTGGCTGGGTGAGACGGAAAAGACGCTGCTGGAAAAAATCAAGACCGGACCGGTCATCATCGAATGAGCACGCTTTCCAAAGAATTTCGGCGGCAACTGGAACGGGCGGTTCTCAACGCCCGTGACGAAGCCGAGAGTGGCGCGGCGGCGGCGCTGGAATCGTTCGGCGTGGCGGATGCGAAGTTGCCGGTGCATCTGGATGACGCGGGCAAGAATCTGCGGCGTAAATTGCGGGCGCATGGCCGGCAAGTAGGCGACGTGCGCCGGCCCGATGACTCGCAGGAAGTGGAACACCTCGTTCACGAGTGCGCTTACGAGCATTGGCATCGGATGCTGTTCGCGCGGTTTCTTGCAGAGAACGGGTTCTTGATAGAGCCGGAGTCGGGCTTGGATGTGGATTTGGATTATTGCGAAG
>CAMASG010000042.1 GCA_945860945.1 Akkermansia muciniphila
AGTCACGTGATGCACATCGTGTCGGAAGTGGAAGGGCGGCTCGCTGCGGCGCACACGCCGTATGATTTGATGCGCGCCACATTTCCTGCCGGCACACTCAGCGGCGCACCGAAAATCCGCGCGATGCAAATCATCGCCGAGCTGGAGCAGACCGCGCGCGGGCCGTACGGCGGTTGCGTGGGCTACTTCAGTTTTAACGGCAACCTCGATTGCTGCATCACCATCCGCACCGCGCTCATCAAGGACGGCCACGCGCACGTGCAAGCGGGCGGCGGTTGGGTGAATGACTCGGACCCGGAATCGGAATTTCAAGAGACGGTGAACAAGAGCAAGGCGATGCTCAAGGCCGTGGCGCTGGCGGAGAGCTTCACGCGGCACGGCTGAAGCCAACCCGCGGCCGAAGTTCCTTGTTGCACCGAGCGCGGCTTCTTCGCTATAAGAACAATCCGTTTTATGGAGAGAACATTAATTTTATTGAAGCCCGATTGCCTCGCCGGCAAGCACGTCGGCTCGGTGACGGCCCGTTTCGAGCAGGCCGGTTTCCAGATTTGCGGCGTCAAAATGCTGCGCCTGAGTTCCGAAGTGCTGCGCGAACATTACGCGCACCTCGTGGACCGGCCGTTCTATCCCGACATCGTGAATTTCATGCAGTCCACGCCGGTGCTCGGGCTGATCCTGCAGGGGCCGGACGCCGTGGCGCGCATCCGCGAGATGCTCGGGCCGACCGACTCGAAGAAGGCGGCGAAGGGCACCATCCGCGGTGATTTCGGCACGGAGAACATGCGCAACATCGCGCACGCCTCCGACTCGACGGCGAACGCCGAGATCGAGATCATCCGCTTCTTCAAGGCAGACGAAGTCTTCAAGTGGTGATCGGCGAAAGCCGCTCACGCTGAAAACAAAACAGGCCGGCAATGCCGGCCTGTTTGCTTTTTACGAGAAGTGCGAGATCAACTTCAGTCGAGCTTCTTGATCTCAATCTTCCGGAACTGCACGGCGTCGCCGTGGCCCGCGAAACCGAAGTGACCCTTCGTGAGCGCGAGTCCGGGGTGCTTGGATTTCCCCATGAACGTCGCCGGATCCACTTTGCTCAAGTCCGCGTCGAGGATAGTCGTGCCGTTGAGAACGACCTTGATAGTGGCCCCTTTCACGGTGACTTCCTGCGTGTTCCATTCGCCGATCGGCTTCTGATGGCCGCGCTTGGCCGCAGCCATTCCGTAGGCCGAGCCGTGGGCCTGACGGGGGTCGATGCCTTTGTATTTGTCATCGAGCACCTGCAGTTCGCACATGCCGGTATACGCGGGGTCGCCGGTGCCGGGGTAGCGGATGGCAAGGCCGTTGTTGCCGTTGGCGGGCACTTTGAACTCGAGCCGCACGACGAAGTCGCCGTACTGTTCCTTCGTGTAAATCGTGCCGCCCTTGCCTTTCTTGCAGACGACGGCACCTTCCACCACCTCGTAGTTTTCAACCGGACCAGCCCAGCCGATGAAATCTTTGGCGTTGAAAACGGAAGTGAATCCGTCCTTTTCAGCGGCGGTGGCGGTGAATGCCGTCAGCGCGAACGCGGCGGCGGTGAGCAGATGAGTCAGTTTCATATCAGTGGTGCGCAGTGATGCGATTGGGGGTTGAATTTACTTCCCGCCGCTCTTGATCTCGCGGACGAAAACATTGCGCCAGCGGATTTCCGAGCCGTGGGTCTGGAGCTGGATGGGGCCGACCTTCGGCAGTAAACCTTTACGGTCGAAGTAATTCTCGAGCTTCACGTTGTTCACCACCAGCTTGTCGTTCAAGTAGATCGTCACATTCTCGCCAATGAGAGTGATGCGGAACTTGTTCCATTCGCCGAACGGCTTGTCGGCCAGCACGAGCGGGTCTTTGCCGGGCGCACCGGGCGAGTTATTCCAGAGACCGCCGGAGCCTTTGTCGGCGCCGATGTTCCATTTACCGCCTTCTTTGGTGAAATCCCAAATCTGCACCTGCGGAACACCGCGCAGATAGATGCCGCTGTCGCCCTTCGGCAGCATCTTGTAATCCACGAGCAACTCGAAATCGCCGTAGTCCTTCTCGGTGGTGAGGTAGAGGCCTTTGCCGTCGTTCACCAGTTCGCCGCCCATCACTCTCCAATGCTGCTTCACATCCACGAGGCTGGTGGTTTTCTTCTTCTGGAAATCCTCCGGCGACAGCGCGCGCCACTTCTTCGGATCCTCCGTGCTGAGCCCCCACCAACCGGCGAGGTCTTTGCCGTTGAAAAGGGCGGTGAAACCCGACGGCGGCTGGTTCAACGCCGCAGCGGCGCAGAGGGTGGTGGTCGTGGTGCAAATCGCCGCGAGCGCGGCAACGAGTGTGAGGAGCTTGGTTGGGTTCATGATGCGTGTGCGGTATGCGCGTTGTGCGTAATGGACGGATGGAATGTAGAAACGCTTCAGCCCGATGCCAAGCTCAGAAGTGCGGATTTGTTTGGAAAAGTATTACCGCGGCGCGAAGAACGAACGCCGGCGCAGCCGAAATATTCGCTGATTACCGCACTTGAATCTCCACCGTCTCGCTCGGCTCACTTTCACCGAGGTCGTTCTAGGCCGTGACGCGGATGCGGATCAGCGTGCCGCTCGGTATCGAGTCGAGCGTCACGTGGTCGGCATCGGACACTTGCATGAGCTCGAATCGCCCCGCCTCTCTCGACATCTGACAATAGATACCGTAGTGCGCCGCGCGTGCCGCAGTTGCCCAATCGGCATTCACGCAACCGGGCGTGCTCGGGGTAACGACCAGCAATTCGGGAACGGCGGGAACGGATGGCGTGGCGTTCGGGTTCAGGCCGAAGGCGTGCCAGCGGGCTCTTCCTCGGTCATCAACAATCCCAACTCATCTATCAAGAGGCTCAAGCGACGGCGGAGCCCAACCAGCGCAGTTTCACACACGGCCTTACGTTGGCCGGCGAGGACGAGAACGGCGGCGAGAGTCGCACGCGCCGCAGTGACATTCAACAGACTGTTCTCATATCCACCGTTCTGAACCAAATGATTCCGCAGAGAATCGAGCAGTTCGTGCCGCGGCGGGATGCTATCGGAGGTATCGATAAAACGATTTCGGAATCCGGTCGCCGACCATGAGTCCGACCATTCCGGCCCATAGTAATAGGCCAGAACCACCCGCGCGGAGGCGATGTAGAGCTTGGCCTCGCCATCGGCGCGCGCCATCTCCTGGTTCACGATTTGCTTCGCATCCACCGCAGCTTCGCGCGCCTCCACAGCCGCAATCGCCGCGACCAAACCGACCCACACCACGGATGCGGGGTTGTGCTTCACGCCCAACCCCTCCTCATACTGGCGAAGAGCGGCCACCATCGTCTCGGCCAAGGCGAACAACTCCGCCTCTTCCTCGGGCAAACGACACGCATCCATCAGTGGGGCGGCACGAAACGGAGCGCCCGCCACTCCGTCTGTCGGGTCCGGGGTAGTAGAGAGACTCCCGACAGACGGCGGCGCAGCGACAGTAGCCTGACGAACATTGAGGGGATGATCTTCCATGGCTTGCGGGATGGGCGGTTTTAACTTTGAACAGATTTTAGCGTAGCTCTAGCCGATTGATTCCTCTCGCACCTCCCCATTTATCGAGCATCAGCCGCAGCGTGGTTCTTCAGGAGGTAGGCGAACCTCAAAATACTCAACCGAAGCCAACACCACACGCAGCAGGGATACGCGGGACAAGTTCAAGATTCCTACTCCATGAAATTAACCATCGCCAACGGAAGTCGCTCACAACTTGTTAACAGCACACGCATAAGCTGTGGATACCCTGTGAATAGGGCAGCGCCCTCCAATCGAAGCACGCACATTCCCATCCCATTGGGGAATCATTAGGCTCTTTACAGCATAACCCGAGGAGCGCGCAATCCCATGCTCAAACCCAGCCATATCGCGGCCGACCCTTGCTCAATTCTTTTCGGATGATGGAAATAATTGTTTACAAACACTCAAAAAACGGCACGTTATCAGGTTGCAACTGACCCAACTGCACCCGTCATCGAAGGCGAATCTCGCACTTTTGTGCCCTGCTGTAGCCGGCTAGGTTGTAGTAAAAATTAGGACACGAGGCGCAAAAAGTAGGATGCCGAGTCCGAATTGCGGATTAACGTTAGTTAGATTGAGGGAAAAACTATGGGATACGAACCGAGAATCTCCGTGAGAGTGCCGGATGAGTTGAAGACCCGCTTGGCCAAGGCAGCGAACCACACGCATGTGGATGAATCCGTGCTGGTGCGGGCGGCTCTGTCGAGCTTGGTGGACTACATCGAGAAGCACGGCAAGGTGACCTTCCCCTTGAGCTTCAGCCTCGAGAGCGAGTCCTCCCACAAGTAAAACGGGCGGCACCGCTCGTTGGCCCCACATCTCCAGCGGTTCAATCGAGGCTCTCTAGAGCCGCTCGGGCTGTTTCCTGCCTTGGAGGCGTCCATCCGCCACTGTTTCCGCTTCGTCCCACCGTGCTTTGGTCATTTGAAGCGTGATTCAGGACGTTTCACTCGCGAGTTGAACGGGTTGACCCCAAGTCGCTCTGGGGCGGGTCTTTTTGCTTAATGGAAATTGCGACCGTGATGGCGGCGAGGTCCGACATAGGCAGACGATGATCAGACGGGGCGGACGGGAATGCCCTTGCTGGCGAGGTGGCGTTTTACGTCGGCGACGGTGTGGGTGCCAAAGTGAAATATGCTGGCGGCGAGGACGGCGTCGGCGCGGCCTTCCAAAAGCACGTCGGCCATGTGCTGCAGATTGCCTGCGCCGCCGCTGGCGACAACGGGCACACCGACGCTTTCGCTGACGCGTCGGGTGATGACGAGGTCGAAGCCGGCTTTGGTGCCGTCGGCGTCGATGGAGTTGAGGACAATCTCGCCTGCGCCAAGCGCGACGGCGCGTTGCGCCCATTCGACGGCGTCGAGGCCGGTAGCTTGTCGTCCGCCCTTTGCAAAAACTTCCCATTTGTCCGGCGCGACTTTCTTGGCGTCGATGGAGACGACGATGCATTGGCTGCCGAACTTCTCCGCGCCAGCGCGAATGAGGTCGGGCGTGGCGAGAGCGGAGGAGTTGATGCTCACCTTGTCCGCGCCGGCCTTGAGCATGGTGGACATGTCCTCCACAACGCGGATGCCGCCGCCGACGGTGAGCGGCATGAAGCATTGGTCGGCGGCGCGCTCGATGACATCAATCATACTCGCGCGACCGTGGGCGCTGGCGGTGATGTCGAAAAAAACCATCTCGTCGGCGCCCTGCTCGTTGTAACGCAGAGCAAGTTCAACGGGATCGCCGACGTTGCGCAACTCGCCCGCCTCGGCGCGGCCAAACTGCACGCCGCGGGTGACCTGGCCGCCGTGAACGTCGAGGCACGGGATAACACGTTTTGCTAGCATAGCATCAAGACGGGCATCTTAAATGGGGATGGCACTGGGGCGCAACGCGGTTTTCTCCGTGCTCGTCGGAAATAAAAAACCGGCGGCAGGTCGCCGCCGGTTTTTTGAGTGAGAGGGTCGGCCAGAGTGGCTACTTGATCGCGCTGAACTTTCCGCCTTCGACCTTCTGAAATGTCTTTCCGGTATAAAGCAGGACGTTGAGAGAGTTCGTCGGGTTCTTGGTGGAGAATTTATAGCCAATCGCCTTGATGCCATCGAGAATCTCATGCTTGGTGAGCGCCTGGCCCGCGAGGGCTTGCATCACGGCTTCCTTGAGTGAGAGCTTGTTCTTCACATGCTTGGGGTTGGGGGATTTGACCCCGCTGGGCTTGTGAGCGACAGCCGCTTTAACAACGGCGACGGCACCGCCGCCGAGGGCTTTTTCGATCTGGTGCAGGCGCGCTTCGAGGGCGGTCTTTTCCTTCAGCAGGTTGTCGCGGAGTTGGATGTATTGTTTGAGAGCGTCAATTTTCATATCAGGGATGTAAATAATGTCAGCAGATTAAACTAGAGCAAGCATAATTTCGTGCGCATATTACACCCGAATGTTGATGCGGGGAGACTGAATCGCCAGTTTCCGCTGGCGTCGAATCAGATGTCAGCGTAGCGTGGGCCACGCTGGGAAGAGTTCCAAACGCGCTCAAGAAGTGCGACGAAGGAAGGCTAAACATTATGATTCGAAATATCCTTTTCACTATTACTGGAGCCGTACTGCTGGCCGCGTTCGGCGCGGGTTGCGGCACGACGGGGATGAATCCCCACGGCGTCAATGTCACCGAGATGAGGCCTGACGAGCGCGGTTTCGTGGCCGGCACGGGCATCGAGTCGCAGGATCTCGTGGCGGTGGCGGACAAGATGGCTCGCAGCATCCTCGCCACCACGCAGATCGCCAACGCGCAGGGCAAGCCGAACATCGTCCTCGAGCCGGTCGTCAACGAGACGCGGTTTCCGATCAACAAGGAGATTTTCCTTACCCGCATCCGCGTGGCGTTGAACACCAAGGCCGGCGGCAAGGTGACTTTCCTCGCGCGCGACCGGATGGACGCGCTTGAAAAAGAGCGCGATTTGAAACAGACCGGCAAGGTCACCGGCGGCGTGGCGAATGCTCCGGTCGAGTTCAAGGGCGCGGACTTCATCCTCACCGGCAAACTGCAAAGCATCTCGACCCGCAGCAACAACGGCTCGAGCGACTACGTGCTTTACACCTTCCAGCTCCTCGATCCGCGCACGAGCGCGATTCTTTGGGAGGACTTCGCGGAGATCAAGAAACAGGGGCAGAGCGACGCGGTCTATCGCTGAATGCCGCCACGCCGGTCATGAACAAGGCTTGCCAGCTCGCTGCGGTCGCGCTGCTCGCGGCCGGTTGTGCGGCGCCAGAAATCAAGAAGGCACCCGCGGTCAGTGGCGACTTAGTTGAGGAAGGTCGGAAGCTCATCGCCGCAGCGTCCGAGAAGGACAAAATCCTCTGGCGTTATCGCGTCGCGCTAGTCGCGATGAAAGCGGGACGGTTCACTGACGCCCGCCAACTTCTCGACGAATGCCTGCCGACCATCGGTGCCATTCTCACTGCTGATGAGCGGACAATTAAGGCTCGTAGCCTCTTCGGGAACGAGGCGCAGAAAATCTACGTCGGCGAGCCATACGAGCAGGCGATGGCTTATTTCTATCGCGGCCTGATTTACTGGATGGATGGCGAACCGGATAACGCCCGCGCCTGTTTCAAAAGCGCGCAACTCATCGACGGCGATGCGAAGGACAAAGCCTTCGCCAGCGACTTCGCGCTGCTCGATTACCTCGATGGTTTCGCCACGGCGAAATTGCTCGGTGACGGCAGCGACATGCTCCGTCGAGCGCGCGCTTCAGCGGTTTCTTCGAAAACCAACGCACTCACCGCGTTGCCCGACTACGATCGGCAAGCGAACGTGCTGGCCTTTTTCCAGTTCGGTTTTGGTCCGCTTAAACACGGTGGCGGCAGGTACGGCGAGCGGCTTCAATACCACGTCGGCCACTCGGCCGTGCACTCGGTGCGGTTCAAGATTGGCGAACAGACACTGCACGTGTCGGCGCTCGATGATTTGAGTTTTCAAGCCACCACGCGCGGCGGGCGTTTGATGGACGATATTCTCGCTGACAAAGGTTCGTTGAAGAAGCCGCTCGAGGCGATTGCGACCATTGCACCAGCGGCGGGCGCGGTGTTGGCGGGACCGAAGGAGACGCGTGGCACCGCTCTGCCGATTATCGGCGCGGGCGTTGTCGCCGGTGCGGTGAGCAATGCCGCGGAGGCGATGGCCGACACGCGCACGTGGAACAACCTGCCGCAGCACCTCGCGTTCACGGCGTTTCGATTGCCGCCTGGTTCGCACACTGCCGCCATGGAGTTTTTCGACCGCGATGGGAAGCCCTTGCCGAAACTCACGCGGTCGCTCACCTTCGAGGTGCGCGTCGGCCGCGACACCGTCCTGTTCATCTCCGACCAATGAAACGAACCACCATGAAAACCACGTTCCTCGCACTCGCCACGTCCGTCGCCGCGTTGCTTGCCGGTTGTGTCGGCGGCGCTTATTCGCCCGCCAATACATCTCGCCATGACATCGAGAACCGCGAGAAGTTCGTGCTGCTCGACAGCCTCACTCAAGCTGCCATCACCTGTTCTGGTTTGCAGGAACGCCGCCTCGCCGACGGCCGACTCGAAGTGAGCGCGAACGTGCGCAACCGCGAGAACAAGCGCATTCAGGTGCAGATCAATTGTGTTTTCAAGGACGCCAACGGCTTCTCCACCGGCGACGAGACGCCGTTCCAAACGCTCATCCTCACCGAGAACGCGCAGGAGACCACGACCTTCGCCTCGCTCAACGACAAGGCGCAGCGCTACACCATCCGCGTCCGGCTCGCGCGCTGACCGATGCTGCAGCGGGTGATGAAACGGCTCGTGCCATTCGACTTCTTCTTCGTAGCGGTCGCCGTGTGCGTAGCGGCGGAACCAGTCCCAAAACCAACCCCTGTTTTCACCGCGCCCGCGCCAGCGGTGCTGAAGGAGGCGTTCATTTACACCGACAAACCTGCGCTCGTTCTCACGCCGCTCGTCAATCCGAGCGCGGCGCGCGCTGTCACGGAACGTTTTCAAAATGCGTACGCGAAGCTCGGCCAACCGCGACTGCTCATTCGCGTCAATTCGGCTCGCCTCACATTGACGAATCCGAATGCGCCGGACGTTTCTGATTCAACAAAACCGGAAGAGACGACCGCCGAGTCGCGTGAGCTGACGACACTTTTCGCAAAGCTTTTCCAACAGGCGGGTGCGCGTGTGCTGGAGCGCGAGACCAGCGCCGATTCCGCCGAGGTCGTTGTCGAGGTGCTCACGGCGATGCGGAAGCTGATCGTGAGCGAGGTGTCGGGCGAGCGCGCGCATCTCGTGCCGGAGCTGCAGTTGGCGGTCGTGCGGTTGGTGGATGGCAAGTTGCTCGCGCAAGCGAACACTCGCGATTTGTTCGGCGCGGACGTCGAGGCCGCGCGTCTGCTGCGTCATTTCAAATTGAGCGAGCTGGCGGAAGCCTCGGCGTTGCGATTGATGGAAGAGCTGGCTGCGCCAAAACCGTCTCAGCGCACTTTCTCGCCGTAGTTCAGGCTCATCACGCCGCCGAGCAGATTCACCACGCGCACGTTCGCGCAGCCTAGTTCGCACAGCGCCGCCGCCACACCTTCCTGCGCGGGATAGTGCCGCAACGATTCGAGAATGTAGGCGTAAGCCGCGGCGTCGCCGCAAAAGACGCGCCCGAAAATCGGCACGGCGAAACGCAGGTAGCCGAAGTAAAGCGTGCGCCAAAGGCGGTTGGGCGGTTTGCCGAAATCGAGAACGACGAGTCGGCCGCCGGGGCGCATCACGCGGTGCATCTCGCGGAGACCGCCAGCGAAGTCAGCGAGGTTTCGCAGACCGTAGCTGATGGTCACGATGTCGAAGTGGCCGTCGGGGAAGGGCATTTTCAACGCGTCACCGTGGAGAAACTCGATCGGTCCCGAGCCAGCGGAGGGTTTGCGCTGTTTCGCCACGGCGAGCATTTCCTGGCTGAAATCGAACCCAGTGACTTCGGCACCCGCGCGGGCGAGCGCGAACGCGACGTCGCCGGTGCCGCAGCAGAGATCGAGAGCGCGCAGGCCGGGGCGCGCGGCGGCGAGGCGCACGAGGCGGCGTTTCCACAACCGATGCAGGCCGAAGCTTTGCAGGTCGTTGATGAGATCGTAGCGGGGCGCGATGCGGGCGAAGAGGGAGTGAACCTTCGCCGCTCGCGTGGCGTCCGGGGCGTAATACGCGTTGCCCATTGGCGGAGTATCGCGGAAAGTGCGAAAGGCGGAAACACTGAATTGGAGGGCGGCCGCAGCCGTCTTTCGTGCAGGTTTTCCGTACACGAAATGGGGTCGAGCGAACGCCGGTCGTTTTACGGTTTATCAAAAAGACGGTTGCAAATGAAATCACGGCGGCGTTACAAGCTGCCGTTACGCCTATGGGTAAGGCACTCATCATCGCCGAGAAACCGTCCGTCGCCGCCGACATCGCGAAAGCGCTCGGCGGCTTCAAGAAGCATGATGACTATCAGGAGAGCGACCAGTTCGTGGTCGCTTCTGCTGTGGGTCATCTGGTGGAGATCGCGTGCCCGGAAGAGTTCGAGGCGAAGAAGGGCAAGTGGTCGCTCGCGAATCTGCCGGTGATCCCGCCGCACTTCGATCTGAACCCCATCGAGCGCAGCGCGTCGAAGCTCCGAACGCTCCAGAAGTTGATCAAGCGAAAAGATGTGGATGCGCTCGTCAACGCCTGTGACGCCGGCCGCGAAGGCGAATTGATTTTCCGCAACATCGTCCGTTACACGAAAGCGAAGCAGCCGATCCAGCGACTCTGGCTGCAATCGATGACGCCCGCGGCCATCCGCAGCGGATTCGAGAAGTTGCTGAGCGACGAATCGAAGCGTCCGCTGGCCGATGCCGCTACTTGCCGCAGCGAGGCCGACTGGATTGTCGGCATCAACGGCACGCGCGCGATGACCGCCTTCAACTCGAAGGGCGGAGGCTTCAACAAGACCACCGTCGGCCGCGTGCAGACGCCGACGCTCACCCTTCTAGTTGATCGCGAGGAGAAGATTCGCAAGTTCATCCCGCGTGGTTACTGGGAATTGCACGCCACGTTCCAGTGCGCCGCTGGCGAGTATGCGGGGCGTTGGTTCGACGAGAAGTTTTCGCGTTCCGGGGGCAAAGAGGCGGACGAAGCTCTGCGCGCCGAGCGAGTTTGGAATCAGGCCCAGGCGGAGGCGATCCGCGCGAAGTGCCTCGGTAAGCCCGGTATCGTCACCGAGGAGAGCAAGCCTTCCACATCGCTCTCGCCGTTGCTTTTCGATCTGACCAGTTTGCAGCGCGACGCGAATCGCCGGTTCGGATTTTCGGCCAAGAACACGCTGTCCATCGCGCAGGCGCTTTACGAGAGACACAAAGCGCTCACCTATCCGCGTGTCGATTCACGCTATCTGCCCGAGGATTATGTCGGTCCCGCGAAGGACGCGCTCGAGGCGATGAGCGGCACGGATTACGCCGGCCTCGCGTCCACGGTGCTGCGCGCGGGTTGGGTGCATCCGAACAAGCGCATTTTCAACAACGCGAAGGTGAGCGATCACTTCGCGATCATCCCGACGAACGTCGAGCCGAAAAATCTCTCCGACGCGGAGCGGAAGATTTACGATATGGTGACGCGCCGTTTCATCGCGGTCTTTTATCCGGCGGCGGAGTTCCTCGTCACCACGCGCATCACGCGTGTCGAGAGCGAACCGTTCCGGAGCGACGGCAAGGTGCTGATGAAGCCCGGTTGGCTGGAGGTTTACGGCAAGGAAGCGGACGAGGGCGAGAACGACGGCAAGACGCTCGTCGCCGTGAAACCGGACGAGCGCGTGCAGACGCGCGAGCTCGAGGCGCGCGGCACGCAGACCAAGCCGCCGCCGCGGTACAATGAAGCGACGTTGCTCGGCGCGATGGAAGGCGCGGGCAAGATGGTCGAGGACGAGGAGTTGCGCGATGCGATGAGCGAGCGCGGCCTCGGCACGCCGGCCACGCGCGCACAGGTCATCGAAGGTTTGATCGGTGAGGAATATGTCCACCGCACCGGCAACGAACTGCAGGCGACCGCGAAGGCGTTCATGCTGCTGGCGCTGTTGCGCGGGCTCGGCGTGGAGGAATTGACGAAGCCCGAGCTGACGGGCGGCTGGGAGTTCAAGCTGCGCGAGATGGAGCAAGGCCGTCTTTCGCGCGCCGAGTTCATGGCTGAGATTGCCGAGATGACGCGCCACATTGTTGGCCGGACGAAGGCGTTCCAAGGCGACGAGGTGCCTGGTGATTTTGGTGATCTATCGGCGCCGTGCCCGAAATGCGGCGGCGCGGTGAAGGAGAACTACCGGCGTTTCCAGTGCCAGAAGTGTGAATTCAGTCTTCCGAAGTTTTTGGCCGGTCGCTTGATGGAAGCGACGGAAACGGAGCGGCTCGTCACCGAGAAGCAGATCGGTCCGCTGCAAGGTTTCCGCAGCAAGAAAGGGTTTCCCTTCGCCTCCGTGCTCAAGCTCGATGCCGAGCACAAGCTCATCTTCGATTTCGGCGAGGAGAAGAAAGATGCGGACGGCGGTGCGCTGGCGGTGGATTTCACCGGCAAAGAGCCGATCGGAAAATGTCCGAAGTGCAGTGCCGGCGTGTTCGACAACGTGATGAACTACGTCTGCGAGAAAGCCGTGGGCGCGGCGAAGACCTGCGACTTCCGCACGGGCGCGATCATTCTGCAGCAGCCGATCAGCCCCGAACAGATCGCCAAGCTGCTGACCACGCGGAAGACCGATCTGCTCGACAAGTTCGTTTCCAAACGCACGGGCCGCACCTTCAAAGCGTTCCTCGCGCTCGACAAAGACAACAAGGTTTCGTTCGAGTTCGAAAAGCGTGAGCCGCGTGCCGGCGGTGCGCGCAAAGCCCGCGAGGCGGAGCCGAAGATTGATTTCACGGGGCTCAAGCCGTTCGGTAAGTGCCCCGTCTGCGGTGGCAGCGTCTTCGAAACGGAGAAGGATTATCTCTGCGAGAAGACGCAGGCCGAGAAGCGCGCGTGCAAATTTAAGACGGGCAAAGTCGTCTGCCAGCGGCCGGTCGAGCCGGAGCAAGTGATCAAGCTCCTCAAGGCGAGTCGCACCGATTTGATCGAGAATTTCATTTCCAAACGAGGCAAGCCGTTCAGCGCGCATCTCGTCATCGGCACCGATGGCAAAGAGAAGGGGCGTGTCATCTTCAAGTTCGCCGATAGCGATTAACCCCGCCTGCGATGGCCGACCGCTCCCTCAACGCCGGACCGCCGGATGCGTGGGTGGGCGAGTTTCTCAAACACCTCGCGACCGATCGCGACGCCTCTCCTCACACGCAGCGCAACTACCGTCACGCGCTCGCGGAGTTCGCGTCGTGGCACGTGGCGGAACGTCACAGCCCGCCCGCGTGGGAGCAGTTGCAGCGTGATGACTTCCGCGTTTATCTCCGCTCACTCGGCCGTCGCGGTTTGAGCCGCGCCGCGACGCGCCTGCGGTTTTCTGCGCTGCGCACGTTCTACAAATTTCACGTCCGCCGCGGGCGGATTGAATCCGTGCCGATCAAGGATCTCATTCTGCCGAAACTCGCCAAACGCCTGCCGCAGTTTCTCACCGTGCAGCAGATGAACGATCTGCTGGCCGCGCCGTTCAAGGAACTCGAGGCGCGACGGAAATCCGCCGAGACCGAATTCGACGTCTCTGTTTATGTGCGGGACGCGGCGATTCTGGAGGTCATCTATTCGTGTGGCCTGCGCATCAGCGAGCTGTGCGGCTTGCGCGCGGAGGATGTCGACTGGGGACAACAGCTCGTGCTCGTGCGTGGCAAAGGGAGGAAGGAACGTCGCGTGCCGATTGGCGCTCCGGCGCTCGATGCCATCCGCACTTACTGGAAAACGCTGCGTGAGGCGCCCGGTGCGGCGATGCCGATTTTCTGCGGACTGCCGAACCGGCCCGAACCGGTCGCGCCGCGTGTGATTCAATTGCGGTTGAAGCATTATCTCGCCGCCGCGGGGCTTGATCCGAAGCTCACGCCGCACAAGTTGCGGCACAGTTACGCCACGCACTTGCTTGATGCCGGCGCCGATTTGCGCAGCGTGCAGGAATTGCTCGGTCACGCGAATCTCGCGACCACGCAGATTTACACGCACCTCACCACCGAGCGGCTCAAGCGCGCTTACGAGGCCGCTCATCCGCGCGCTTAGCGCGTACTGACGCAGTGGCGCGGTGATTTGCGATTTGCTTCGGCGCCGCATTTCTGTTATCCCGTGCGGTAGGAGAGATGAGCGATTCCGAGAAAGTAGACTTAGGCATTGTGTCCAAGCTGACCAAGGCCGTCATCGTTTTGATTGTCGCCGCCATCGTTTTCGGCGTGGGTATTTGGTATCTGCCACTCATCAACCAGAACGAGCGGATGCGTCAGGAGCTGCACCGACTCGCCACCGAGGTCAAACGCGAGGAGGATCTCGCCCGCCAGACGAAGTCCGCCATGGACGCGCTGCGTAACGACCCGCGGACCGTCGAGCGTCTCGCCCGCGAGAAACTCGGCTACGCCAAGCCGGGCGAGACCGTCATCCGCTTCCAAAATCCGCCCACCGCGCCGTGAGCGTGGCCGGCGTTTGTTCCCTCTGCGCCGGTTGAGAAAACGTTTGCGTTGGGGTGGGGATTACGGCTTAAATCGGCCCTTGCGCTCTGGCCGCGGCGTACGTCGGCCTTCCAGCGATGAGCCACCCTAAAATCTATTATTTCGACAACAACGCCACCACGCGGGTCGCCCCCGAAGTGGTCGATGCGATGTTGCCATTCTTGACCGAGCACTGGGGCAACCCCTCCAGCGCGTATCGTTTCGGCAGCGACGTGGGTCGGCATCTCGAAGCCGCGCGCGCGCAGTGTGCCGGGCTCATCAACGCCGATCCGCGGGAGATTATCTTCACGAGCTGCGGCACCGAGAGCAACAACACCGCGTTTCACAGCGCGCTGGTCACTCAGCCGGGCAAGCGCCACATTCTCACCACCGCCGTCGAGCATTCGGCGAATATCAAGTTCTGCCAGACGCTCGCCAAGCGCGGCCACGAGGTCACCTTTCTGCCGGTGGATTCGCTGGGCGAACTCGACGTCCATCTGCTCGCCGAGTCCATCCGCCCCGACACCGCCATCGTCTCGGTGATGTACGCGAACAACGAGACCGGCGTGATTTTTCCAATCGAGGAAATCGCCGCGCTCTGTCGTGCCAAAGGCGTGCTCTTTCACACGGACGCTGTGCAAGTGCCCGGCAAGCTGAAGCTTGACGTGAAGTCGCTCGGCGTCGATTTTCTTTCGCTCTCCGCGCACAAGCTGCACGCGCCGAAAGGCGTCGGCCTGCTTTACGTCCGCAAACAAACGCCGTATCAGCCCTACCTCATTGGCGGCGGTCAGGAACGCGGACGTCGTGGCGGCACGGAGAACGTGGCGAACAGCATCGCCTTCGGCCGCGCGGCGGAGTTGGCGGAGGCCACGTTGAACGACGAGAACACTCGCGTGCGCGCTCTGCGTGATCGGATTGAGGAGACGTTGCTCAAAACCGTCACCGGCACTGCGCGTAATGGCGGCAAAGAACCGCGCCTGCCGAACACCGCGAACCTTTCCTTCGACGGCGTTGAAGCCGAGGCCGTGTTGCTCCTGCTCGATCAGGCTGGCATCTGCGCCTCCAGCGGCAGCGCCTGCACCACCGGTTCGCTCGAGGCGTCCCACGTGCTCACCGCGATGGGCCTCAGCCCCGCGCGCGCCCGCGGCTCCGTGCGCTTTAGCCTCGGCATCTACAACACGGCCGAGGATGTCGATTATTTGCTGAAGGAATTGCCAGTCATCATCACCAAACTGCGCGCGATGTCGCCCGCCGAGCGCGAGGCGAAGGTCGCCGCTCACCGTGCCCCGCCGGTGTCGGCGTAATTCTGCTGGCGCAAAAAGTGTAACCTGACTAAGGTGTGACTCGTCTCATCTCCCGCATCGTAACGAAAGACCTGCTATGAAAACTGTTCTCGCCATGATTCTCGCCGCCGGCGCAACGCAGCGAGGCGTTGCTCCTCGGGAAGGCGCGATGAAAACTGTTCTCGCCATGATTCTCGCCGCCGGCGTCGGCTCCGCTGCCACGTACGTCATCAGCAAATCCCCGCCCACCAAGGTGACTGAAGCCTCTCCGGACGTGACGCCGAAGGTCAAATCCAAGCCGGAACGAGCTTTGATTACCAACAAGTCCAAGACTTCGAAGGTCGAAACCGTCGAACCGAAGAGCGAGACGCCGGTTGCCGGCGGTCTTTCTGCCGAGGCGATCATCGAGGAGTTGATCCAGTTCAAGCCAGCCGCTGACAAAGGCCGCAACGCTTCGCTCCGGCGGCTCGTGCATCATTTCGAAAGTCTGAACGACATGGGCCCCGCCGCGTTGCCGGCCATCAAGGTGTTTCTCGCCAAGAATCAGGACGTCGAGTTCCTGCGCGAAAATAACCCGAGCAACGAGGGCGATCGCGGCCGTGGCGATCGTGGTGGCCAGGGGTGGGCGACGCTGCTCGGCGGCGGTGGCCGTTTGCCGGAGGCCGATTCTCTTTATCCTGCGTCGTTGCGCCTCGGCCTTTTCGAGGTCGCGCGTCAGGTCGGTGGCACGGAAGCCGAGACCATTCTCGCCGGCGTACTGAGCCAGACCGCGCGCGGCATCGAGGTGGTTCACCTCGCGCGTGTGCTGGATGAGATGGCGCCGGGCAAATATCGCGACTCGATTCTCACGGCGGCGAAGGAACTGCTGTCCAGCCCGCCGCCGGCCGAGGGTTCATCGAAGCTGGATGAGATGGGCCGCAACTCTCTCTTCTCTCTTCTCGCGAAGTATCAGGACAAGAGCTTTGCGGACAAAGCGCAGGAGATGCTCGTCAGCACCGACGGCCGCGTGAACAACTCGGCCTTGAGCTATCTCACCGAGACGCTCAAAGAGCAGTCGCTACCTCTTCTCTACAAAGTTTACAAAGACCCGAGCATCACCAACGCCTTCGCGAAAGCCCCCGTTATTTCGGCCGCGTTGAGCTATGTTGGACAGCATCCGCAGGCAGACGCGATGTTCAAGGAGATGGTGCTGGATGAGAAAAATCCGGCGAGCCGCTGGATGGCTGTCGGCAGCCTGATGCGCGGCGAGGAACTTGCGCCCGAGACCATCAAGGCGCGCCAGCAGCTTCTCGCCTCCGTGAAGACGGATATTAAAGATGAGCGGATGACCGGAATGATGGACCGCGTGAGCCAGGAACTCGAGCGGCGTCTCGATCCGAATGCGCCGCCGCGCGAAGGCGGCTTCAGCATCTTTGGTGGTCGTGGTGGCGGTGGTGGAACCTCGGGTGGCGCCCCTTCTGACGGAGGCCAGACCGGCGGTAAACGCAACTCCAACGATCAGAATAAGAAAAAGAGTGGGAATCAGCCCGGCCAGCCGAACTGACCGGCCGTAAGTTTTTCAAACGACACAGCGCGGGACAGGCGAAAAGCCTGTCCCGTTTTGTTTTCGTTCGCTGTTGAGGCTTTGCGCAGCTTGACACCTGCCGCGCTTCCGGTAAGATGCGCGCCCTTTGTTTATGAAGAGTAAACCGCATATCGCAATCGTCGGCGCGACGGGCGCCGTGGGCATTGAGATGATCAAGACGCTCGAGAAGCGCAAATTTCCCGTGGGCCAACTCACGCTGCTCGCTTCGGCGCGTTCGGCTGGCAAGAAGCTGAAGTTCCACGGCAAGCCGATCACCGTGCGCGAGTTGACGAAGGATTCTTTCGCCGGCGTTGATATCGCGCTCTTCAGCGCCGGTGGCGACATATCGCGCGAGTTTGCGCGAATCGCGGTGAAGGCCGGCTGCGTGGTGGTGGACAACTCGAGTGCGTTCCGGCAGGACGACAGCGTGCCGCTGGTCGTGCCTGAAATCAACGCGGCGGACATCCGCCGTCACAAAGGCATCATCGCCAATCCGAATTGCACCACGGCCATCACCCTGATGGCGCTCTATCCGCTGCACCAGCGTTTCGGCGTGAAGCGCATTTTCGCATCGAGCTACCAAGCCGTCTCCGGCACCGGCGCCAAAGCCATCGAAGAGCTGGAGCGTCAAGTTAAGCAGGTCGTGAAAGGCCAGCCGGTGACGAAGGAAGTTTATCCGCACCAGATCGCTTTCAACGTCCTGCCGCACGTGGATTCTTTTCTCTCCACCGGTTACACGAAAGAGGAGATGAAGATGGAGAACGAGGGTCGTAAAATCATGCACCACCCGAAGTTCCGCGCGAGCGTCACCTGCGTGCGTGTGCCGGTGTATCGCGCCCACTCGGTGGCCGTCAGCGCGGAGTTCGTGAAGCCGGTCAGCGTGAAGGCCGCACTCGCAGTGCTGCGCAAGGCGCCCGGGCTCGACGTGGTGGACAACCCCGCGGCGAAGGAATATCCCCTCCCGCTCTACGCAGCCGAGCAGTACAACTGCCAAGTCGGCCGGTTGCGGCAGGACTGCGCTCTCGATAACGGCCTCTGCTTCTGGGTCGCCGGCGATCAACTCCTCAAAGGCGCCGCGCTCAACGCCGTGCAGATCGCTGAAGAGTTGCTGAAGCTCTGATTCTCTGACTCCGGCACGATCTGAAGAAATAAAAATGCCGCGTGGATTCACGCGGCGTTTTGCTTTCTAGAACCATCAGCCGACCGTCAGCTTCTGACAACGCTCTCTAATCCTGCCTGATTCCACCGGCAGCGCCAAGGGTAGGGTTACTAGCAGCATTCTGTGCCCGAATTCTCGTACGCGTCGCGACAAAAGCCTGACAGGCCGCAATGTGGACGGCCAGTTCGCCGGCTGTCCGAGTCGATGTGACAGTGGGTTGTTGAACCGCTGGAAGTCTGAGTGAGAGGCGTTGCGTACCAGGCCTAGTGTTTGAACTAGACTGGCTGACGCCGTTAGTGCCGATCTGGCCAAAGGCGCCATTGGGTAGGATAATAACCCCACCGAGGTACAACAAAACTGCCATAAATGGGAGCGTTGCGTTTATGGAGTTGAACCTATGCCGAATGAATAAATTGTCAATGAACTATTATTCAGAATTTTTTAACGACAGAAATCGGCCTAAAAACGCTGGTCTCGCCACGGTCCCTCGCATACAAAGTCCGCCGTGTCAGTTTTCGTCGCCGCCAACGTCCGCGCCAACCGGCTCGTCCTCGCGCTGGTGGTGCTGATTTTCTTCTGCCTGCTCGGCACGCGGTCGTTGAACGAGCCGGACGAAGGCCGCTACGGCGAGATCGCCCGCGAGATGGTCGAGAGCGGCGATTGGCTCGTGCCCCGTATCTGGTATGTGCCGCACCTCGACAAGCCGCCGATGACCTACTGGCTTGTCGCGCTCTCGATTAAAGTTTTCGGCGTGAACGAATGGGCCATCCGCCTGCCGCTGGCGCTCGCCGGCCTGAGCGGCGTGCTCGCGGCGTTTCTACTCTCGCGCCGCGTCGCCGGCGACCGCGCCGCGCGCTGGTCCGCGCTCATCCTCAGCACGTCTCTGCTCTACTTCGCGATGGCGCGGATGCTGACCACGGACATTTTCCTCGGCCAGTTCATCGCGTGGGCCGGCTATTTTTTCTGGCGAAGCTGGCAAACTCTCGATGGCTGGAATTCCATCGCCGCGCGGCCAAGTCTCCTCAAACAATTCCTCGGCTGGCAACTCGCGATGTGGACGTCGCTCGCCGGCGGCTTTCTCACGAAAGGCCCTGTAGCGTTGGCGATTCCATTCGCCGCGATTGTCGCTCTGACGATTTTCCGTCGTCAGGAATGTCACCGCTGGAAACTGCAACTCCTCGGCGCGGCGGTCGGCGTCCCGCTCTTCTGCCTGCTCGCGTTGCCGTGGTTTCTGCTGGTTTTTCAGAACGTCTCGCAGGCGTTCGATTTCATGGTGCGCGACCGCTTCGCCGGCCACGCGCTCGGCACCACGGTGAAAAATCGAGGCGGGCCGCTCCTCTACTTCGTGCCGATTCTCGCGTTCGGATTTCTGCCGTGGACGCCGCTGCTCGGCTGGCTTTGGCGGCGCGGCCATTGGCGTTCTCTCGGCGAACGGCAGAAGGACGGCTGGCTCTTTCTCACCGTCTGGACCGCGTTCACGTTTCTGCTTTTCTCCCTAAATCGCTCGAAGCTCCCCGCGTACATCGTGCCGCTTTTCCCGCCGCTGGCCGTGCTTGTCGCGTGGCGCTGGTTTTCCGCGGCGGAAACGCCGGGGGGAAAACCTACCCCGCTCGCCGCGTGGCGCGCGGCATTGCTCGCGCCGCTCGTTCTGCTGGCCGCCGCTCCGCTCGCTTATCGATTCGTGTTCAAGGTCACCGATCAACCGTGGTTCTGGGTGCAAGTCGCCGTGGCTGGCGTGGCGTTCCTTGTGTTGTTCAAAATCAGTTTCACGTGGTCACCGCAGCGATGCCAGCGCTGGGCTGTCGGTTTGGCGGTGGTTGTTTTTTTCATCACCATCGCTGGCGTGCCAGCGGTCGAGACGGAGTTGCGCAGCAATCAAACGCTCAAGCCCATTGGCGCGCGGCTCCGCGCGGAGTGGCGTGCCGGCGACGCGATTGTCGCGTGGGGACAGTTGCCGCAAGGTCTGCCGCTGGGGGCGCATCCGCTCATCAACGCCACGAACCGCCCTTATCTCGGCGGGATTCCGTACAACCGCCTGCCGTATGAATTCCCCGGCAACCGCGAGCGGCTCGGCGACCGCGTGCTGCCGGATCGAGCGGCGTTCGCGCAGTTGCTCAACGGCGAGGGGCGCGTGATCGTCGTCGGTTTTCAAGGCACGTTCGAGTCGATTAAATCCAGCGTGACGAACTCCGAACTGAAACTTCTCGAGCGCGTCGGTCGCTGGGAGCTGTTCACGAACCGTTAACTTGCTTCACGCGTCGGCTGTGCCAACGTCTCTTTGAAGCCATGAAAATCCTCGTCACCGGTTCGCACGGATTGGTCGGCTCGGCGTTGCTTCCCGCGCTCAAGGCCGAGGGGCATCACGTCGTGCGGCTCGTCCGTACTGCGACGCCGAGCGCGGATGAAATCGCGTGGAATCCCAATGCGAACCGGGTTGATGCCGTCGCGCTGGAAGGCTTCGACGCTGTGGTGCATCTCGCCGGCGAGAATATCGCGGGACGCTGGACTGCGGCGAGGAAGGCGCGCATCCGCGAGAGCCGGGTGGCGGGGACACGCTTGTTGTGCGAGGCGCTCGCTAAACTGCAACGTCCGCCGCGTGTCTTGATCGCCGCATCTGCGATTGGTTTTTACGGCAACCGCGGCGATGAGACGCTCACCGAGGAAAGTGCCGCGGGCGTTGGCTTTCTTCCCGAGGTTGTGCGCAATTGGGAAGCCGCCGCGCAACCAGCACACGCGCGGAATATCCGCGTCGTTCAACTTCGTTTCGGGATAATTCTGAGCGAGCGAGGTGGCGCGCTGGCGAAAATGCTACCGCCATTCCGTCTCGGCTTGGGCGGGCGCGTTGGCAGCGGACGGCAATGGTGGAGCTGGATTTCGATGGATGACGTGGCGGGTGCGATTTGCTTCGCGATTGCGAGCGAAACTTTGAGCGGACCGGTGAACGTCGTTGCGCCGAATCCTGCGACCAATGCCGAGTTCACGCGAGTGCTCGGTCGCGTGCTGCATCGGCCAACGGTTTTTCCGCTGCCGGCGTTTGTCGCGCGACTGGCATTGGGTCAGATGGCGGAGGAACTGTTGCTGGCCAGCACGCGAGTGGAACCGGCGCGGTTGCTCGCGGCGGGTTTCAAATTCAAACAGCCGACTCTCGAAGCTGCGCTGCGGCACGTGCTGCCCGCTGGGGCGCCTCGCATTTAAGCGAGGAAGCGCACGTCGCCGTCGAGCCAGACGCCGCGCACGTGGAATTTCTCGTCGAACCAAACGAGGTCGGCACGTTTACCGGATTCAATCGAGCCAAACTCTTTCTCGCGCCCAAGCTGGCGCGCGGGGTTCAGCGAGGCCATCCGCACGGCGTCCACGAGCGATTGACCGCCGAGTTCCACAGCGGTTTTCACAGCGCGAATCATCGTGAGCGTGCTGCCGGCGAGACCCGTGCCGTCCACCAATTCGGCGGTGTGCGCGGTGGTGCGCGCGGCCATTCCGTACAACGCGAACTTCGTTCCAGCGGGCAATCCCGCGCCCGAACTGGCGTCGGTGACGAGGCAGACGCCGTCGCGACCTTTCGCGTTGAAGAGCATTTTCATGATGATCGGCGGGACGTGCTGGCCGTCGCAAATCAGCTCGCAAAGAATCTCGTCGTGCGCGAGGGAGAACTCGATCATCCCCGCCCAGCGATAGGGGCCGCGCTTGGTGATGGTGCTCATCTGGTTGAAGGTGTGCGTGGCGTGGTTGAGGCCGGCCTTCAGCGCGGGAATGAGATGCTCGTGGTTCGCATCGGTGTGGCCGCCGGAGGCGATGGTGCCGTTGCGCCGCAGCGCGCGGATGAGTGCGAGCGCGCCCTTCTCCTCCGGCGCGATGGTCATCTGCGTGATGAGTTTTCCGTAGCGCAACAGCTCGCGCCATTCAGCGGAATTACTCGGCGGTCGAACGAACTTCGGATTCTGCGCACCCGCACGCAGCGGCGAGATGTACGGCCCCTCAACGTGCACGCCAATGATGCGCGCGCCGCCAATGGAGCGGTTGTGCAGTGGTTGAACAGCATCGAGCACGCGGAGAATATCGGCGTGCGGCGCGGTGAGCGTGGTGAGGGAGAGCGACGTGGTGCCGCCACGCAGATGAAACTCAGTGATGGCGCGGAAAGCCTCGGGCGTCGCTTCCATCGCGTCGTGACCCATCGCGCCGTGGATGTGCACATCCACAAAGCCCGGCGCGAGAAAACCGCCCTTCAAATCGATCGCGTCGGTAGGGGATTTCTTGGGCGAGCTTTTGCCCGCAGACTTGGAAACTTTGTGGATGCAGCCATCGCGGATGGTGACCGAACCGCGAACGATTTCATCGGGCAATATGAGGCGGGCGTTGACGAATTGCATGGGCGGATGATGGCGTGGGGATGTTGCGCTCGCAAGCGCGCGGTGCGCCGGAGGAAGTTGGTGCGCGAGAGAGGACTTGAACCTCCACCCCTTTCGGGACCAGATCCTAAGTCTGGCGTGTCTGCCATTTCACCACTCGCGCATTGACGAACGTCCTGATCCTAATGGGCGACGAGCGACAATTGCAACTCCAACCGCTCGATCAAACCAGAGAATGCCGCTTGCACACAATCGCCGATCCCGCCATTCTCGAACCGAATTAACCACGCCTTGAAAAGGATTTAAACTGATCCGAATTCGATGAAACTTCTCGTTAAAAGACTCGTTATAGCAATTGCCCCGATTATTGACTTGCTGTCG
>CAMASG010000043.1 GCA_945860945.1 Akkermansia muciniphila
CGAGCGCGAGGGGGAACAACTTGATCATGCGGCAGGCGGTTAAAAAATGGGGTCGGTATCGATGGTCAACGGCCCATTGAGTCCGCCATTGTCCGCTGCCCAGGTGCGCGGTTGGTCAGGGTCGTTGTCATTGTTCCACCGGGCACGCCAGTCATTGTCGTAGGGGTTCACCATGTCCCGGCGCAACGGGCTGTCGGCGTGGCCGTCGGCGAAAACGGTCATCGTGCGCCCGTTGTGCCGCCGCGCCGGCCATTCCACATAGTTGCGTGGGTCTATGCTCCCGTCGAAGTTCCTGTCAGCGACGGCATCCGCGATGGCGATCATGTTGGACGGGTTCACAACAGCGCTCTCGTGCAACTCCAACCGTGTCACCGAATCCACGTCGCCGCCCAATCCGCTGCCCGGAGCACCCACGACCGGCCGCGTTCCCCAATCGTTGTAGCCGTAACTAAAGCGCGTGTCATTCTTGATCTCGTAGATGCTGGAGGCCGGGTGGACGGTCGGATTCAAGGCGATGTCCCATTTGGCATCGGCCGGAAGGGACGGACACCAGAACGCCTGCTTGTTCTCCCCCATATACGGGAGGATCCGCCACGGCCAGACAAAGTAGAACTCCGGCACCTTGATGCAGCCCGGATACTTCCCATTGTAATCAGCCGTATACATCGGCAGGGACATCGCCATCTGCCGTGTGTTGCTCAGGCACGCAGTCGCCTTGGCTTTGCCCTTCGACTTGCTCAACGCCGGCAAAAGCATCGCGGCCAGAATCCCGATGATCGCGATGACGACGAGGAGTTCGATGAGGGTGAACGCGGTACGACGTGGCTGCGGCCCAGGAGGGGGCGAGTTGGTCTGCATGGGCTGGGTTTGGTTACGTTACTGATAGGGTTTGGGTGGTTGCTGTTATAGTTAACGTAGTCGCTATTGCTGCAGATATCAACAAGTTACTGATAGGAATTTGCTTTTTGAGGCGGAGCTCAAGAAGTCCGGGTTCACGCTGAGGAAGAGGACGAGCGCTTGTGCGATGTCGAGCGCGGTGGAGCTCATGCGAGCGGATGCGTCTCACGCACGGGAAAACCATACCCTATGACATTGCAGACAGCTTTGCGGTGCGATGCCGTCGCGATTATTCGGGATGAGCGGGGTGCGATCCAGCGGACAAATCATGACAACGACTTACTTGCCCGTGTCCGGCGGCACATCCTTCTCCATCGCCTTCTTCAGCGCAGGCACCTGAGCCAGGAGCTTCTCGAACTTGATGCCGGTGAGGCTCTCCAGCACCCGAGGGAGCTGGGCGATGATGATGTCGGCCTCGGCGAGACCCTCGGCCTTGTTCGCTTCGGCCTCGGCGAGGCCGGTGGCTTTGTTGACATCGGCGGCGGGGGCGACGCTCTCGCCCAGGGTTCTCAAATCTGGCGGGTCTGGACGGCGTTGGCGACTTCGGCGCCGAGGGTGATGGTGCTAATGATGACGGTGGTGTCGCCGCGCTGGAGGTGGCCGCGTTGGAGGAGTATCTCGATGGCTTCGCCGATGGTCCGCTCTGGATCGTCGCGATGGAAGGGGATGACGATGGGGGTGACGCCCCAGAAGAGGGTGAGGGTGTTGGCCTGATTCTGATTATCGCAGAGGGCGATGATGCGGGAGTGGCGCGGGCGCATCCAGGCAGCATACCAAGCCATCGTGCCGTGGAGTGTGAAGGCGAGGATGGCCGTGGCGCTCAGATCGTTGGCGAGGACGACGGCGCTTTTGACGAGCTTCATCCGTGGCGATTGGAGCTCGGCGGCTTCTTGATAATTCGTTCCACCAAAGCGCTCGATGTTCGCCCCGATGTGGGAGGTGATGCGGTCGAAAACTTCGACGCAGCGGAGGGGATAGCGGCCGGTAGTGGTCTCGCCGCTGAGCATGATGGCATCGGCCTGTTCGTAAACAGCGTTGGTGATGTCGGTGACTTCGGCGCGCGTGGGCATCGGGTTCTCGATCATACTCTCGAGCATGTGCGTGGCGACGATGACGGGGCGGCCGATGCGCAGGCAGGTCTTCACGATGCGCCTCTGAATAACGGGGAGATCCCAGTACGGGCATTCGATGCCGAGGTCGCCGCGCGCGACCATGATGGCGTCGGCGAGCGGGACGATCTCCTCAAGGTTTTTCACGGCGAGCTGGTCCTCAATCTTCGCGATGATGCGGGGGCGACGCGGGGCGTGCTCGATCATCGCCTTGAGTTGGAGGAGATCTTTCGCTTCGCGCACGAAAGAGAGGGCGATGTAATCCACGCCGACTTCGAGGCCGACTTGCACGTCAGCGATGTCCTTTGCCGTGAGTGCGGGGAGGCTGACTTTGACCCCGGGAAGATTGATGTGGCGACGGCTGCCGAGTGTGCCCTCGGTGAGGACCTCGCACTCGACGCGGCTGGCGGATTTGGCGAGGACTTTCATGTGGATCTCGCCGTTATCGAGCAGGATGGTGTCGCCGACGCTGATGTCGTGGACGAAGTTCTCGTAGTTGACGCTCGTGGAGTCGGGGCCGAGCGCGAGGCCAGCGGCGCCGACGTAGAGGGTGAACTTTTGTCCGAGCCGCAGCGCGATGGGCACGGGCAAATCGCCGGTGCGGATGGCCGGGCCTTGCGTGTCCATGATGATGCCCACAGCGGTCTGGCGCACGGTGGCCGCGGCGCGGATGTCGGCGACGACGCGGCGAACCCAGTCGTGCTTGGCGTGGGACATGTTCAGGCGAAAGACATTCACGCCGGCGTCCACGAGGCGTCCGAGCATCTCAGGGGAATCAGTGGCGGGGCCGAGGGTGGCGATGATTTTGGTGCGGCGCATAGGGGGAATCCGGACGCAACGGTTTGGGGAACAGCATCTCGGACGTGATGCAAAACTAGCACGCGAGGGCCGGATGGAAAGCCGTTATTCGCGCCGCGCAAAGAGGATAAATTCCGGACTTGCCATCGCCGAACGTGGAGCCGATATTCCTGCCCGCAACGTAACAAGTTGAATTATGGCTGATACTGCAAATAAATATCCTGAGAACGCCGCTGGTAAATACTACGTGGACAACCAGTGCATCGACTGCGACCTGTGCCGCGAGACCGCGCCTGAAAATTACAAGCGCAACGACGACGGCGGCCACTCCTACCTCTACAAACAGCCTTCCACTCCCGACGAGGAAAAGCTGTGCGACGAGGCGATGACGGGCTGCCCGGTCGAAGCGATCGGCAACAACGGCTGATCATTCAGCGTGCTTTCGAAACCCCGTGGGCTTTGCCTGCGGGGTTTTCTTTTTCCCACGTCCAACGGTCAGTCGGGAAGCGGCAGGTTCAGTGCGTTGCGTCGAAGCAGTTCGAGCGCTTGCTGCGAGGTGACGAACTTGAACGTCTCGCGGTCGTAGCGATTGATCCGCCGCAGCACGAGTGTCTCTCGCGCACTGGCAAGAGCGATGAAAACGGTGCCGACCGGTTTGCTTTCGTTGCCGCCACTCGGGCCGGCGATGCCGGTGACGGCCAGCGCGTAATCGGCGCGGTTCCGAGCGCGTGCGCCTTCGGCCATCGCGCGCGCGACCGGTTCGCTCACAGCGCCGTGAATGGCGAGCGTCTCGGGTTTCACGCCGAGGAAGGACTGCTTCGCTTCGTTGCTGTACGTCACCAATCCCGCGAGCAGAACTGCCGATGCGCCGGGGACGTTCGTGATGCGGTGCGCCACGTAGCCGCCGGTGCACGATTCGGCGAGCGCGAGGGTCTGCTTGCGTTCCGTGAGCAGACGGATGAGTACTTGCTCCAGCGACTCGTCGTCCGTGCCGTAAACATAATCGCCCATCGCGCTGCGCACGATGCGTTCACCTTCGGCGACATCTTCCTGCGCGCCGCAGCCGCGCGCGGCGAGTCGGACGTCCACCTCGCCGATGCGCGCGCAGTAGCCGATTTCGAGGCCGGCGTCGGTGAGATATTTTAATGGTCCGGCGACTTTCTCTTCGACCCACGATTCACCGAGTCCGGTGGTGCGAAGAGTGCGACAGAGGAACGCGCTTTCGCTCGGGAACCATTCGCGGAGCAGGGGAACGACCTGCTCGGTGAACATCGGATGCAACTCGCGCGGCGGTCCGGGCAACATCACGAGCCGGCTCGTCGTGCCACCAGTGCGAAAGGGGTTCGGAGCCGTTTCGATGACGAGGCCGGGCGCGGTACCGTGGGCGTTCATCAACACGCGCGCGCCTTCGGGGACGAGCGCTTGCACACGCGTGCTCGCGGGCATCGGGCGGTTGCGCTTGGTGAAAAATTCTTCGACATGCCCGAGAGCGGCGGCGTCCTCGTGCAATTTTCGCCCGAGTAGTTGGGCGATGAAATCGCGAGTGAGATCGTCCGAAGTGGGGCCGAGTCCGCCGGTGGTAATCACGAGGTCGGCGCGTCCGAGCGCCTCGCGGACGGCGGACTGGATGTCCGCACCTGTGTCGGGGACGGCGACCTGTCGCGCGACGCTATGGCCGAGATCGGCGAGTCGGCGGCAGAGCCATTGCTGGTGGGTGTTGAGCACGCGGCCGAGCATCAACTCGCTGCCGGTATTGATGAGTTCGATGACCACGGGGGGAGTTTCGCAGGGGAGCGGGCGAGTTTCCAGTTGGAAAGCTTTTTGATACTGAGACGCAAAAATCGTTTGACACAGGGGAATTCGCCCCTAAAGTCCACGGCTATGGCAGGAATCAACCGTGTTGCAGCCAAAGAGAAGTTTCTTCGCTTTCTAGAGCAGAAGAATCTGAGGATGACCTCGCAGCGCCAGGTAATCATCGACACGGTGTTCAGCACCGACCAGCATTTCACCGCCGAGCAACTGCTCGACTGGGCGCGGAAACAGGACCAGTCGGTCTCGCGCGCGACGGTGTACCGCACCCTGCCGCTGCTCACGGAGAGCGGACTGGTGCACGAGATGGATTTCGGGAAGGACTACAAGTATTACGACCCGAACTACGCCGATTCGCCGAACCACAACCATCTCATCTGCCAGGACTGCGACCGAATCGTGGAGTTCGAGAGCGACAAGATTGATAAGCTCCAGGACGAAATCAGCCAGTCGCTCGGGTTCTCCCTCAAGGCGCAGCAACTCCGCCTCACCGCTTCGTGTGACGAGTTGAAGCGGCTCGGCGCTTGCAAAAACAAGGCCTGCTGAAGATGCCGCCAATGCCGACGCCGGCCGATCGGCCCTCGCGCCTGTCGCTGGTCATCCACACGCTCGTTGTCGCGCTGCTGCTGCTCAGTTTCGTCTCCGGCGTGATGCTTTGGTTCGGGCCGTTGCTCGGCCAACCTGCCGAGGAACTGCTCCCGCCGAAACCTGCGCGGGTTTGGGTCGTGATTCACGGCGTATTGTATCCATTTCTCTGCGTTCTCTTCGGCTATCTCCTCTGCCAGCACATCCGTTACGGTTGGGAATTGAAAGCCAACCGCGTCACCGGCGCGTTGATGGAAGGGGTTTTCGCCGCGCTCATCCTCACCGCGGTCGGCCTCTACTACGGGCCGGAATCGTGGCGCGAAGCGCTGGTCTGGGCGCACCGCGTGCTCGGCCTTCTGCTGCCGGTGAGCCTCGCTGCCCACTGGTGGACGGCACGGGCATGGGTGAAAACAATTTCGAAATAACTCTTGCGCGTGAGACTTCATCTCACTATTTTCACCACGCTCTGAGATTGAATCTCGTAAGCACAAGCAACAACCAACTCCCGCAACTCCAAGTGAAATCGAATCGCAACTCATTCCTGATACTCGCCGCCGCGCTCGCGGTCGCTGGGCCTCTCTGGTCCGAGGCGCAGACCGCTCCCTCCCTTGAGGATCTTCAGAAGCAGATCAAAGCGCTCCAGCAACAGGTGGACACGCTCAAAGCCCCGCCCGCCGCGGCCAAGCCCGAGGACGCCGAGGCGTGGAAGAACCTGCTCAAGAGCAAGGGGCTGACGTTCGGCTTCTATGGGGAGTCCAAGTATCGCTTCCCGCAGGCCGGCGCCAACGTGTATGATCCGCACCGCTTCGTACTCGTGCCGAGCTACCAGATCAACGACTGGCTCGTCTTCAACTCCGAGCTCGAGTTCGAGCATGGCGGCATGGATGAGAAGACCGGTTCCACTCGCAGCCGTTTCGGCGGCGAAATGGAGATTGAGCAGTTCTATGTGGACGCGCTCATCAACCCGCACTTCAACCTCCGTCTGCCGGGCATCGATCTGATTCCCGTCGGCCGCGTGAACACGCGCCACGAGCCGACCACGTTCTACTCGACCGAGCGTCCGGAGCTGTATCGCGAAATCATTCCCTCGACGTGGATGGAACCGGCGATGAGCGTCTTCGGCAAGGTTGTGGATGACCTCAGCTACCGCGTGATGATCTCCACGGGCTTGGAAGACAACATCGGAACCGGTACGTCCGGCCTTCGCGGCGACACGGGTTTCCGTGATGCTCGTCCGCGAATGAACGGCGCCAGCCACAACAGCCTCGCCTACTCCGGTCGACTGACTTACACCGGCATCAAAGGTCTCGAGAGCAGCACCTCCGGTTACGTCACGCAAGTGACCGGCACCGCTGGCGATTCTACGGTCAGCCTGTGGGATATCGAAGCTTCCTACCGCGTGCCGTCCTCGGGCTTTGAATTCCGCGGCGAATTCGCCAACTGGTGGATTTCCAATCCGAACGCGCTCGTCGCCAACAATGGCACGGACCGCGATGTGGGCGACCGCATGTACGGCTGGTATGGCGAGATGGCTTATCACTTCTTCCCCGACGCGTGGAAGAAGGGCAAGGGCAGCGACATGGACTTCGTGCCCTTCATCCGCTACTCGCAGATCGCCACGCAGGTCGATATGGCGTCCGGCTCCACTCAAAATGACGACGGCAAATCGAACAAGGAATTCCTCACCGCCGGTGTCGCGTGGTTTCTGAACCAGAACGTGGTGGTCAAGGCCGATTACCGCCACAATTTTAACGGATCTTCGTCCAGCGCGAGTGATGGTTCCAGCCAGGATTACTTCCAGATTGGCGTCGGCATCTCGTTCTGAGCGAACTGCGTAGTCAACCCCTGCGATCGAAGGCGGCGCCCGTGGTTTTTGCCGCGGGCGCCGTCACTGATTTAGAAACAAAATGAAGCCACCCCGCAGAACCAGCTTCATCCAGTGCCTCCGCCGATGGGCGGGCGCGCTGGCGCTGCTCTGTGGACTGCTCCCTGCTCGCCCACTTTTTGCCGAGCGTTACTTCACCGTGGTCGAGGCGCAGAAGCTCTGTTTCCCGCAAGCTGAACGCTTCGAAGAACGCCGGTTGGTTTACAAAGCTGACGCTAAAAAAGCCATCGAAGAACGTGCCGGTTCCAAACTGCTCCTGCCGGTGAATCGCTGCTGGTTGGCGTTGCAGGGAACGAACCTGCTCGGCGTGCTGGTCGTGGACCACGTGCTCGGCAAACACGAGATCATCGACTACGCCGCGGCCGTCGCGCCGGATGGAAAGGTGCGTCAGATCGAAGTGCTCGAGTACCGTGAGAGCCACGGATACGAGATCCGCAGCCCGAAATGGCGCGAGCAGTTCAAGGGAAAGGATGCGACTGCGAAGCTTCGTCTGAACGAAGATATTTACAACATCAGCGGCGCGACCATCTCGTGCCGTCACGTCGCCGACGGCATCAAACGCGTCCTCGCCGCCTATGAGATTGTGCTACGCCCGCAGCTCGTCTCTGGCGGTTTCGTGTCCGAGAAAAAGTCGGTTCCGGCGGCCAAGCCTTGAGCGGCGGCTTGATTCGCGCGCGGGCTTGTGCGTTCATTCCCGCGCCTTTCGAATGAAGACCATTGGTATCGCCATTGTCGGCTGCGGCGGCATTACGCTGCAGAACCATCTCCCCGGACTCGCTCTCTGCCCCGACGTCAAAGTCACCGCCCTCTGCGACGCCGACGCCGGCACGCTCGCGCGCGCCCGCCAGCAGACGGGCGTCACCGTCACGTCCACCGATTATCGCGACATCATCTGCCGCGACGATGTTCAAGCGGTCATCATCGCCACGCCGAACTCCACGCACGCGCCCATCGCGTTGATGGCGATTGCGGCGGCCAAACACGTCCTCTGCGAGAAACCGCTCGGGATGAACGCCGCGGAAGTGCGTGCGATGGCCGAGGCCGCAGACAAAGCCGGCGTGCGTCATCTCACCGCTTTCACTTATCGATTCGTGCCGGCGATGCGCTATCTGCATCACCTCGTCCAGCGGGGCGATCTCGGCACGCCGTATCATTATCGCTCGTGCCGACTGCAGGATTGGGGCACGCGCAACGTCGGTTGGCGACAGCAGAAAAGTTTGGCCGGCACCGGCGAAATTGGCGACATGCTCAGCCACCGGATTGATTTCGCGCATCACCTCGTCGGCCCGATGAAACGGCTCGTCGCGAACTTGATGACGCTAACGCCCGTGCGCGGCGGTCAACCGAACGACACGGACGATTGGGCGGCGATTCTCGCCGAGTTCAAAAACGGCGCGAGCGGCATGCTCGAATCGAGCAAGCTCGCCAGCGGCGTGAACGAGAGTTGGCGCAGTCCTGACCGCGTGGAAATCAACGGCAGCGAGGCGAGTTTCAGCTTCACCACCAGCACGTGGAACGAGCTTTTGTACGGCAAGGTCGGCGGTCCCGGTTTGAACGTGTTGCCCGTGCCGCGCGAATTCTGGACTGTTCCCGGAAGCCCGCGCGACCCGACGGTCGGCGATCCTCTCATCACGTTCCGCTACGATCAGGCGTGGGAATTTATTGATGCAATTCGCAATCAGCGCGCGTGCTCACCGAGTTTTCACGATGGCTTGCGGATGCAGGAAGTGACGGATGCGGCGCTGAAATCCGCCGCGACGGGACAATGGGTGAATCTTTGAATGCTATGAACAAAATCGCGGTTGTGACCGGTGCGGGCAGCGGCGTGGGACAAGCGACGGCGCTCGCGCTGGTCAAACAGGGTTGGCGCGTCGCGATCATTGGCCGCCGCACCGAGGCGTTGAACGAGACGGTGAAACTGGCCGGCGATTGCGCGAAGCAGTTGCTTGTCTGCCCGTGCGACATAGGCAAATCCGACGCCGTGGCGAAACTCGGCCGCGAAATCGAAGCGACGCTTGGCGAGGTGGAAGTGCTCGTGAACGCCGCCGGCACGAACGCGCCGCGTCGCGCGCTCGAGGTGCTGTCGCTCGAGGATTACCACGCGATGATGGACGCGAATATCAACGGCGCCTACTACTGCGTGCAGGCGTTCCTGCCCGGAATGCGCCGCCGTAAATCTGGCACCATCGTGAATGTTGTTTCGGACGCCGCGCTGCAGGCGAGCCCGAAGGCCGGCCCTGCTTACGTGATTTCGAAATTTGGACTGCGCGGTCTCACGCAATCCATCAACGCCGAGGAACGTCCGAATGGCGTGCGCGCTTGCGCCATTCTGCCGGGTGATATCAACACGCCGCTGCTCGACAAACGCCCCGCGCCGCCTGCGGCCGAGGCGCGCGTGAAGATGCTTCAGTCCGAAGATGTCGCGGAGTGTGTGCTGCTGGCGATCAATCTGCCGCCGCGCGCCGTCGTCGAGGAGATACTCATCCGTCCGCGCTAGTAATTCACGAGTCGTCGCTAGCCGCCGAGGTAGGCGCTTTTCACCTGCGGATTCTGGCGCAGCGCACTCGATTGATCCTGTAGAATCACGCGACCGGTCTCCAGCACGTAGCCACGCTGCGAGACTTCGAGCGCGAGGTTCGCGTTCTGTTCCACCAGCAGAATGGTGATGCCGTGGGTGCGGTTGATCTCGACGATTTTCTCGAAGATGGTCCGCACCAGCAGCGGCGCGATGCCGAGCGACGGCTCGTCGAGCATCAGGAATTTCGGCCGCCCCATCAACGCGCGTCCGATGGCAAGCATCTGCTGTTCGCCGCCGGAGAGCGTGCCGGCGACCTGCTTCAGTCGCTCTTTCAATCGCGGAAAAGTCGTGAAGACGAACGTGCGCTCCCGCTCGATGGCATCCCCGTCGCGTTGGAGGAATGCGCCCATCTGAAGATTTTCCGCGACGGTCAGGTTCGCAAAAATCATTCGTCCCTCGGGCACGTGACTGAGGCCGAGCCGGACAATCTCGTGCGAGGGAATCTTCGAGATGTCGTGTCCGTCGAAGAGAATCTGGCCGCCCGCAGCGGGTTGCAGGCCGGAGATGGCGCGCAGCGCGGTGGTTTTCCCAGCGCCATTCGCGCCGATGAGCGTGACGATTTCGCCGGCTTTCACGGAGAGCGAGACGTCGTGCAGCGCGGTGATGGCGCCGTAGCGGACGAGGAGTTGTTTGATCTCCAGCATCGTTTCAGCTCCCGACTTTTTGTTCTTCGCCGAGATACGCTTCGATAACCTTCGGGTTCCGTCGCACCTCGGCGGGCGTGCCTTCGGCGATCTTCACGCCGTGATCGAGCACGGCGATGCGCTGGCAGATGCCCATCACCACCCTCATATCGTGCTCCACGAGCAGCACGGCGAGACGGTATTTATCCTGCACGAACTGAATGAGGCGCATCAGTTCGACCTTCTCGGTGGCGTTCATCCCAGCCGCCGGTTCGTCCAGCAGTAGTAACTTCGGATGTGTGGCGAGTGCGCGGACGATCTCGAGTCGGCGCTGGTCGCCGTACGGCAGACTTTTGGCCGGAGCATCGCGGTGCTGGCCGAGGTGGAAGAGGTCGAGCAATTCCATGACCTGCCGCGCGATGTCACGTTCCTCGTCGCGGAAGGTGCGGCCGCGCCAGAGCGCGTGGCCGATGCCGTTGCTCGCACGAAGTTGGAAACCGGTACGGACGTTGTCGAAGACGGAGAGCGAGCCGAAGAGTCGGATGTTCTGGAACGTGCGCGCGATGCCGTGCGCGGTGATTTGATGCGGCCGCCGATGGGCGATGGATTCGTTATCGAACGTGATGAGGCCCTCGGTCGGTTGATAGACGCCGGTGATGAGATTGAACGCGGTGGTTTTGCCCGCGCCATTCGGCCCGATCAGGCCGACCAGTTCGCCTGCGTCGATGGCGAGGTCCAGCTCGGCGACGGCGGTGAGGCCACCGAAGCGGATGGTGCAGCGTTCGAGTTGGAGTAGGGGAACGCTCATTCGTGGGTCTTTTTACGCGGCGTCCACGTGAAGAGACCCTGCGGCCGGAGCAGCATCATCGCGATGATGAACAGCGCGTAGATGACCATCTGCAGCTCTTTCCAGACGAGGTCGATCTGTTTTCCAGCGAGGCTGAAAGTCAGCGTGGGCAGTTCGCGCAGGCCGACCGGCAGAAGCGTGAGCAGAACGGCGGCGATGATGACGCCGGTCGTGTTGCCCATCCCGCCGAGGATGACTATCACGACGATCTCGATCGAGCGCATGAAATCGAAGCCGGTCGGGTTGAGCGAGGATTTTAGGTGCGCATAAAGCCCGCCGGCGATGCCGGCCCAGAACGCGCCGATGACGAACGCGGTGACTTTGTAGCGCGTGGGGTTGATGCCCATCGCGGCGGCGGCCACCTCGTCGTCGCGTACGGCGATGAAGCCGCGGCCGTACGTGGAATTCACGAGACTCACGATCACATACACCGCGATAGCGGCGAGGCCGAACGTCCAGAAAAACGACGTGTGCTGCGGGATGTTGTGCAGTCCGCTCGCGCCGCCGACCGATTCCATGTTTTGAAGAATGACGCGGATGATTTCGCCGAAACCGAGTGTGACGATGGCGAGATAATCACCGCGCAAGCGCAACGACGGAATGCCGACGAGCAGTCCTGCGAGAGCCGCGCCGAGTCCGCCGGCCAACAGCGCGGCGAAGAAGAACGCCTGCGCAGTCGCGGTGCCGGGCATCGCGCCGATGAGTTTGGGCGCGAGAAAACTGGTGAGCGCAGCTGAGAGATACGCGCCCACGGCCATGAAACCGGCGTGGCCGAGACTGAATTGGCCGGTGTGGCCGTTGATGAGGTTGAGGCTGACGGCGAGAATGATGTTGATACCGATGCCGAGGACCACGTCGAGAAAGTAGGGGTCGAGATGCGGCGAGATGAGAGAGACGCCGAGGCTGACGGCGAGCGCGGCGAGCACGATGAGTTTGGAGCGTGCGGCCTTCACACTTTTTCAATCTCCGTCTTTCCGAGTAGTCCAGAGGGGCGGAAAAGCAGAATCAAAATCAGCACGGCAAAGGCGACGGCGTCGGCGTAATTACTCCAGCGCGTGGCTTTGATGAGTGTCTCGATGATGCCGAGCACGAGGCCGCCGAGAGCGGCGCCGGGCAGGCTGCCGATGCCGCCCAGCACGGCGGCGACGAATGCTTTGAGGCCGGGCATCACGCCCATCAGCGGTTCGATGGAGGGATAATTCATCGCGTAAAGAATTCCCCCCGCAGCGGCGAGCGCTGAGCCGAGGCCGAAGGTGAAGGAGATGACGACGTTGATGTTCACGCCCATCAACGCGGCGGCTTGCGGATTAAAAGAGACGGCGCGCATCGCCATGCCCATGCGGGTTTTTAACACGACGAACCGCAGCGCGATCAGAAGCAGCAACGTGAGGCCGAGCACGACGAGTTCATGGCTGCTGAAGACTGCGCCGCCGATAGAGAGTTTCGCGACGGGCAAGAGATCGGGGAAGGTACGCGGGTCTTTGCCGAGCATCGCCTGATGCTGGCCGCCGTATTCGATGAGGAGCGAGACGCCGATGGCGGTGATGAGGACGTTCAGCCGCGGTCGTTCGCGCAATGGTCGGTAGGCGAGGCGTTCGATGAGGATGCCGATGGCGGCGCAGATCGCCATCGCGAGCACGAGTACGAGCACCGCGCCGCCGATGGAGGGTTGCCGTCCGGTGAGCGGGTAGAGAAAAAGGCCGGCGAAAGCGCCGAGCATGAACACGTCGCCGTGCGCGAAATTGATGAAGCGCAGCACGCCATAAACCATCGTGTAGCCGAGGGCGATGAGCGCGTAGATGGAGCCGAGCGCGAGGCCGTTGACGAGTTGTTGGAGCGCTTCGGTCATCGAGGCTGCGTCGCGTCGCAACGGGTCACGGGGCGATGGTCTGGAGATATTTGAACTGGCCGTCTTTCACCTGCAACACCACGGCGCTTTTATCGGCGTCGCGTTTGGCGTTGATGGTGATCTTGCCGGCGACGGCTTCAAAATTCTTCGTGGCAGCGAGCGCGTCACGAACTTTCTGTCCGTCAGTTGAGCCGGCGCGTTTGATGGCGTCCACGAGCAGCAGCGCGGAATCGTAGCCGTTGGCGGCGAGCGCGTCGGGCGTCTCCTTGAAGCGCTTCTTGTAATTCTCGACGAAGGCTTTGCTCAACGGCGAGGCGACCTCGGGCGCGTAATGCGTGGAGAAGTAGTGGCCTTCCATCGCCTCGCGACCGATCTCGAGGAGCTTGCTCGACTCCCAGCCGTCGCCACCCAGAAGCGGCACTTTGAAATCGAGCTGCCGCGCCTGCTGCGCGATGAGGCCGGCCTCGGTGTAATAGCCGGGGACGAACACGGCCTCGGGATTCGTGGCTTTGATGGCGGTGAGCTGGGCTTTGAAATCCTTGTCGCCACCGCTGTAATCCTGCTCGGCCGTGATGGTGCCGCCGTTGGCGAGATGACGTTCCTTGAAGAACTTCGCCAAGCCTTTGCTGTAATCGCTCTTCACGTCGGTGAAGATGGCGACACGTTTCGCGTTGAGCGTTTTGGCGGTGAAGTCCGCCATCACCGTGCCTTGAAAAGGATCGATGAAACAGACGCGGAAGATGAAGTCGCCGATCTCGGTCACCTTCGGATTGGTCGAGGAAGGCGAGATCATCGGGATCTTGTTCTGCTGGCAGACGGGCGCGGCCTCGAGTGAGCGCGAGCTGGCCACTTCGCCGAGCAGCGCTACGACTTTGTCGCGGAAGATGAGCTTGCGCACGACGGTGGCCGGTTCGCCGGGCTTGGACTGCGTGTCCTCGGTGATGAGCACGAGCTTCTTGCCGAGCACGCCGCCGCCGGCGTTGATCTCGTCGATGGCCTGTTGAGTGCCGTTGTGCGAGGAGGTGCCGAAGGTCGCCTCCTTGCCGGTGAGCGAGGCGTACTCGCCGATCTTGATCGTGTCGGCGGCGGCCGCGTTCTCGTCGGACTTTTTGCAACCGGCGAGCGACAGGGCGAGCAAGCAGGCGAGGGCGAGGTTGTATATTAGCTTCATAAGACGCGGCGCTGAGAAGAAGTTAGGAAAAAGCCGTTCGACTTTCAATACCTGAACGGGTAAACCTCACAGCCAGCGAGTCCATCAACCGCCGCTCGTTTTGTCCCGCGCCGAACAAAGCCGTCGCTGCGGGCGACCAGTGCAGGGTTTGCCGGATTTCCTTATGCGATTTTTACCAAGTCTCATCGTCGTCATTCTTGTTGCGTTTGCAGGCACCGCTTGCAAACCCAAAGCCGTCGCGCCATCGGCCGCAGTCCAAGCGGTTCGTCCACCCACGCAAGTGGTCGTGGCCGAGGCGAAGCGCGAGATTGTGACCGAGAAGCTCGCGGTCGTTGGTGGCTTGGCGGCGGATGAACAGGTCGAGATCAAGGCCGAGATCGAGGGTGTGGTGCAGGAGATCAATTTCGATGAAGGCCAGCCCGTCGAGGCAGGACGACTGCTTTTCAAGCTCGATGAATCGAAGCTCTTTCTCGCCATCAACGAGGCGGAAACGAGTTTCAAGCTCGCGCAGGTGAACCACACCCGCGCCGCGCAGCTCTTCAAAGATAAACTCATCCCGCAAGCCGAGCTCGATCAAGCCGCCGCGCAGTTCGAGGCGAGTCGTGTGGCGCTCGAGTTGCGCAATCGGTATCTCAAAGATGCGCGCATCCACGCGCCGTTCGCTGGTGTGATGGGCGTTCGCCACGTCAGCCTCGGTCAGGTCATCGCCAAGAACACCACGCTCGTCACGCTCGTGAAGCTCGATCCAGTGCGCGTCGAATTGCCGGTGCCCGAGCGTTACCTTGGCCAGCTCAAGATTGGGCAAATGGTCGAGGTGAGCGTGGCCGCCTATCCTGGTTACAAATTCAACGGCACGGTTTTCTTCATCGGCCCCCAGGTGGATCCAAACACGCGCACGGCGGTGGTGAAAGCACGTCTGCCGAATGCGAAACGCGAGCTGCGGCCCGGAATGCTTGCGCGAGCGGAACTGCTTCTCGCCACGCGCGAGAACGCCGTGGTCATTCCCGAGACCGCGATTGCCCAGACTTTCGGCGCCGAGCAGGCCGCGGTCTTCGTGATGGACGCGAACCAGACTGTGCAGATGCGCCGCGTGCGGCTCGGCCTGCGTCTGCTGGACAAAGTCGAGGTGCTGAGCGGTATCGAAGCGGGCGAGAAGGTGATCACCGAAGGCATTCAGAAAATCGCGCCGGGCTTCAAGGTGAAGGTCGCCTCATCCAATGACGGGAAGAAACCGTCGCGGCCGTAACATTTTTCTCTCGCGCATTCCGTGATCATCTCTCGCATCAGTATTCAGCGGCCGGTGTTGGCCTCGATGATGAGCCTGCTGATCGTCCTCTTCGGCGTCATCGGGTTGAGCCGCCTCCCCGTGCGCGAGTTGCCGGACATCGATCCGCCCATCGTCAGCATCACGACCATTTATCCCGGCGCCAACGCCGCGGTGGTCGAGACCGAGGTGACCGAGCGGATCGAGGAAGCGGTGAGCAACATCGAGGGCATCAAGACTCTCACCAGCACGAGCCGCGAGCAGTTCAGCAGCATCACGATCGAGTTCAACCTGTCGCGCGACATCGAGCTCTCCGCGCAGGATGTGCGCGACCGCGTGGCCCGCGTGCGTGGTCGGCTGCCGGACGCCGTCGAGGAACCGGTCGTCGCGAAGCAGGACGCCGACGCGAATCCAGTGATGTGGATCGGCTTGAACAGCGACCGTTATTCGCCGGTCGAGTTGACCACGATGGCGGAGAAGCAGATCAAGAACCGCCTTCAAGTCGTGCGCGGCGTTTCCTCCGTCACCTTTAGCGCGAAGCGCTACGCGTTGCGGCTCTGGTTGGACGCCGACAAGCTTGCCGCGCACAACGTCACGGTGCTGGACCTGCAGCGGGCGCTGCGCCAGCAGAACGTCGAGTTACCCAGCGGCCGCGTGGAGAATCTTAACCGCGAGATGACCATCCAGACGCGCGGCGAGCTGCGGACGGCTGCGGAGTTCAACCGGCTCGTGTTGCGCAATGATGGTGCGCGCATCGTGCGCCTGCAGGATATCGGCGAGGCGCGCGACGGCAGCGATGAGGAGCGCACCATCGCCCGCATCAACGGCAAGCCGTGCATTTTCATTGGCATCATCAAGCAGTCGAAGGGGAACCTCGTGGACATGGCGCAGGGCGTCAAAGCCGAGATGGAACGCATCCGCCCCACGCTGCCGCTCGGCGTGGAGATGCACCTGAGCTACGACGAGTCGGTGTATGTCGAGCAGGCCATCGAGGAAGTCTGGGGCTCGCTCGGCATCGCCTTCGTGCTGGTCGTGCTGATCATCTTTTTCTTCCTCGGCAACCTTCGCTCCACAATCATCCCGGTGCTCGCCATCCCCGTCTCGATCATCGGCACGTTCGCCTTGTTCAATCTGCTCGGTTACTCGGTGAACATCCTCACGATGCTCGCGCTGGTGCTCGCGATCGGCGTGGTGGTGGATGACGCAATCGTGGTGCTGGAGAATATCCATCGCCACATCGAGAACGGGCTGTCGCCGATGCAGGCGTCGTTGAAGGGCATGGAGGAAATCGCCTTCGCGGTCATTGCCATCACCATCTCGCTCGCGGCGGTGTTCCTGCCGCTGGCATTTCAGAAAAGCGCGACTGGCCGGCTGTTCGTCGAGTTCGCGGTGGCCGTCGCCGGCTCGGTGGTGATCTCGGCTTTCGTGGCGTTGACGCTGACGCCGATGATGTGCGCCCGCCTTCTCAAGCCCGCCGCCGAACATAAGCCGTGGCTCATCTTCCGTCCGTTCGAATGGATTCTACTCAAATCCACTGCTGCCTACCGACTGTTGCTCGGTTGGTCGCTGCGTCAACGCTGGGCGATCCTGCTCGTCGGCGTGGCGAGTTGTTGGTTGATGGTGAAATCTTACGGGCTGCTCGAGAAAGAATTCCTGCCGGACGAAGATAAAGGCCGGCTGCTTTGCTTCATCAGCACGCCCGAGGGAAGCACCGCGGAATACACCGACCGGATGATGCGCAAGATGGAGGCGCACATCCAGACGGTGCCCGAGGTGTACACTTACGGCGCGATTGTCGCGCCGAGCATCGCCGGGCCGGGGCTTGCGAATAGCGGCATCCTGTTCGTGCGCCTCAAGCCCGATCGCCAGCGCAGCGTGCGCGAAATCGTCAGTGGGCCCGATGGATTACGCGCAAAGTTCTTCAGCGAAATCGAAGGGGCCATCGCCATCGCGCAGGTCCCGAAAGCGATCGGCCGCGGTTTCAGCGCGCCGTTGCAATTGGTTGTCCAAGCGAACGACCTCGAAAGCCTCGAGCGTTTCGCAACCCAGTTCGTCAACAAGCTGCGCGCGACCAATTATCTGTTGAACGTTCGCTCCTCCTACGAAGTGACCAAGCCGGAGCTGCGCCTCCGGATTGACCGCGACCGCGCGGCCGCGCTTGGCGTCTCGGTCGAGGACATCGCCCGCACGTTGCAGATTCTTTTTGGCGGTCGCGACCTCAGCCGTATGAAGATTGATAGCAAGGAATACGACGTCATCGCGCAGCTCGAGCGCGAGGCGCGGCTCACGCCGCAGGATCTCGATCGGCTCCATGTGCGCAGCGCGACGGGCGAGTTGATTCACCTCAGCGCGCTGGTCCGTCACGAGGCAATCTCCGCGCCCAATTCCATCCAGCACCACAACCGTCTCCGCAGCGCGATCATCTCGGCCACGCCCGTCGGCGTTCCGCTCGGTACAGCGATGGACCGCATGGAGGCGGCGTTGCGCGAAGAGTTGCCGGCCGATTTCCTTTACGATTGGACCGGTGAATCGTCCGATTTGAAGGAGGCTGGGAGCGAGACGTGGTGGATTCTCGGGCTCGCGCTGATCATCGTGTACATGGTGCTCGCGTCGCAGTTCGAGAGCCTGCTGCATCCGCTCACCGTGATGCTCGCAGTGCCGCTAGCGGCGGTGGGCGCGTTCGGTCTGCTTTGGCTGGTCGGTTACGCGGGTAAAGTGGGATGGATTACGCCCGTGCCGGCGATGACGATTAATCTCTTCAGCCAGATCGGCCTCGTGTTGTTGGTCGGTTTGGTGACGAAGAATTCCATCCTGCTCGTCGAGTTCGCCAACCAGCAACGGGCTGAAGGCGTGTCGGCGCGTGAAGCGATGTTGCGCGCGGGTGTGGTGCGGCTGCGGCCGATTTTGATGACGGCCTTCTCGACCATCGCGGGCATCCTGCCAATCGCGATCGGGTTCGGCGCGGGCGCGGAAAGCCGCCGACCGATGGGGGTCGTGGTCGTGGGCGGGATGCTCACGAGCACGTTCCTCACGCTCATCATCATCCCCGTCGTGTACACGATCTTCAGCGATCTCGGGGGCTGGATGACGGGACAGAAAACCGCACCGGCGAAGGCCGCCAAGTCCGACCCCGTTTGAAGTTCGGCGCGAAGAAACGCCGAGTGCGTCAGCGTTACGCGAACGTCTTCTTCAAATACTCGAGGCTCTTCGTGGCGATGACCTCCGGACCTTCATCGAAGTTGAACACCTCCACCGACACCACACCGTCGTAGCCTACTTCCTTCAGCGCATCGGCGATCGGCTTGAAATCAATCTCGCCGAAGCCGGGGCCTTTCAGATTCGCGTCGTTGGCGTGGAAGTAGGCGAACTGGCCTTTGCTCTCGCGGATGATTTGCGGAATCGGCTTGCCCATCGAGCACATCGCTTTCACATCGAGGATGACGCTCATCGCCGGACTGCGGAACTGCTGGGCGAAACGGATTCCTTCGGCGGCGGTGTTGACGAAGTTCGTCTCGCTCGGCGCGAGGGGCTCGAAGCAGATGGTCACGCCGCGGTCCTCGGCGCGTTTGACCGCATCTCGAAAAACGCCAGTGGCCCATTCCCAACCCTGCTCGAAGTTGACGCCGTCCATCAGGTTCCGCTGCTTGGGCGAACCGACCACGATGCTCCGCCCGCCGACATCGCCGCAGCAGTTCACAAGCTCGGTGAAATACTGCGAGGTCTTGGCGCGCACCGCCGCATCCGGATGCGTCACATACATTCCTTCGGCTTGCACGAGCACCCAGTGAAGGCCGGAGATTGCGATGTCCGCACGTGCGGCGAGATCGCGGATGCGCGCCCGCTCGGCGGCGGAGATGTCGGTCACATATTTGGCGATCGTGAAGGGCGCGATTTCCACCGCGTCGTAACCGACCTGTTTCGCGTACGTGAAGGTCCGCTCCAGCGTCCAGTCCTTGAAGATCTCGTTGCAGATGCCGAATTTCATAGACGCTTTGTAGCGGCAGCAACGAGAGTCCGTCGAGTCTCTTCGTATGAAGCTCTTCTACACAGGCCCAGTGGTGAACACCGAGATGATGGTCTCGATGCTGGAGAAACACGGCATCGCCGCTGCGCAGGAGTTCGATGACCCGTCGCTGCCCGACGACGGGGATCTGAACCGTTTGGCGAAAGTTCTCGTGCCCGAGAGCGATTACGCCCTCGCCCACAAACTCTTCTACGAGCCGCGCGAGGACGAGCTGTAGCCGCTGCGAAGGCGGTAATCAGGCCAGCAGAGCCTTGATCGGATGCACTTCTTCCACGCCAGTGAGGCGCTGGTCGAGCCCTTGGAACTTGTAGCTGAAGCGGCGGTGATCGACGCCGAGGCACTTGAGGATGGTCGCGTTCAGCTCGTTCAGATGGACGGGATCCTTCGTGATGTTGTAGCTGAAATCGTCGGTCTCGCCGTGGACGTAACCGCCCTTCACGCCGCCGCCGGCCATGTACATGCAGAAGTTGCGCGGATGATGGTCGCGGCCGTAGTTGTCGGGCTTGAGCGTGCCTTGCGAATAAACGGTGCGACCGAACTCGCCGCCCCAGACGACGAGCGTGTCCTTGAGCAGTCCGCGCTGCTTGAGGTCCATGATGAGCGCCGCGCAGGGTTGGTCGGTGTCGCGGCATTGGCCGCCGATATCCTTTGGCAGACCGCCGTGCTGATCCCAGCCGCGGTGAAGAATTTGCACCGCGCGCACGCCGCGCTCGGCCATGCGCCGCGCCATGATTGCGCTGTGTGCGAAGGTACCCGGCTTGGTCACCTCCGGCCCGTACATCTCGAGCACGTGCTTCGGCTCCTTCGAGAGATCGACCAGCTCGGGCACGCTCGTCTGCATCCGGAACGCCATCTCGTATTGGGCGATGCGCGTCTGTGTTTCAGGATCGCTGAGGCGCTGTTGATTCAACTCGTTGAGCTGATTCAAACCGTCCAACATCGCGCGCCGCGCACCGCCGTCCACGCCCGGCGGATTCTGGATGTAGAGAACGGGGTCGCCTTTGGAACGGAGCGCGACGCCGTTGTGTTTCGTCGCGAGGAAACCTGAGCTCCACATGCGCGTGAAGAGGGCTTGGGCGTTCGCGCCGGAGGACCACGTGGGCGTGAGCACGACGAACCCGGGTAGGTTCTCGTTCTCGCTGCCGAGACCGTAGCTGAGCCACGAGCCCAGGCTGGCTTTGCCGGGCACCTCGGTGCCGGTCATCACGAACGTGCACGCGGGATCGTGGTTGATGGCGTTCGTGTGGACCGTCTTGATGAGCGCGAGATCGTCGGCGACCGGCCAGTGGTGCTTGAGCAGTTCGCTAATCCACATGCCGGACTTGCCCTGCTGCTCGAACTTGAACATCGAAGGTGCGACGGGGAAACGCTTCTGGCCGCTCGTCATCGTGGTGAGCCGTTGACCCTTTTGGATAGATTCCGGGAGATCCTTATCGAAATGCTCCTTGAGCTTCGGTTTGTAATCCCACAGGTCGAGCTGCGACGGCCCACCGTTCATGTGCAAATAAATGACCCGCTTCGCGGTGGCCGGAAAGTGCGGCAGCTCCGGCAGGGCAGGGTGAACACCCGAGCCGTAGTTGCGCGTGGGCCCAGCGCGCAGCGCGCCGGGCATCGTCGCCAACGCGACCGAGCCGAGGCTGAGGCCGGCGCTGGAAAAGAACTGGCGGCGCGTCTGTTGCCGTGCGAATTCGTGGAGAGGATTCATAGGGGAATGAGTGTTAATTCTTCGTCACCACTTCGTCCAAGTTCAGCAGCAGGTTGGCGACCATCGTGTACGCTGCGAGTTCGACGGGATCGAGCCCGGCCTTCGCCGGCGCTTCGCCGTACTTGACGAGCTTCTCAGCGGATTCCTTGTCTTTCTGATAACGCGCGAGCTGTATGTCCAGCGAGGTCTTGAGAATCTTCTGCTCCGCCGGCGTGGGCTTGCGCGAGGTGACGATGCGGAAGCCGAGGTCGAGTCGCGCCTCCGGCTTCGCGCCGCCTTCGAGAATCAAGCGCTGCGCAAAATGCCGCGCGGCTTCGACGTGCTGGATGTCGTTCAGAAGCTGAAGCGCCTGCAGCGGCGTATTGCTGCGCTCGCGGCGGACGCAGCTCTGCTCGCGGTTCGGCGCGTCGAACGACGCCATAAACGGCGGCGGCGCGGTGCGTTTGAGGAAGGTGTAAAGGCTGCGGCGGTAAAGCGCCTCGCCGTGGTCCTGCACGTAGTTGCGCGTGTTGCTGCCGCCGAAACCGACCGGCTCCCAAATGTTCTCGGGCTGATACGGCCGCACGCCTTTGCCGCCGAGTTTCTCGACGAGCAGTCCGCTCACAAACAGCGCATTGTCACGCAGCACTTCGGCGTCGAGACGAAAGCGCGGGCCGCGCGCGTAAAGGCGGTTCTCGGGATCGACCTGCAGCAGCTTGGCGGTGACTTTGGAGTCCTGTCGGTACGCCGCGCTGGTGACGAGGATCTTCACGAGTCGCTTCACATCCCAGTTCTGTTCAACCCACGTACCCGCGAGCCAATCGAGTAGTTCGGCGTGCGTCGGCGGTTCGCCTTGCGAGCCGAAGTCGGCGCTGGTCTTGACGAGGCCGGTGCCGAAGAACTGCTGCCAGAAACGGTTCACCGCCACGCGCGCGGTGAGCGGGTGCTTCGGATTCACGAGCCACTCCGCGAGATCGAGGCGCGTCGTGGTGTTGGTGGATTTGGGCAGCGGCGGCAGGATGGCCGGCGTGCCGCGCTCCACTTTTTCACCGAGCTTGTTGTATTGGCCGCGAAGATGGATGAACGCGTCGCGTTTGGTCGGCAGATCGGCCATCACGAACGTGCTCGGGATCGCCTTGTCGAAGGTGTCGCGCTCGTCCTTCGCTTTCTTGAGCTTATCGTTTAGCTCGGCGAACTGACCTTTTGTTTTCTCCCAGATGAACTGGATGTAATGCTCGTCGATCGTGCGCCGCTGCGCGTCGGTGCGCTTGTCGGCAGCGGCTTTGAACGCGTCCTGCACCGGCTGCGGCAGCGTCTTTTTGTCCACGGACTTTTCCCACGCGGCGAGCGCAAGCGCGGGATTCTCGGCGGGGTTCGTCGAATCCGAGAGACCGGCTTTGTCCCAATGCACCGTGCCGCCGGACT
>CAMASG010000044.1 GCA_945860945.1 Akkermansia muciniphila
CGTGATTTCGTCCACACCCGTGAAGCGCACGCGGCAATGGCCCTCGGCATTTTTGTCGAGCACGGTCGCGCGCACATTCGTGGCGCGCCCGGCGTGATCACGCAGCGTGATTTCGGTGCCGGCACGGACGCGTTTTCCGGGCTTGAGCAGCACCCACCAATCATTCAGCGCGTTTTCTTCGGCGAGCAATAATTCGACCTCGCCTCCGCTGCCGGACTTCTTCCCGCGCAGTCGCGCAGGAAGCACTTTTGAATCGTTCAACACGAGCACATCGCCCTCGCGGAGGTGGTCGAGTAAATCGCGGAATTGACGATGCTTGATCTCTCCGGTCGCGCGCGAGAGGACGCAAAGCCGCGACTGATCGCGCGCGGTCGCAGGGTGGCGAGCGATGAGTTCGGGCGGCAACTCGTAGTCGAAATCGGCCGTGCGCAGGGAAGTTGTTGATTTGGACGTAGCCGTCACGGTGTGGAGAATAGCAGACTTGATTGGAAAGCCCAAAATAAAATTCACAACATGTTCATGTTAAAAATTTAATGACTATTTTAGAGCGACTTTAATAAAATTCCTATTGACCTATGTGGGGCAAAGTGGCATAAAGTGTCTCGTCGTGGGTTAAAATGTTTTAAAGTCACTGAGAATGCCGACCGAGTCCCAGAACGCGCCGATCTACTACAATTCGCTCTATCGTCATGGAGTGGATGAGAAGCGGCGTGTGCAGGTGCCGGCCAAGTGGCGACCGGCGGGACCGGAGGTGGAATTCACGGTGATTCTTTGGCCGAAAGCGAAGCAGGGCCCTTGCCTGCGTGTCCTGCCGCCGGAACAGATGGCTCGGTTGATGCGGGATATCGACGCGATGAGCAACGACGACCCGAACAAGGTCGTGCTGAAACGATTCATCGGCAGCCAATCGGAGCAGGTGGCTTTGGACAAAGGCGGGCGGGTTTGTTTGCCGGAGCAGATGGCTAAGGAAGCTGGATTGGTGAAGGACGCGGTTCTGGTCGGATTGCTCGACCGGTTTGAGATTTGGAACCCCGATCGTTACGCAACAGTCCGCGAGGCGGACGTTGTGATGGCGAGCGAGGCGTTCAAGATGATGGAGTAAGTATGAGCCTAATTCACTGGTTGAAAACAGGCAACAGCTTAGAAGGTTTAAGCAGTGCGCCAAGGGGGTACGTGATGGCCGAGCCACTTCGGTTCGGCCGTCACGTTCTTGGTGCGCCGCCGGAGAAGCCGCGCGCTGGGTTTTGGCGATTCATTTTTGGTGGCTGGTTGAATTGGCGCGGAGCGGAAGCATCCCAACCGACGGGGCCCAGAGTGCGTTCGACGATTCTACCAATACAATCTGAGCTGTCGCTGGGGGCCGTGAGCGTTATGCGAAATGATTTGAGCGATTCGGATCTGGAAGTGGTGGAGTCAATCAAACCTGTTCTGCGTGAACACGCGGCGCAGAAGGAGCTTGCGACGGTTAACTGACATCAACGATGGTACGAAAACTCACAATTGGGATTGTTCTCCTGGGATTACTCGGCTTAGCGCAATCCGGCAGAGCGTTCTCATTGATTGGAATCGCGCCTGCGGCTGCGGCTGGCTACTACAGCTTTACCGTTCCCGCGGGTATCACCGATCAGTTTGGTGGCGCTGGCCCAGCGAGGACCACGGCTGAGTATGTAAACATGGTGGATCCGATGGGTTTTCCTGTGGATATCAGAGAATTCTACAGGTGGAATTACCCCTATTTGACCTATTCGTTCGACGCCTCGTTCGTTCAGTTTTTTGGCGAAGCCGGAATGTCGGCAGTTCATAGCGCCATGACTGTCCTGAACGATTTCTTTTCCAATGAAACTCGGAGCGGGGTTAGCAGTATGAGCCTTTACGAAGAATATGATGGTCTCTTCAAAACATGGAAATTCAACCCGACAGCAAACGCGGCGAGTGTGACAGATATCAAAAGCTTAGTCTTGGGATTGATGGTCAATCATCTAGGCTTAGGAAATCCTCACAAACACTGCTTTGTAATCCAAGATATTTTAAGCTTGTCGCTCAACGCGTCTCTCGCACCGGTGCCGGGGAGTTTTTCAGGAAATTTCCAGATAATAATGCGAAACTTTGATCCGTACACCTATGTTCCTACAGAGACAATTAACGGGGTCACTCATAGCTTTACAATTTCATCTGATCATCCGTTTACCCCTTTAGGTGGCGTCGGTGGTAACGACATTGTTCCATCCGTGTTCGATGCGGTGGAATATTATGTGTCCAGCCAGAATGATTTCAGTTCAGTTGCGGCGATCAGGGATGCGTTTGACTACGGCGGGCTTCCTTGGGGTGTGCTTCCTTGGTCGCCCCCGAACCCCACAGTGTTCAGGACGGCCGGCACATTTTTTACGGATGAGCCAACGGATAGTAAATTCAACCAGCCGAGGCATACGTTGACCTTCGATGATGCTGGAGGGTTGCGGTATCTGTATCGCACAAACAATCTGGCGGTTGAAACATTGGATGCAACGGTGAGTTTGATCACTCCCGCCAATATGAATCCGGGATTAGTTGCCGCGACCCTTCTCAAAACCGCGAATACCACGCCAAGGCGTCACACCTTCGGAACCGTGAATCAAAACCTCACACTGCAAGCCATGGGCTTGACCGGATTAATGAATCCCAGCGCGAGCCAACTCAGGAGTGATACAAATAACATTGTCCGCACCGCTTTGCGCGGTGGAATCGACAATATTCAATTCCTATACACGCCTTATGATTCGCTTCTGAACCAACATTATCAGCCGGTCCTGACAGATTGGGACGATGTGTTTTTGACGAACGCGCTGCCGACGGATGTTCCGGCGGCAAACCCTCCCTATTTCTCGCAGAGAATCGCTCGTAATATAGTGCGTCCCGATGTTTTGTTCACAGCGCTGGATTTAGGAGCGCCCGCCGGCGCCTCAAGCATGCCGATTATGCAGATGCCCGACACAAACGGTTGGGCCAATAACGCTTTCATGAACATGGTGACGCCGATAGGCACTGTGCCCAATGCCAACGCTTTTGGGCCGGGGCAAATCGTGACTCCATTTGGCACGAATCTTACATTTGTTCTCACGAAACGATCTCCGCAATACGCGGTTCAATATATTGGCGGTGCTGGATCTCAGGCCACGCCCCCCAATATGCAGCCTTTGTTTGCTTGGGGATGGGTTACAAACACAGGGCCGCTCGATTACGTTTTGTTTCCAGGTGCTAGTAGCGCGAGCCAGATAGGTGGCATTGCTAGCTCTTCGACCCCTCCTGAAATTGTGGCAATATTCATAGACCCTGGAGCTTCAGGAGCGGCGACGATAAACAGGACTTCAGACAGAGTTTTGATATATGGAAATAGGTTGGATACGGTCACGAGCATAGACATTCTGGCCGGCGGAAGTCCTATACCGACAGCGAATATCCCCGCTTCGATGTATGTGGTTTCCGACCAGCTCATTGTTTTGCCGGCGGGTCTTTTGAACAGTTCCACGGAAGGGACTGGACGCCGCTTTCAGTTGACCAATTCCGCTGGAGCAACAATTTATCAAACTCTCTTCAACATTGATTCTGCCGTAACGCCGATAATTCTTTCCAGCTCGGCTGATGGGCTTCCTTGGAATACGCGGACGAATTTAATCATCAGAGGCAGCGGCTTTATCTCCGCGGGTATTCCTGTGGATCGTATGCAGATATACGACGCGACAGGGGCTTTTCTTGGACGCACCATATTTAATGCGCAGGTGGTGGTCTCCGATAATGAGATTCTCATACCGACGGATTACATCACCAGTACGATTTATGAGACTGGGTCGGCTGCGGTTTCGATGAGCGTCGGGGATAGTTTGGTGACCACGGTGGACCACTTCACTCGGCAAATCAGCGTGGGAAGAAGCGCGACGAGCGCGTACTCGCCGTTGCGGAACGTGGTTCACGGATACACGGCTGTTGGCATCGGCGGCAGCCGCGGGGACCCGATACCGCAATCGTTGTTTCCAAATATCAGCGCGGTTTTCGTGAACGCCCTCGGCACCACAAACTGGTCGCGTGGCGGCGCGACTGCGCTGACGGTTCGCGGAGCCAATCTGCATCTCGCGCAGAGTATTGAGTTTCTGGATGGCGACGGCAGATTGATTGAAGTGATTGATCAAACGATCAACCCTGGATCTCCGCCGGCCCCTATCAGTTTGCGTAGCGTCGTTCAAGCATCCGCTTTGCGGACAGGTGTTGCGATTGTTCCTAGTCCAGCTGGGGCCGGAATCGATTCGTATGACGTTCAAATCACACCGGCGGCTTCAGGTTGGACGTTGGTTGCAATGTTCGACTCGGCTTCGGGCAACAACACCAATGCTTTAAGGCGCGCGGTTATCCGGACGCCGTTTGGAACGGCAACCGCGCCGATCAGCCAAACCATCACAATCACGCCGTGAGATATGGAATTCGTTCACGCGCCGGTGATGTTGTCCGAAGTGCTCGCGTCGCTGCAGCCGAAAGCGGGAGGGGTTTATGCGGATGGCACACTCGGCGGCGGTGGGCACGCGGAAGCGGTTTTGGAAGCGTCCGCGCCGGCCGGTTGGTTATGGGCGTGTGATCGGGATGCCGTTGCGCTGGAAGCCTCGAGCCTGAAGCTGGCGCGATTTGCTGGCCGGTTTGAATTGCGGCGCGGGAACTACGCCGAGCTGTCCGAGTGGGTTACTCCGGCGAGCGTGGACGGGGTGTTGCTCGATTTAGGAGTGAGCTCGCCGCAGGTGGACGTGGCCGAACGCGGGTTCAGTTTTCAGCGTGAAGGGGCGCTCGATATGCGGATGGATGCACGCCAATCGCTGACTGCGGCAGTGATCGTGAACGAGTGGTCCGAATTCGAGTTGGCGCGGATTATTTGGGAACTCGGCGGTGAACGGCAATCGCGGCGGATTGCGAGAGCGATTACCGAAGCGCGAGGCGCACGGCAAATTGAAACGACGACGCAGTTGGCGGCGTTGATTGAGAAAGTGATTCCGCGGCGCGGGCAGAAGACGCATCCGGCCACGCAGGCGTTTCAAGCGTTGCGAATGGCGGTAAACGATGAACTGGGCGCGCTGCGGCAGGGATTGGTCGGCGCGGTGACGCTTTTGCGGTCCGGCGGGAGATTGGCGGTCATCACCTTCCACTCGCTGGAAGATCGGTTGGTGAAGCGGTTCGGAAACGAGCAGTCACGCGACTACACGTTCGAGGGCGAGGTGGATGTGCCGGAGTTGCGGCAGCCGCGGACGCCCGAGTTGCGTTGGGTACAGCGCAAAGCGATGCAACCGAGCGCGGCGGAAGTGGAGATAAACCCGCGGGCGCGCAGCGCGCAACTGAGGGTGCTCGAGAAAATTTGAGGCACGCGGAAAACGCGGGCCAACGCAAACAACGAGAATGAATCGGAAAAAACAAAGTGTGGCGGCTCGGTTCGGTTCGGCGATCAAAGCATTCCTGCTTTGCCTCGTGATCTGCGGCTCGTGCTTGGGATACGTCTGGCAGAAGCAGCAGATTATTACGCTCGGCCGGCAGATCAAGCTGAACGAAACGCGGTTGGAGGAATTGCGCCGCGACAACAAGCAACGGGGGGATTCGCTCGCGCAACTGCGTTCGCCGCAGGCGCTGGATGTTCGTGTGCGCCAATTGAACTTGAACCTCGTGTTGCCGCGGCCGGAGCAAGTGGTGTTGTTGATGGAACAGATGACCGAACGCCAACCGGCCGTGCAACAACGGACGGACAAGCCGGCGTTGACGGTCCGTCGATAGATTTGAATCGGTTTGGTGGTTTGTTGAAAGGGAGGGGATGATTACCTCGGGAGCGACATCACAGACGAAACGGCTGCTTTGTTTGGCGGCGTGCCTCCTCCTGTGCTTTGGCGCTCTCGCCTATCGCCTGGTGGATTTGCAGGTGTTCCGTCACGAGGAACTCGGCAGCACCGCGCGTGAGAACACGCACCGCACGTTCATGCGCGAACCGCGACGCGGCGACATTCGCGACGTGCGTGGAAATCTTCTCGCCACGTCGGTCTTCGTCAAAACCATCTGCGCCGATCCATCGCTCATCGCTGAATATTATGGCGAGGTCGCTCGCGTTCTCTCGCCGATACTCAATTTGAATGAGGCGGAACTCGCGCGTCGGCTCCAGCCGCAGGTGCGTCTCGATGCGAATGGCAAGGTGACCACGAACCGTTACGTTGTCCTCGCTCACAAAGTCCGCGCCGAGACGTGGCAGCAGGCGCAGGAAAAACTGGCGAAGCTGGCCGTCGGCGTGGACGAGAAAAAATTGAGCAAAGCGCAGCGGACGTTCTTTCGCGATTTGCGGACCAAAGCTGTGTTTGCCGATTCGGTGGAAGACCAGTTGCGCGTTTATCCCAGCCACTCACTCGCCGCTCACGTGCTCGGTTTCGTGGGGAAAGATGATCATTTCGGCAAGGAAGGCATCGAGGCGTCGTTGAATTCAAAACTCATCGGTGCGCATGGCTGGCGCGTGACTGAAACCGACGCTCGCAAGCGCGAATTGGTCAGTCTTCGCCAGCAGGATGTCGCTCCGCGCGACGGCTTGAACGTGGTGCTCACGCTCGATGCCGGCGTGCAGCACATCGTCGAATCCGAGTTGGCCGAGGCGATTAAAAAGCACACGCCCATCAGCGCTTCAGTCGTGGTGATGCGGCCGAAGACCGGTGAGATTCTCGCGATGGCGACGGCGCCGAGCTTCGATCCGAATGCGCCTGGTAATTATCCTGCCGACCATCGCCGCAACCGCGTCGTGAACGATATGAGCGAGCCGGGTTCGACCTTCAAAGTAGTGGTCGTCTCCAGCGCGTTGAATGAGAAGACTGTCGGGTTGCGCGACACGTTCGACTGCGAGCACGGCCATTTCCTTTTCGCCGGCAAAGTGCTGCGCGACCACGATCCCTACGGCATTCTCTCCGTCGAGAGCATCATCACGAAATCGTCGAACATCGGCTCGGCGAAGATTGGCATCAAGCTCGGCGAGGAGACGCTCCACAATTACATCCGTGGATTCGGCTTCGGCGAACGCACGGGAATCATTCTGCCGGGCGAAGCCGGCGGGATTGTTCATCCGCTCAAGCGTTGGAACAAACTTTCCATCTCACGCATTCCGATGGGGCACGAGATGGCCGCTACGCCGTTGCAGATGGTGATGATGATGGGCGCCGTCGCGAATGGCGGGAAGCTGATGCGGCCGAGCCTTGTAGATCGGCTTGAGGATCCCAGCGGTCGCGTGGCGGTAAAGTTCGCGCCGCAGGTCGTGCGTGAAGTGCTCCGACCCGAGGCGGCCATGCAGATGATTCAGGCGCTCAGGACAGTGGTCGGACCCGACGGCACCGCGCCCAAGGCGAAGCTCGAGTTCTTCTCCGTCGCCGGCAAAACCGGCACCGCGCAGAAGGCCGGCCCCGGTGGTTATCTACCCGGAAAATATTTCTCCTCGTTCATCGGATTTTTCCCTGCGAACGACGCAGAGCTGTGCATCTCGGTTGTGTTCGATGAGCCGCACAATGGCTACTACGGCGGGCAAACCGCCGCGCCAGTCTTCGCGCGCATTGCTGAACGTGCTGCGAATTATCTCGGTCTGAAACCCGACCTCGTGCCGTCCGAGACGTTCGTCTCGAACAAGAAACCACTCGTATCCAACCGTTCCACTCGGAACTGAGCCGCTATGAAACTTCAAGCCCTCCTCGAGGCCGTTCGGCCAGTCCAAATCGAGGGAAACTTGGAGTGCACGGTGACGGGCCTCGACTACGATTCCCGCCGCGTGATGCCGGGGATGCTCTTCGTCGCTTTGCCCGGGCTCAAACAAGACGGCCATGAATTCATCGCTGCTGCGGTTGAACGAGGCGCGATCGCGGTCATCTGCGAACGCGATGTGCCTACGCCGGCGCGCGTGGCGAAAATCCGCGTGGACGATGCCCGTGCAGCGATGGCTCTGCTAGCGGCGCGTTTCTACGGCCAGCCGAGCGATCATCTCCGCATCGTCGGTGTCACCGGTACGAATGGTAAAACGACCGTTTCATTTTTGGTCAAACATCTCCTCGGCCCCCGCACCGGTTTGCTCGGCACTGTACGTTACGAGGTGGGTGACCGGCAGATTCCGGCGCAACGCACCACCCCCGAGGCGCTCGAGCTGCAGCAACTGCTTGCGCAGATGGTTCGCGCCGGCTGCACTGGCTGTGCGCTGGAGGTCAGCTCGCACGCGCTAGAGCAGCATCGCGTGCTCGGTATCGTGTTCGATGTCGGCGTTTTCACCAATCTCACGCAGGACCATCTCGACTATCACGGCACGATGGAATCCTACTTCACCGCCAAGCAGAAGCTGTTCGAGATGCTTCGGGCCGGCGGCAAATCCGGTCGCGCCGTGGTGAACGTGGACGATGCTTATGGCGTTCGGCTCGCGAAGGCGTTTCCCGGCGACCGCCTTCTCACATATGGGCTCGGTGCAGATGCGATGCTGCGGGCGACGGGATTGAAACTCGCCCACGGTGAAACGCATCTGACGATCGAATACGAAGGCCGACGACTTTCGTGTCGCCTGCCGTTCATCGGCCGACACAACGTGTATAACGCCCTCGCAGCGCTCGGCGCGGGACTTTCTCTCCGTCTCGATTTGAAACAGCTCGTCGCTGATCTCGAATCCGCGCCGCCGGTGCCGGGCCGATTGGAACCGATCCGTCTCGGCCAACCGTTCGAGGTGTTCGTGGATTACGCGCACACGGATGATGCCCTCAATCAGGTGCTCACCACGCTCCGCGAAATCACACCCGGCCGACTGCTGCTTGTTTTCGGTTGCGGCGGTAATCGCGATGCCGGCAAGCGGCCGAAGATGGGCGCGGTTGCGGCGGCACTGGCCGACTTCACTATCGTCACCAGCGACAATCCGCGCTCGGAACCGGCCGAGGCCATCGCCGCGCAGGTGGAGCAGGGGTATCTCGTGAAACGCGCCGACGGTTGCCACATTGAACTGGATCGCGCCCGCGCGATTGATGAGCTCATTCGCATGGCGCGTCCCGGCGACACCGTCTTGCTCGCGGGCAAAGGTCACGAGACCTATCAGGAATTTCAAAACACTGTCGTGCCGTTCGATGATCATCTGTGCGCGCGTGACACGCTGGAAGCGCTCGGCCACGGGAAGTGACGATGGAGCCGCGCTCGTTAAAATTTATTCTCGAAGCCTGTGGGGGCGTACTTGTACAAGGCGACCCGCAGAAGATGACTACGCGCGTTTGCATCGATTCGCGCGCCGTGCAGGCGGATGATCTTTTCATCGCCATCGCCGGTGATCGATTCGATGGACACAGCTTCATTGCCGAAGCTGCGGCCAAAGGTGTCGCGGCCGTGATGATTGAACGAGCCAAAGCGCCCGTGTCGTTGCCGTCGTGTGCCGTGGTGATGGTCGAGGAGACGCGTCGCGCGTTCGGGTTGTTCGGGGCGCGTTACCGCTCGGATTTTTCTGTGCCCGTCGTGGCCGTGGCTGGATCGAATGGAAAAACGACCACGAAGGAATTGCTTGGCGCACTGTTAAATCAGCGTGGGCCGGCGGTCTGGAGCGAGGCGAGCTTCAACAATGATATCGGCGTGCCGCACACCCTACTGCGGCTCGAACAAAACCACTGGGCGTTGGTTCAGGAAGTCGGCACGAACCATCCAGGCGAACTGGCGCCGTTGGTGCGGTTGGTTCAGCCGCGGTTCGGCATCATCACGAACATCGGTCGCGAGCACCTCGAGTTTTTTGGCGACGTGGCTGGCGTGGCGCAGGAGGAGGGTTGGCTGGCGGAATTATTGCCTGCTGATGGCAAGCTCTTCATCAATGGCGACAACGAATGGACTGATGTGATTACGCGCCGTAGTCGCGCACCAGTCGTCCGTACTGGATTGAATGCGGGTAACGATTGGCGCGCGACGAACCTGCATCTAGATGAGCGCGGCGTGACGTTCGATGTCGTTGCGCCTCGCACAGAGTTGTGTGGTGAGTATCGCGTGAATTTATTGGGGCGTCATCAAGTGATGAACGCGTTGCTCGCGCTGGCTGTTGGTGCGGAGCTTGGATTAACGCGCGCCGAGTTGGTTCGTGGTTTGGCCGCGGGTGCGCCGGCCAAGATGCGTTTGCAAATTTGGGAGGCGCACGGCGTGCGGGTGATTGACGACAGTTACAACGCCAATGCCGACTCGACGCTCGCGGCGTTGGAGGTGTTGCGCGATTTGCCGTGCGCTGGGCGGCGCATCGCGGTGTTGGGCGATATGGCGGAACTGGGCGCGCACACCGGCGCAGCGCACGAGGAGGTTGGTCGTCGCGCGGCGGAGTGCGGCATTGATGAACTGATTGCCGTCGGAGCGCAGGCAATGACGACAGCGGTTGCCGCGCGAATGGCGGGGTTGCGCGCGGTTCGCGAATGCGCCGATGCGTCGGCGGCAGGCGAGATTTTGCGCGAATTCGTACGAGCGGGGGACTCGGTGCTTTTGAAGGCATCGCGCTCGGCGCGGTTGGAACGGGTGGGAGAGATGTTGCGGACTCGGTGAGTTTATGAAAAAAGAAGGGCGACGTGAACGGACTCAAAGGAGAAACGGCCGGTTCGATAACGAACACCGGCGCGCGGTCGCGCTGGGCTTGCCGGACTACATCGTACGGATGTTTGGCTGGCGCCGGCTGCGGGCTTTGCCGGCGGTTGGCGTTTTGAGGCCGCACTGGGATTAGCGATGTTTTATTTTCTAAGCGAGTTACCCGAGTGGCTGAAGCAATCGGGGTACGCGGCGTGGGCCGATTGGCTCTCGCCGCTGCGTGTTTTCCAGTACATCACTTTCCGCAGCGCGGGCGCGGCGGTGACGGCGGTGTTGCTGAGCCTGTGGCTCGGACCGCGGTTCATCGCGTGGTTGCGGAGCGTGAAGTTGGAGCAGGATTACGAGGATCGTGCGCGCGAGTTGGGCAACATCACCGGTCCGGCGGTGAGCAAAAAGGGGACGCCGACGATGGGCGGTCTGCTGATCGTGGGCGTGCTCGATTTCACGGCGTTGCTCTGGGCGCAATGGAACGCGTTCATCGTGTTGACACTGATTGCCGTGCTGGTGTTGGCGGCGCTCGGCTTCTACGACGATTACGTAAAAACGTTCCAGAAGAACCGCGAGGGTGTCGCCGAGGTGGTGAAGCTCGTGGTGCAATTCGCACTCGCGGGTTTCATCGCAGTCTATCTTTGGCGCGTACCGGCGACGAGCAAGCTGATCACGGATGTGATGGTGCCGTTCGTGAAGCCCCCTGTGTTGACCGGCGCGGTGGTGGTGGGAATCGTGCTCGCCGTGCTAGCGATTGTCGGCAGTTCGAACGCGGTGAATTTGACCGATGGTCTCGACGGCCTCGCCATTGGCTGCACGGTGATTGTGGCGTTTGTCTTTCTCATTCTTACCTACATCGCGGGCAACGTGAAGGTGGCCGGCTATCTGCAAGTGCCGTACGTGCCGGGCGCAGGCGAGTTGACGGTGTTCTGCGCGGCGATGATCGGCGCGGGCTTGGGTTTTCTCTGGTTCAATTGCCATCCGGCACAGGTCTTCATGGGCGACACCGGTTCGCTGGCGTTGGGCGGCGCTCTCGGAATCATCGCGGTGCTCATTCATCAACCGCTTCTGCTCGTGATCGCTGGCGGCGTGTTCGTGATCGAGGCCGGCTCGGTGTTGATTCAGCGCGGTTGGTTCAAGTGGACCAAACGCCGCACGGGCATCGGTCAACGCGTATTTTTAATGGCGCCGTTGCATCACCATTTCCAAAAGCTCGGTTGGTATGAATCGCAGGTGACGACGCGTTTCTACATCCTCGGAATTCTATTCGCCGTGCTGGCGCTGGGCAGTCTGAAGTTGCGCTGAACAATGATTACGTTGCAGGACAAATCGGTGCTGGTGATTGGCATCGGCGCGAGCGGAATGGCCGCGTGCCGATTGCTTCTCAAACATGGCGCGTGCGTGACGGCTGTGGACAGCGCAGACACCGCCGCGACGCAGGCGCAGGCGCGCGAACTGCGCTCACAAAACGTGACCGTGCGTATCGGTTCGAACGCGCCCATCGCCGGGGAGTTCGATCAAGCTGTGATTAGTCCGGGCGTGCCGCTCGATTTGCCGCTCGTGCAAGATTTGCGTCAACGCAGCGTGCCGATCATTGGTGAATTGGAGCTCGGTTATCAGCACGCGCGTTGCCTTTGCGTGGCCGTCACCGGTACCAACGGCAAGACGACGACGACCGAGTTAATCGAGCGTTTGCTCACGCACACGCAGCGCAAGACTGTTGCTTGCGGTAACATCGGACTGCCGCTGTGCGATGTGGCCGAGCAGACGAAAGATCTCGACATACTCACGGTCGAGGTCAGTTCGTTTCAACTGGAGACCACGCAGTTTTTTCGACCCGCCGTCGCGGTGTTGTTGAATATCACGCCTGATCATCTCGATCGGTATCCCACGATGGCGGACTACGTGCGCGCGAAGAGCCGGATTTTCGAGAACCAACAGGCGTTTGACTGGGCCATCGTGCAGAGCGAAGCGCTGTCCCAGGTGCGCGAAGCAGGTGCGAAGATTCCATCCAAGCTCATCACCTTCAGCGCGCGCGATTCGGAGGCGGATATTTATCTCGATCGCAGCCTCATCATCAGCCGCATCGAGGGATGGGTCGGACCGTTGCTCGATCTCGAGCAATGCCAACTGCGCGGACCGCACAATGCCGAGAACCTGATGGCTGCGCTCGCGGTCGGGCGCGTGCTGCGCATCCCACTGGCGGAGATGGTGGACGCGTTGAAGAGTTACGTGCCCGCACCGCACCGTTGCGAGTTGGTGGCGGAGATTAACGGCGTGAAGTTCATCAACGATTCGAAGGCGACGAATGTGGACGCGGTGCGTCAGGCGCTCCTCTCCATTCCACCCGTCGAGTTGGGCAGGCCGAACATCTGGCTCATCGCGGGCGGGAAGGATAAAGGCTTCGATTATCACGAACTCGGACCGCTCGTGGCGCAGCGGGTGAAGGGCGCGTTCCTCATCGGTGAAACGCGCGAGCGCATCCGTGCTGCGTGGGGGCTTTTTACGACTTGCACCACTGCGGATTCACTGTTAGAAGCAGTGCAGCAAGCGGGCGCAGGCGCGGTGTCTGGCGATGTGGTGTTGCTTTCCCCAGCCTGCTCGAGTTTTGATATGTTCCGCAACTATCAGCACCGCGGCGAGGTGTTCGGCGAAGCGGTCGCAAAATTGAACAGTGGCGGGGCGAAGGAGGAAATGCCGGTTGCCTTAAACTCAGTCGGTTGATTAGCCTAAATTTTGAAGTTTTGAAGATGTGCCGCGGAGGCCGCGGCGAGCTTGTAAATTTGAACGAACTGTTAACCCTAAAATTGAACTAGCATCATGAGTAACCCCAATCCGCTTTCACCGTCCGGCCAGAAAGGCGCGGCTCCAGCCAAATCCAATATGCGCGTGACGATCATCGTCATCGTCGCTCTTCACGCTGTCCTTTTCTGCGGCGTGCTCCTCAACGCCTGCAAGCCGAAGGAAGAGAAGAAGGTCGAAGTGCACTTGCCGCCGGTTCTGCCGCCGCCCACCAACGACGTGACCCTCCCGTTGCCGCCGTTGGTTCCGGGCACGGGAATCACATCGACTGTTTTGCCCGGCATTGTTCCGCCGCCGACCGGCCTCACCAACGAAGTTCCTGTTCCGCCCTCTACGTCCACCCGCGAGCACGTCGTGACCAAGGGCGATAACTTCAGCGCCATCGCCAAGAAATACAGCATTGGCGTCAACTCCATCGCGAAGGCCAATCCGGGCGTGGACTCGAGCCGGTTGAAAATCGGTCAGAAACTTTCCATACCCCCGGCCGAAGCAGGCACACCCAAGACGGTGAAGGGGAACGAGAATAGCGCTGCTGCGGATGCTTACGTGGTCAAGTCGGGGGACACGCTCGGACGCATCGCCCGCGAACACAAGACGACGGTGAAGTCGCTCCGCGACGCGAACCGTTTGAAGACCGATGCAATCAAGGTCGGCCAGAAACTCAAACTGCCGGCCGCGACCATCGCGCCGAGCACCGGCACGAAGTCGCCTGCGCCGATTCCGCTGGTGCCTCCGGGCGATGTGCCGCCGCTGCCGCCCATCAAGTGATGGGTGTGGTCGTTGGCGCAGTTCAATTTTCGATTTTAGTGGTGTTGTGATGCGGGCGGGAAGCGAGTCTTCCCGCTCTCGTTCATTCAAACAGGGGAGGAAAGTCGGTGGGCATTAATCGGGCCACGACCATTCTGGTCATTTGCGTTGCCGCATTGCTGTCGCTTGGATTGGTGATGCTCTACAGCGCGAGCATGGCGCAGCAAGGCTCGCGCTACCTCGTGATGCAGCTGATCTGGGGCGGTCTCGGTCTTGTTGCGTGCGTCTTTACCGCCTCTCTCGACTACCGCAAACTCAAGCCCTACGCATTTCCCGTGCTCGGCGTCACGCTGCTGCTGCTGCTGCTCGTGTTGGTTCCAGGAATCGGCATGATGAAGAATGGCGCGCGCCGCTGGTTTGATTTGCGTGTGATGAGCTTTCAACCTTCGGAACTCGCCAAGCTCTCGCTCATCCTCGCGCTCGCCGCCTACGGCGAACAGTTTCGCCGCCAGATGGCGACTTTCAAACACGGCTTGCTCGTGCCTGGAATATTCATCGCCATCACGCTCGGACTTATCTTGAAGGAGCCGGATTTCGGCACCACCGCGTTGCTCGCGTCGGTTAGCGTTGTGCTGCTGCTACTGGCTGGAGTGCGCTGGTTGTACGTCGTGCCGCCAGCGCTCGCTGGAGTGATTGGCATCGCCATTCTGGTCATGCACGATCCGGTGCGGATGAAACGCATCCTCGCCTTTCTCCATCCCGAGGAGCATCGGAGCGGCGTTGGTTTTCAATCCTATCAAGCGATGCTCGCGCTCGGTTCCGGCGGTTGGTTTGGCCTCGGTCTCGGTAACGGTCGTCAAAAGCTCGGCTTCGTTCCAGAGCACCACACTGATTTCATCTTCTCAATCATCGGAGAGGAACTCGGCCTCATCGCCACGCTCGGCGTGGTTGGGGCGTTCGTCGCGTTCGTCATCTGCGGCCTCTACATCGCGCGCCATTCTCGCGACAACTTCGGACTGCTGCTCGGCTCTGGCATCACCTTTCTCATCGGCCTGCAGGCCTTCATCAACATTGGCGTCGTCACCAGCGCACTCCCGAATAAAGGTCTCCCGCTCCCGTTCATCAGCTATGGCGGTTCAAGCCTGCTGATGATGCTGACGTGCGTTGGCCTGTTGCTCAGCGTCGCGCGACATGCTGATGAGACCGTTTCCGTTGAGACGGAATTGCCCAGAGAAAGTGAGCATCCGGCGCCACTCATCACCTGATGTCCGTCGCGCCCGTAAAGCCTCTCATCGCCATCGCCTGCGGCGGGACGGGCGGTCATCTCTTTCCGGGACTCGCAGTGGGCGAAGCGCTGCGCGCGCACGGCTGTGACGTGACGCTGTTGATCTCGCCAAAAGAAGTCGATCAACAGGCCGTGAAATCCGCGTACGGCTTCGGCATCGCGACGCTGCCGGCTGTCGCGTTTCAAGCGCGCGCGCCGCATCGCTTCGCGTTCGGATTCACGCGCTCGTTTTTTGCCTCCCGAAAACTTTTCTCTGAACGCGCGCCGCGCGCAGTGCTGGCAATGGGCGGATTCACGGCTGCGCCGCCGGTGTTTGCTGGAAAACTTTGCGGCGCTGCCACGTTTCTCCACGAATCGAACACCGTTCCCGGTCGCGCCAACCGCTGGCTCGCGCGTTGGGTGGACGCCGCCTTCGTCGGCTTTCCAGAAGCGGCCACGCGTCTCGCGAACAAGCATGTTGTTATTGCCGGAACACCAGTGCGGCCGCAGTTCGTGGGACTCGACACGACTCGCTGTCGAGTCGCTCTCGACCTCGATTCGCAGCGTCCCGTGTTGCTCATCACTGGCGGCAGCCAAGGCGCGAGCGGCGTGAACGACCTGCTGCTCGCCGCGCTGCCGCAACTCATCGCAAAGCTACCGGAACTGCAGTTCATCCACCTCACCGGCCCGAGTGACGCTGATAAAGTGCGCGCTATTTACGCTGCGCATCATGCGCGCACCATTGTGCAACCTTTCCTCGCACAGATGGAACTGGCGCTCGGCGCGGCGACCGCGGTCGTGAGTCGAGCTGGTGCATCCTCGCTCGCTGAGTTGGCTGCCACAGGTCTGCCTGCGGTGCTCGTGCCGTTTCCTGCTGCTGCGGACAATCACCAGTTCTTCAACGCCCGTGCCTTCGCCGAGACCGGTGCGGCGAAAATGCTGGAACAAAAGTCCGGCGCAGATGAACGTCTCGTTGGAATGTTGATTGAGTTGCTGAACGATGCCGTGGCGCGAAATGCGATGACTGCCGCGCTCGCCCGGTGGCACGTGCCGAATGCTGCGGAGCAAATCGCAGCGCGCATTTTACAGGTGATACGATGAGCCGGCTGAATCCAGAGCAAGTGAGCGAACTGCTCCGTAACGCGGGGGCGAGTGCGACGGTTTATCTCGTCGGCGCGGGTGGTTGTGGGATGAGCGGATTGGGGCATCTGTTGCTCGATCTCGGTCACGCGGTCGCCGGCTCGGACTTGCAGGAGAACGACGAAGTTCGCCAACTCCGCGATCGCGGCGCAGGGATACAGATCGGCCACGCGCCAGCGTACCTGCAATCGGTGCGTCCGATGTTGGTCGTGTATACCTCCGCTGTCCGGATGGAGAATCCGGAGCTGCAATTGGCCGAACAGCTCTGCATCCCAATCGTGCGTCGCGCGACGCTTCTTGCCGCGTTGGCTCACCGGCAGCGAGCCGTGTGCGTCGCGGGAATGCACGGCAAGACGACGACGACCGCGCTGCTCGCACACACGTTGGAGGAGTTGAAAACGCAGCCGAGTTACGCCGTCGGTGCACAGGTGCCGCAACTCAAACGCCACGCGCGTTTCGCCGCGAGCAAAGCTGTGGCGATTAGTAGCGTGACGGAAACGGTCGCCGCCGTGGAATCTGAGAAGTGGTTCGTGGTGGAAGCGGACGAGAGTGACGGTTCGCTGCGCGAGTTTCATCCCGAGCACGCCATCATTCTCAACGTGGACGAGGAGCATCTCGACTACTACGCGAATTTTCACGCGGTGTGCGATGAGTTTCAGACCTTCGCCAGTCAGACACGTGGGCAACTCTTTTACTGCGCCGATGACCCGCGTCTCGTCGAGCTTTTCGCCGCGCGCGAAAACGCGGTTTCATTTGGCTACAATCCGCTGGCTCACTATCGCATCGAAGCGCTCGCAGCGGATCCGGCGGTCCGGGGAACTCGTTTCGAAATCTGGTATGGCAGCGAGCGATTGGGCGGCTTCCTCACGCGGCTTATCGGAGAGAAAAACGTTTCGAACGCCGCATCAGTGGTGGCTTTCCTCCATCGGCAAGGGCATGCGGCGACGGACATCGCGCGTGCGCTCGCCTCGTTCACCGGCGCGGTGCGACGTCAGCAGGAGCTTTTCCGCGACGGAAGCTTCCGGCTGTTCGATGATTACGGTCATCATCCGCGGGAGATCGCCGCGACACTGCGGGCGTTGAAGGAATTGGGCGGTGGCCGGCTGCTTGTGGCGTTCCAGCCCCACCGTTACACGCGCACGCAGCATCTGCTGAGCGAGTTTGCCGCCTGCTTCAAGGATGCCGATTTGCTTTGGATTACAGAAGTGTACGCGGCGAGTGAGCGTGAGATTCCCGGCATCAACGGCGCGCGCCTCGCGGAGGTGATTCGCGAGCAGGGGCAATCGGTCGAGTTCGCGGCGTCGCTGCAAGAACTGCGTGCGGATGTGCGTGCGGCGATGCAGCCGGGCGATGTGGTTTTGTTCCTCGGCGCGGGCGACATCACACAAGCCGCGCACGCCTTGGCCGATGAGTTGCGCAAGGAGACGATGATGGAAACTTTTTTCAACGAGCTAGAAACCTCGCTGGCGGCGGCGACGGTGCTGCGCCGGAACGAGCCTCTCGCCAAGCGGACGACGCTACGTGTTGGCGGCCCGGCGGCCATCTACGTGGAGCCGACCTCGGAAGCGGATTTGGCGCGGGTGCTGCAACTCTGTGCCACGCGCGCGGTGAGATATTTTATTCTCGGCCGCGGCTCAAACCTGCTGGTGAAAGACAGCGGCATCCGCGGTGTAGTGATTTGCCTCTCGCATCCGAGTTTCTCGCAAATCGAATTGCGGGGCGATCAATTGGTGTGCGGCGCTGGCGCGAAGTTGAAGGAAGTGGCGCTGACGGCGCGGCGGAACGGTTTGGCTGGGCTGGAATTTTTCGAAGGCATTCCCGGCAGTGTCGGCGGCGCGTTGCGAATGAATGCGGGCGCGATGAACGCGATCACGTTCGACGCGCTCGAATCGGTGCGGTTCATGGACCGCGCCGGAAACGTCGCCGAGCGACCGGCGAGTGAGGTGCCGGCGAGTTACCGCAGCTGTCCGATTTTCAAGGAAACCATCGTGCTCGGTGCCGTGTTCCGTGCCCGTCCTGATTCGGTCGATGCGGTTGGAAAGCGGATGGATGAGTACAGTCAGAAGCGCTGGAAATCGCAGCCGAAAGAGTCGAGCGCGGGCTGCATTTTCAAAAATCCGACGGAGTGCGCAGCAGGACGATTAATCGACGAGTTGGGGTTGAAAGGCCTGCGTGTGGGAGGCGCGACGGTGTCGGGTGTGCACGGGAATTTCATCGTGAACGAAGGCACAGCGACGGCGGTGGATGTGCTGCAACTGATCGAGTTGGTGAAGCAGCGGGTGCTCGCCGCGCGGGGCATCGAGCTGCACACAGAAGTTGAGATTGTCGGTGACTAGGCTTTCTGCCACAGTCGGGGTGTCAAGGGGAAGGGCGTTTCCAGTCGGGGACGAACTTCGCTTCTTTTTGGGAGGAAAGAGGCGGTGGAACCATTACATATTTCGGTGATGCTGGGTGGGCCGAGCGCCGAGCGCGAAGTCTCGTTGCGCACGGGCGCGGCGGTCGTTCGCGCATTGCGCTCGCTTGGTCACACCGTCACTAAACTTGATCCCCAAAACGGCGCCGGCTCGTGGACGTTGCCGCCGGAGACCGATGTTGTCTTTCTCGCCTTGCACGGAACTTACGGCGAGGACGGCGTTATTCAGCGCGAATTGGATGTGCTCGGCGTGCCGTACACCGGTTGTGGCGCGGAGGCGAGTCGGTTGGCTTTTGATAAACTTCTCACCAAGCAACGCTGCGTCGTGACGGGCGTGAACACACCGCGCTTCGTCGTGTTCGATTCTCCCACTGCGCCGTTTCCCGCTGGATGGCAATTGCCGGTCGTGCTCAAGCCGGTGCGACAGGGATCGAGTGTCGGGCTGCAGTTTGTGGACAAGGCGGAGCAATGGTCTGGTGCGCTCGCAGAAGCGTTGCGGCACGACACGGAAGTGTTGTGCGAGGAGCGCATCATGGGGCGCGAGACGACCGTGGGCATTCTTGATGACGCGCCGCTGCCGGTGGTCGAGGTGCGGCCGCGGTCGGGCGCGTATGATTACCAGAGCAAATACACTGCGGGCGCGACGGAGTATTTCTGCCCTGCTGAATTCGACGCCGCGACCACTGCGCGCATCCAAGCCGCGGGGCTCGCAGCTTTCCGCGCCATCGGCGGCCGCGACTACGCGCGAGTGGACGTGATGGTGCGTCCCGACGGTGTCCCGTCCGTGCTGGAGGTGAACACGCTGCCGGGAATGACGGAGACGAGTTTGTTTCCGAAAGCAGCGGCCGCAGCGGGACTCGATTACCCCGCGCTCTGCCAGCGCATGATTGAACTGGCGCTGCGGCGCGCGACAAGGATGGCGCATTGAAGATGTGGTTCACTGACAAAACAACGAATCGACGGGGCCGGCGCCAAACGGTGTTGGATGTGAAGCTGCGTTCCGACCAAGTGCGTGCGGGTCGGTTGCGCGTGGTCTCCGTGCTGCTGGCGATTCTCGGCGGCGGCGCGCTGACGTTCCTGCTTTTGTGGCGCGGCGGTCAACTGACCTTGGACCGGCTCATTTACCAGAACCCTTCGTTCGCCGCGCAGTCCATCGAGGTGCAAACCGATGGCGTGATTTCGCCGGAGCAGTTGCGCAAATGGTCCGGCGTGAAATCGGGCGACAATCTTTTCGCGCTCGATTTGCTGCGCGTGAAGCGGGATCTCGAGATGATTCCGCTGATCAGATCCGCCACGGTGCAGCGCGTGTTGCCGAACACGCTGCGCCTGTCTGTTTCGGAGCGGGAACCGATTGCGCAGGTGGTCACGCTGCGGCCTCGTGTCGGCGGCGGTTTCGACAAGGTGGCTTATCATTTCGACGAGACCGGCAAGGTGATGCAGCCAATTGACCGTCGTCTGACCACTGATCCGGAAGGGCAATCGAACGATTGGCTGCCGTTGCTCACCGGCGTGAATGGTGCCGAGTTGATGCCAGGCCGCGCGTTGGAAACGCCACAGGTGCTCGCTGCGCTACGGCTCATCTCCGCTTTCGATCGCTCGTCGATGACGGGCCTCGCCGACATTCAGCGCGTGGATGTCTCCGCGCCGGAAGTGCTGCAGGTGCGCACGGGGCAGGGAACCGAGATAGTTTTCGCCGTGGCGGATCTCGACCGGCAGTTGCGTCGCTGGCGTCTCGTGCATGACCTCGGCATTCGTAACGGTCGCGTGCTCTCCGCGCTCGATCTTTCCATCTCAAATAACCTCCCAGCCCGCTGGGTCGAGGCGCGCGCCGTGCCGCCCACCTCCATCAAACCGAAAACCTCGCGCTACAAGAAAAAGAATGTTTGATTCATCCAACGTGATTGTCGGCCTCGAGACCGGCACTTCGAAGATTTGCGCCGTGGTTGGTGAAGTGAACGCGGAGGGTGCGTTCAATATCGTCGGCGTGGGACAGGCCAAGTCCCGCGGCGTGCGCAAGGGCGAGATTGTGGATCATGTGAAGGCCGAGGAGGACATCCGCGCCGCCATCGCCAACGCCGAACAGATGGCAGATGTGGAGATCCGCAGCGTGTTTCTCGGGGTGACAGGCGCACATATCCGCAGCTTCAACAATCGCGGCGTGTATCCGGTTGTCTCCGCCGATCGTGAGATCACGGAGGATGATGTGCGGGACGTGATCAAGAATGCCCGGGCGATCAACCTGCCCACCGACCACGATGTGATTCACACCGCGCGCCAACACTTCCACGTGGACGGTCAACCCGGTGTGGCAAACCCGGTCGGGATGCTCGGTGCGCGGTTGGAAGTGGACATGCACGTGGTCCACGGCCATCGCAACCGTTTGCAAAACGCGATTCGGTTGGTGAAAGGATTGCAGTTGGATGTTGATGGCATTGTTTTCAACGGCCGCGCCTCGGCTATGGCGGTGCTGAAATCCGAGCAACGTGAAATGGGGGCGGTGGTGATTGATCTGGGCGC
>CAMASG010000045.1 GCA_945860945.1 Akkermansia muciniphila
CGCGAAGAGGAAGTGAAGCGCATCTTCGACAAGTGGGATTTGCCGTGGGCGGAGATTGGCGTTGTGACCGACACCGGCCGGATGGTGGCGAAGAATCACGGGCAAGTCGTCGTGGATATTCCCGCGAAGAAAATCGCGGACGAATCGCCGGTCTATCAACGCGAGGCGCGCGAGCCGGAATATCTCAAGGCCGTGCGCGCTTTCCGTCTGGATGGCATCGCCGACACGGGCGACGCGGTGGGTGATTTGAAGAAGTTGCTCGCGTGGCCGAGCATCGCCTCGAAGAATTGGGTCTATCGCCAGTACGACCATCAAGTGCGCGACGGCTCGGTGGTGTTGCCCGGCAGCGACGCGGCGGTCATCCGCATCAAGGCCGATTCATTACCGGTGATGAGCGCCGAGCTTGCGGCGAAGGTCGGCAACGCAATCGTGCCGGATAAATTTGTGGCGATGACGGTGGATTGCAATGCCACGTATGTTTATCTCGATCCGTACGAGGGCGGGAAAATCACGGTGGCTGAGGCCGCGCGCAATCTTGCATGCTCCGGTGCAGTGCCGCTGGGTTCGACCGATAATCTGAACTTTGGCAATCCCCACAATCCGGAAATATTCTGGCAGCTCAAGGAGAGCGTGCGCGGATTGGCCGAGGGCTGCCGCGCGTTCAACGCGCCGGTTACTGGCGGCAACGTCAGTCTGTACAACCAGAATCCGAACGGGCCGATTGATCCGACGCCGACGGTTGCGATGGTGGGCGTCATCGAGAAACCCGAGCACATCACCACGCAGTGGTTCAAGGACGAGGGCGACGTCATCGTGCTGCTCGGCGACGCGGTGGATGCGCACGATCCTCTGCTCGGTCTCGGTGGCTCGGCGCATCTGCAAGTCGCGCACGGCAAAAAGACTGGCGTGCCGCCGCGCATTGATCTCGAACGCGAGAAGACACTGCACACGACGTTGCTCGGCTTGATTCAATCCGGCCTTGTGAAGAGCGCGCATGATTGCAGCGATGGCGGCTTGGCTGTGGCTGTGGCGGAGAGTTGCATCAGCCAGCAGATCGCGCGCGAGACGCCGCGACTCATCGGCGCGGCGATTGATTTGTCTGCTGCGAAGGATGTGCGCCTCGACGCGCTGCTCTTTGGCGAGACGCAGAGCCGCATTGTTATCAGTTGCGCCGCGGTGGACGCGGCCAAAGTGATCGAGCGAGCCAAGCTGATGGGAGTGCCCGCAGCGAAGATTGGGACGGTGGGCGGGGCCGAATTGAGTGTCACGGTTGGCGCAACAAAATCGACTTGGAGCTTGCCTGAGCTTCACGACCTCTGGTGGAATTCCATCGCGCGAACGATGTCCTGAAATGACTCAAGAGTATCCCAAACACTATTGCGGAGTCTTCGGCATCTTCGGCCATCCGAATGCAGCCCAGTTGACCTACTACGGGCTTTACGCGCTGCAGCATCGCGGACAGGAGAGCGCGGGCATCGCGTCGTATGATGGCAATCAGTTCCGCGTCCACAAGGGAATGGGACTTGTCCCGCAGATTTTCGACGGCGAAGTACTGAATGGACTCGTCGGGACGACGGCTGTCGGCCACACGCGTTATTCGACGACCGGTTCTTCCCATTTGCGCAACGCCCAACCGCTCACGGTGGATTGCGCGCGCGGCCAGATTGCCATCGCGCACAACGGCAACCTGACCAACGCCGCGCATCTCCGCGACGAACTGGAGGCGAAGGGGTCGATTTTTCAGACGACGGTGGACAGCGAGATCATCCTCCATTTGCTGGCACAGCCGGACAACGGAAAGGAGAGCACGCTCGTCAATTCCATCCGCCGTATCGAAGGCGCGTTCTCGCTCGTGATCATGACGGAGAACGAGCTGATCGGCGTGCGCGATCCGCATGGCTTCCGCCCGCTCTCCCTCGGCAAGGTGGGCGATTCGTGGGTGCTCGCCAGCGAGACCTGCGCCTTCGACCTCATCCAAGCCAAGTTCGTTCGCGACATCGAGCCGGGCGAGATTGTCATCATCAACAAGGATGGAGTGAAGAGCATCAATGCTTTTCCAGAACAGAAACGTCGCGCCTTCTGCATCTTCGAGTACGTCTATTTCGCGCGGCCGGACAGCAACATCGCCGGTCGCAACGTGTACAAAGCCCGCGTTGAGATGGGCCGCGAGCTTGCGCGCGAGTTTCCGATTCAGGCCGATATTATCGTGCCCGTGCCGGACAGCGGCAACTGCGCTGGGCTCGGCTACTCGCTGGAGAGCGGCATTCCGTACGAGATGGCGTTCGTGCGCAACCACTACGTTGGCCGCAGCTTTCTCCAACCCAGCCAGCTCATCCGTGATTTTAATGTGCGCGTGAAGCTCAACCTCGTCACCGATCTGGTGAAGGGCAAACGCGTCGTCATCGTGGACGATTCCATCGTGCGCGGCACGACGTGCAAAACGCGCGTGAACAATTTGAAGGAGGCCGGCGCGAAGGAAGTTCACGTGCTCGTCTCCTGCCCGCCGCACATGAATCCGTGCGTATACGGCATTGATTTCCCCGATCGTAACAAGCTGATGGCGGCCAACTATTCGATCGACGAGATTCGCCGCTACCTGAACGCCGACTCGCTCTATTACCTGTCGCAGGACGGGATGGTGAAGGCGACGGGGTTGCCCAAAGAATCGTTCTGCATGGCCTGTTACGACGGCAACTATCCCGTGCCGTACGATTTGCGTGTGGACAAGGAGATCATGGAGCGCCGGCGCGCACGCGTCGAAAGCCTCGGCGAAGGGGTTGCTCGCGACGAACAGCAGCCGCGGCTTCTGTGATTCCCGGTTGTGGTTCAAGAGCGGCATTACCACGCGTGCCGTGCGTTCTGGCGGTTGACGATATTTTGAAATGAAAACCAAAGCCTACGCCGCCGCTGGCGTTGACATCGATCTCGGCAATAAATTGAAGAGCACCTTGCCCCAGTTGCTCGCCTCCACCCAGCGCCGCGAGGTGTTGGGGAAGGTCGGCGGTTTCGGCGGCCTCTTCGCCCTCGACACGCGTAAGCACAAGCAGCCCGTGCTCGTCTCCAGCGTGGACGGCGTCGGCACCAAGCTGAAGATCGCCTTCGCGATGGATCGCCACGACACGATCGGCGAGGATCTCGTCAACCACTGCGTCAACGACATCGCCGTGCTCGGCGCTGAGCCGCTGTTCTTTCTCGATTACCTCGGTACCGGTAAGCTCGAACCGCACGTTTTCAAGGACATCATCAAAGGCTTCGTCCGCGGTTGCACCACGAACCATTGCGCGCTCATCGGCGGCGAGACGGCGCAGATGCCCGGCTTCTATCAACGTGGCGAGTACGACGTCTCCGGCACCATCGTCGGCGTGGTGGAGAAATCTAAAATGCTGAACGGTCAGAAGACCGTGAAGCGCGGCGACGTCGTCATCGGCATCGAAGCGAGCGGTCTGCACACCAACGGCTATTCGCTCGCGCGGCAGATTTTCTTCGAGAAGCTCAAGCTCAAGCCCAAGAGCCGCGTGGCTGAGTTGGGTAACACCATCGGCGACGAGATGCTCAAAGTGCACGTCACGTACGGCCCGCTCGTGCAGGCGTTGCTCAAGAAATTCAACAGCAAGACGACCGCGGTGAAGGCGTTCGCGCACATCACCGGTGGCGGTTTCGTGGACAACATCCCCCGCACGCTTCCGAAAGGCTGCGACGTCGTCATCCGCAAAGGCTCGTGGGAGATGCTCCCGATTTTCCAGATCATCCGCGACCGCGGCGGCGTGGACGAGGCTGAGTTGTATCAGGTGTTCAATATGGGCATCGGCATGACCGTCAATGTCGCGCCGGACAAGGCGGACGCGGTTCTGAAGTTCATCCGCGCGCAAAAGCACAAGGCGTGGATGATCGGCGAGGTCGTGAAGGGCACGGGCGAGGCCCGCGTGATTTGATGGCCTGAGATTCCGCTGCGATGAAGATTCTCATCATCGGTTCGGGCGGACGCGAGCACGCGCTGGTGTGGAAGCTGGCGCAGTCATCGCACGCCGCGCGGATGTGGGTTGCGCCGGGCAACGCCGGCATCGCGCAGGAGCGCCTCGCGAAGAACGGGGCGCCCGTCGAATGCGTTCCTCTCGCCGCGGAAAATCTCTCGCCGCTGCTGGATTTCGCCAAGCGCGAGAAGCCCGATCTAACCGTCGTCGGCCCCGACAATCCGCTCGCGGCGGGCATCGTGGATTTGTTTCAGGCGAACGGTTTCAAGATTTGGGGGCCGAACCAAAAGGCGGCGCAGTTCGAGGCGAGCAAAGCTTTCTCGCAGGATTTTATGGAGCGCCACGGTATCCCGACCGCGAAGTCGGGGACGTTCAGTGAGCCTGTGGCTGCGAAGAAATTTGCGGCATCACTCGGCGGTCGCTGCGCGGTGAAAGCCGATGGGCTCGCGCTCGGGAAAGGTGTGCTGCTCACCGCGAGCGTGATTGAGGCGGAGCGGGCCATCGACGAGATCATGATCAGCAAAGCGTTCGGCGCGGCCGGTCAGCGCGTGGTGATTCAGGAATTGCTCGAAGGGATGGAGATTTCGCTCCACGCCCTTTGTGACGGAAAAATCGCGAAGCTTTTTCCGACGGCGCAGGATCACAAGCGTGCGCTCGAAAACGACGAAGGGTTGAACACTGGCGGCATGGGCACTTATTCGCCCGCGCCTTTTCTCACTGATGCGCAGCTTGCCGAGGTGGGAGATGTGATTCTGAAGCCGTGGCTGAGCGGTTGCGCGGCTGAGGGGATTGATTTCCGCGGATTGATTTACCCCGGCGTGATGTTGACGAAGTCCGGCCCGAAGGTACTCGAGTTCAACGCGCGTTTCGGTGACCCCGAGACGCAGGTCTATCTGACGCGCCTCGAGAACGATCTCGTGGAGCTGTTGCTCGCGAGTTGCGAGGGACGTCTCGCGGACGTGGAACTCAAGTGGACGTCGAATGCGAGCGTCTGCGTGGTGATGGCGAGCGGCGGTTATCCGGGCGATTACGCGAAAGGAAAATCCATCGAAGGTATCGCCGCGGCGGACGCGTTGCCGGCTACGAAGGTCTTCCACGCCGGCACAGCGTTGAAGGACGGACAGGTGGTGACGAACGGCGGTCGTGTGCTGGGCGTGACCGCGTGGCGGCCGACATTGATTGAAGCGCGCGCGGCGGCGTATGCGGCCGTGGAGAAAATTAGGTTTGAAGGAGCGCAGTTTAGAAGGGATATTGCGGCCAAGGCGCTGTCACCTGACCACTCCGAGGAATGAAGAAAATCCTATTCGTTTGCACCGGTAACATTTGCCGCAGTCCGATGGCAGAAGGACTATTCCGTCATCTCGTGGAGAGCGGGGGCGAATACGAGGTGAGCTCGGCGGGCTTGGGCGCGATCAATGGCCAGTCGCCAAGCGCGCATTCGGTGACCGCGCTGCGCGAGCGTGGAATCGACATTGCGAACATCCGCAGCAAGCAGCTCACGGGGCAGATGGTGCGCGATGCCGACTACATTTTCGGGATGACCCACGGCCACGTGGACGGCATCAACCTGCTCTATCCGCAGGCGTCGGAGAAGACCTTCCTGCTGCGCGAGTTTGAGGACGGGCTGGAGTCGTTTGAGAAGGACATCTTCGATCCCATCGGCGGTGATTATCCGACGTATCTGAATTGCCGCGACCAGATTGAGCAGGGCCTGCAGACAGTTTTGAAATTTATCGAACAGACATCCATGACGACCGTAGCCACTCCGACCGCCACCGCGATCACCTTTGCCATCGGCGCCGACCACGGCGGCTTTCATCTGAAGGAGGCGCTCAAGGCGCATCTCGCGAAGAAGGGCGTCCGCGTGCAGGATCACGGTACCAGCAGCACCGAGTCCGCCGACTATCCCGACTTCGCCAAGCTCGTCGCCGAAAGCGTGGCGAGCCAGCAAGCGAAGTTCGGCCTGCTCGTCTGTACCACTGGCGTGGGGATGAGTATCACGGCGAACAAGGTGGCGGGTGTGCGTGCCGCGCTGGTCTTCAACGACCAGATGGCCGCGACAGCCCGCCAGCACAACGACGCGAACATTCTTTGCCTCGGCGAGAAACAGACGACGCCGGAGCAGGCGATCAAGATGGTGGACGCCTTCCTCGGCGCGACTTTCGAGGGCGGCCGGCACGAGCGGCGCGTCGGCAAGATGGAGGTTGCGCAGCGACTCGAGAACGTCGATCCCGAGATCGCGCGGGTCGTGCGGCACGAGCGCCGGCGTCAGCAGGAGAACATTGAGCTGATCGCGAGCGAGAACTTCACCAGCACCGCCGTGATGGAAGCGCAGGGCTCGGTGCTCACCAACAAATACGCCGAGGGGTATCCCGGCAAGCGTTGGTACGGCGGTTGCGAATTTGTGGACGAAGCCGAGCAGTTCGCCATCGATCGCGCCAAACTGCTCTTCGGCGCGGAGCACGCGAACGTCCAGCCGCATTCCGGTTCGGGTGCGAACATGGCGGTCTATTTCGCCACGCTCAAGCCGGGCGACAAGATGCTGACGATGGACCTCTCGCACGGCGGCCATCTCACGCACGGCAACAAAGCGAACTTCTCTGGCAAGTTTTTCGAAATCGTCCACTACGGCGTGCGCAAGGAAGACGAGCGCATCGACTACGATCAGCTCGCCGAGATGGCCCGAGCGCATCGGCCGAAGATGATCACTGTCGGCGCGAGTGCGTATCCGCGCACCATTGATTTCAAGCGGATGGGCGAGATCGCTCGCGAGGTCGGCGCGCTGTTGCTAGCGGACATCGCGCACATCGCCGGTCTCGTCGCTGCGGGCATTCACCCGAGCCCCATCGAGCACGCGGATTTCGTCACCACCACCACGCACAAAACGCTGCGCGGCCCGCGCGGCGGCCTGATCATGTGCAAGGCGAAGTACGCGAAGGAAATTGATTCGCAGGTGTTCCCCGGCATTCAAGGTGGTCCGTTGATGCAGGTGATCGCTGCGAAGGCGGTCTGCTTCCGCGAGGCGTTGCAGCCGAGTTTCAAAACGTATCAGCAGCAGATCGTGAAGAACGCCTCGGCGCTCGCGGGCGGGATGCAGCGCAACGGCTACCGGCTCGTTTCCGGCGGCACGGACAACCACCTGCTGCTCGTGGACGTCGGTGCGCGCGGAATCACGGGCAAAGATTGCCAGATCGCCCTCGATGAGGCGGGGGTCACCTGCAACAAGAACACGATTCCGTTCGAGACCCGTTCGCCGTTTCAAGCCAGCGGCATCCGGTTCGGCACACCCGCCGTCACCACGCGCGGGATGAAGGAGGCCGAGATGGCCGCCATCGCCGACATGATCAGCGAGGTGCTGCTAGACATAAAAAATGTTGACGCCGCTCGCCGAGTCCGCGAACGTGTCCATGAGTTGACCGCTAGATATCCGTTGCCTTACTGAGTCGGTGCCGCTAGTTCACTCCCGATAGAGGTTGATCCAAGTGTGAATAACTCTTGGTCGCTGTCTATCAGTGTGGAGGAGTAATCTCCCAACGAATCACAACACCACGGCTGAAGAGCCGTCATTTTATGTCGAGACCCGTAAAGAAGAATCTTAGAGCCAAAGCCGCTCCGGAAAATCCGGAAGCCGCCGCGGCCATTGAATCCGCTGCTCCTCCCGAGGCCCCGCTCAAGCCTGCCCGCAGGCCCGCCACCTCCGACGAGTTGGAGCCGCCGAAGCACGCCGTCGAGATTGACGAGACCGAAGAAGCGTCCGCCGTGCCGTCCAACGGCGAGAAGATCAACATCGGCCAACTTCAGGCGATGTCCATCAACGAGCTGAACAAGATGGCCAAAGACTGGGGCATCGCGAACTTCGGCGTGATGAAGAAGCACGAGGTGATTTTCCAGATTCTTCAGAAGAACACCGATAGCCGCGGGGTGCTCATCGCCGAGGGCGTGCTGGAGATCATGCCCGAGGGCTTCGGTTTCCTCCGCTCGCAGAGCTTCAGCTACCTCTCGTGCCCCGAGGACGTATACGTCTCGCCTTCGCAGATCCGCCGCTTTGATTTGCAGACCGGCGATCTTGTCTCCGGCCAGATTCGTCCGCCGAAGGAGAAGGAGAAATATTTCGCGCTGCTCAAAGTCGAATCCGTCGGCAACGAAGATCCGGACAAGGCCAAAGAGAAGACGCAGTTCGACAACCTCACGCCTCTCTTCCCGAACAAGCGCTTCATCCTCGAGACCGACCCCGACGAGCTGTCCACTCGCGTGCTCGACCTCGTCTGCCCCATCGGCAAGGGCTCGCGCGGACTGATTGTCGCTCCGCCGCGCACCGGTAAAACGGTGCTGATGCAGAAGCTCGCGAACGCCATCATCAAGAACAACCCCGAGGCGTACCTTTTCATCCTGCTCATCGACGAGCGCCCCGAAGAAGTCACCGATATGGAGCGCTCGTGCCGTCCGGCCGAGGTCATCGCCTCCACGTTCGACGAGCCGCCCGAACGCCACGTGCAGGTGGCCGAGATGGTCATCGAGAAGGCCAAGCGGATGGTCGAGCACAAGAAGGACGTCGTCATCCTGCTCGATTCCATCACGCGTCTCGCTCGTGCTTATAACACCGTGCAGCCGCATTCCGGCAAGATTCTCTCCGGCGGCGTGGACGCCAACGCGCTCCACAAACCGAAGCGCTTTTTCGGCGCGGCGCGCAACATCGAGGAAGGCGGATCGCTGACCATTATGGCGACGGCGCTTGTGGACACCGGCAGCCGGATGGATGAAGTCATTTTCGAAGAGTTCAAGGGCACCGGCAACATGGAGGTGCACCTCGACCGCGGTCTTGTCGATCGTCGTATCTTTCCCTCGATCAACATCGAGCGCTCCGGCACCCGCAAAGAGGAGTTGCTCTACCATCCCGACGAATACAGTAAGATCGTCCTGCTCCGGCGCGCTCTCACCGGCGTGCCGCCCGTCGAGGCGATGGAGTTGATGCTCGGCAAGCTGAAGAAGACGCCGAGCAACATCATGTTCCTGCTCTCGATGGCCAAGACATAAAGCCTGAATGGGCTTTCGCTGCGTCCCGTCCAACCGCCGCTGCGCCGAAACCGGCCCGCGGCTTTTGATTTGTCTTTTGCGCCACTAGACGTACTATCTCCCATGTTGTTGAAGCACCTTTTCAAAACCGGCCGCCCCGCTCTCCGCATTGTGCCCTCAATAATCATCGCTGTGATTTGCGCCAGCGCGTTCATCGCCTGCCAGAAAGAGGAGATTCGCGTTTACCGCGCTCCGCGTGAAAAGCCTTCACTCGCGGATTTAACGCCCGAGCATTGGCAGCAATTGGCCGCTGGCCAGATGCAGCAGGCCAAGTTTCGCGTCACTCGCGATAATCAGACGATTGAGATCACACTCTCTATTTTTCCAGGCGACGCCGGCGGTCTGCTCGCCAACGTCAACCGTTGGCGCGGTCAGATTGGTCTAAACGAAGCCGACCCTGCCGCCTTGCCTAAATTGGCCGAAGCGTTTGACGCCGCCGGTCCCGGAGCGAAGATTGTAGATATGACCGGCACAGATGCGAAGACCACGCGTCCCGCCCGCCTCATCGGTGCCATCGTGACGCGCGGCGAGCGGACGTGGTATTACAAGCTGCTCGGCGACCCCGAGCTGGCCGAGCGCGAAAAGCCGGCCTTCCTCAAGTTCGCCCAAACCGCGCCGTGATGATGAACCGCCTCATTAACATCCTCACCTCGCTGCAGCTCACGGTTGTCTGCCTCGTTTTCTCGCTCGTGTTGGTTTTCATCGGCACCGTTGCGCAGGTGGATGAGGGCCTTTACCAAGCGCAAGCGCGCTATTTCAAGAGCTGGTATATCTGGGGCATCACCCTCTCGAATCACAAATTTCCCATCCCGCTGCCCGGCGGTTATCTCATCGGCGCTGTGCTGCTGGTGAATCTGCTCGCTGCACACGCCAAGCGTTTTCATTTTTCGTGGAAGAAGGCCGGCATCCTGATGATCCACTTCGGCATCATCCTGCTGCTGCTCGGCCAGCTTCTCACCGACGTACTTTCTCAAGAGACGCAGATGCGCATGGCCAAGGGCGAGATGAAGAATTACGCCGAGGATTCGCACACTAGCGAACTGGTTCTCATCACCGCCGCGAAGGATAACGCGGATGAGGACGAGGTGGTTTCCATCCCAGAATCGATGCTGCGCAAAGGGGCGGAGATTACCCACGCGAACCTGCCCTTCACGCTTCGTGTGAACAAATACTGGCGCAACTCCAGCATCTCCTCCAAGCCGCGCGAAGGTGCGGAAGATGCCGGCGCCACGCACGGACCCGGTCAAGGCGTGAACATTCTGTCGCAGCCGCCGGTCACCGCGATGGATGAGGTGAACCTGCCGAGCGCCGTGATCGAGGTTGCGGGCGGCAAAGATTCTCTCGGAAGTTGGTTGGTTTCGAGCCAGTCGAGCGTGAAGCAAACCTTCGAGCACGGCGGGAAGAAGTGGCAAATCGCCATGCGGTTTTCGCGGCAGTATCTGCCGTTCAGCCTCACGCTGCTTGAGCTGCGTCACGACATTTACAAGGGCACCGAAATCCCGCGTAACTTCTCGAGTCGCGTGCAGCTTTTCAATCCGTCCACCAAGGAACAGCGCGAGACGCTCATCTACATGAACAACCCGTTGCGCTACGGCGGGTCGACCTTCTACCAGTATCAGATGACGAACGAAGAGATGGCGCAGCAGGCGGGCGTGTCGCCGTCGTCCACTCTGCAGATCGTGCGCAATCCGGGTTGGGTCACGCCGTATCTCGCCTGTCTGATCGTCGGATTGGGGCTGCTTTATCAGTTCGGCGGGCATCTCATTCAATTCCTCCGCAAACGAATTTCCTGATGGCAACGGAACAAAAAACTAAATCGTGGCCGCGCTGGTTGCCGTGGCTGATCGTCGGCGTGTTCGCTTTGGAACTCGCGTTGGCGCTGCGGCCCGTGCGCAGCAAAGGCGAGATCGACATCGCTGGCTTCGGCCGCTTGCCCGTGTTGCTCAACGGCCGCGTGCAGCCGCTCGATTCCGTTGCGCGCAACGCGCTGCTACAGATTCGTGGCAACACCGATGTGCCGCTCGAAGGCACCGCTGCCGATGGCCAATGGGGCGATCTCGCGAAGTTCCGCGCGACCAAGGCCGGATCTTTCAGCGAGCGGAAGTGGTATCAGTTCGGCCTCCGTCCGAAGAAGCTCAAGCCCACCGAATGGCTGATGGAAGTGCTGATGCGCCCCGAGCTTTCGGACGAGCGCTTCGTTTTTCTCATCCATCATCCCGAGTTGCTCGCCCAGCTAAATTTCGAAAAGCTCGGCCTCGAGAAATCCGGCCTGCGCTACTTCACCTTCCGCGATCTCCAGCCGCAATTGAAGCTGATCGAGGACGCCGGCCGCACGGTCGCGGCCATCAAGCCCGAGGTTCGCACACCGTATCAGAAGGCCGTGATGCAGCTCGGCAACGCGCTGCAGATTTATCTGCGCCTCAAGATCAGTCTCCAGCCGAACAGTCTGCGTCCGGACGGCAAAGATTTTGGTGCCGAGCTGGCCGATTTGCGCGCGGCCATTCCCGCCGGTCTCGAATCCATCCGCAAGCAGCAGGCCGGCGAGCCGTATGACAAGGAAGCTTTCGCGCGATTGCTCGCCCTCGCCGAGCCGTATTCCGTGATGGCCGACCGCGGCTATCTGCTGATGATTCCGCCGACGGATTTGGAAAAGGCGCGCGACGAGTGGGGCAAGATGGGCGTGAGCCTGTTGGACTCGATTCGTTCGGGTAAGCTCCATCCCGCCGCGTCTGCTTACGCCGCGATGAGCAGCGCGTACACGAAGGCCGACGGCGCTGCGTTCACCGCCGCGTTGAAAGATCAACAAAGCTGGTTCGCTGAACACCTCAATCAAGAGGTGAGCAAAGCGACCAAGGAACATTATTTCAACCACTACCAACCGTTCCTGCGCAGCCAGATCATCTATCTCTTGGCCCTCGTTCTCGCCTGCCTCTCGTGGCTGAATCTCTCGCAGTGGATGAACCGGTCCGCCTTCTATCTCGTGCTGCTCGCGCTGGCGGCGCACACCTCCGGCATCATTTTCCGGATGTACATCGAAGGCCGTCCGCCGGTGACGAATCTTTATTCCTCCGCGATCTTCGTCGGTTGGGGTTCGGTGGTGTTGGGCGCGGTGCTGGAACGCATCTATCGTAACGGCATCGGGTCCGTGACGGCCTCGGCCATCGGCTTCATCACGCTCATCATCGCAAGCCATCTCGCGGTGGCGGGCGACACGATGGAGATGATGCGGGCGGTGCTCGACACGAATTTCTGGCTCGCGACCCACGTGGTCGTGATCACGCTCGGTTACGCCGCGACATTCCTCGCCGGCTTCCTCGCCCTAGTGTACGTGCTGCGCGGCGTGCTCACGCGCTCACTCGATGCAGCCACGGCGAGTTCGCTCGCGCGGATGGTGTACGGCATCGTCTGCTTCGCCACGTTGTTCAGTTTCGTCGGCACGATTCTCGGCGGCATCTGGGCCGATCAAAGCTGGGGCCGATTCTGGGGCTGGGATCCGAAGGAGAACGGCGCGCTGCTCATCGTAATTTGGAACGCGACAATCCTGCACGCGCGCTGGGGCGGGATGATCAAGGACCGCGGCCTGATGAACATGGCGCTCATCGGCAACATCGTTACCGCCTTCTCGTGGTTCGGCGTGAACATGCTCGGCATCGGCCTGCACAGCTATGGCTTCATGGACGCCGCATTCAAGTGGCTCGCGATCTTCACCGGCAGCCAACTCCTGCTCATCGCCATCGGTTTGATCCCGATACGACTGTGGGGCAGCAGCGCGACGTTGGATAAAGCGTCGCCAACCATCGGCAAACCGGTGGCTTGAACCTTGCGTTCCCGTTCACTTCGCCGAATCTCGCGCCGTTCGCTCTGTCCGTTGATGCATTGACGTGAGTGCTCCCGCCGCCAGCATGCCGCCCGGCCTGAACAATATGTTCGGGTTTCAGGTGTTCAATTCGCTCTCCTTCCAAATCATCCTCAGCAGCCCGATGCTGCTTTACGCGAAGAGCCTCGGCGCGAGCGCGACCGTGCTCGGCCTCATCACGGGCATGATGCCGCTGCTGGTCATCTGCCAGATTCCCGCGGCGAAGCACGTCGCGCGGGTCGGCTATCGGCGTTTCATTTTCACCGGCTGGGGAACGCGTGTCCTCTTCATCTTCGTGCTCGCCGCCGTGCCGTTGATTGGCGCGCAATGGCTCTCAAATCCCGCGCGGCTCGCGTTGGTACTGCTGGTGCTCTTTGGCTTCAACCTCGTGCGTGGCATCTCCAGCGCGGCGTGGTTGCCGTGGATCACCGCGTTGATTCCGGACGCAGCACGCGGCCGCTATCTCACGCGCGAGGCGGCCTTTGGCAACCTCGGCAGCTTCGGCGCCTTCCTGCTCGCGGCGAGCTATCTCGGTCAGCAACCGTCTGGTCAGATCGAGAGCCATCGCTTCGCCGTGCTCTTCGCTTTCAGCGCGGTGATGGGCGCGATCAGCCTCATCTTTCTGCGGCGCATTCCGGAGCCGACGGAGCCGGAAGAGGAAGTACGGCAATCGAAAGAACCGGTGCCGTGGCGTGCCATCATGAGCTTTACGCCATTCCGCAAACTGCTTTTCGTGAACGTCATCTTCGCGCTCGCGATGGGCGGACTGGGAACGTTCGTGGTGGACTTCCTCAAAACCGACGGCGGGATGAGCGAAGGACGAATTCTAATCGTCTCCGCGATGACCTTCATCGGCGGGCTGAGCAGCCTGTGGGTGCTCGGCTCGCGGCTCGACCGGTTCGGCAGTCGGCCGGTGATGCTGTTCGCGCTGGCGGGTTGGTTCGTGATTTTGCTCGGCTGGGTGCTCATAGCCGCGCGCGTGCTGCCCGTGCGTCTCGAGTTGATGCTCGCGTTGCATTTCCTGATGGGCCTGTGCGGCGCGCTTTTCGGAATGGCGATGACACGTCTGGCGATGGCCATTGTGCCGGTGATGGGCCGCAGCCATTTCTTCGCGCTCTATTCGGTGCTCGGCAGCCTCTCGCTCGGTATTTCGCCGGTGCTTTGGGGCGCGGTGATCGATCTGCTCCGCCCGCTGCGTGGCGTGTGGCTTGGCGCGGAATGGAACGCGTTCAGCCTCGCCTTCGCGGCGATGGGCTTGGGCGGATTGGTGACGCTCGCGTTCTGTCGGCGTTTGGTCGAACCGCAGGCGGGGAAGGTGGAGGAACTTCTGCGCGACCTTTTCCAGCAACCGCTCGTGCGGCTTTGGCTGCGTCGCTGAATCAGTGCCGCAGGACAGTGAACGGCGTGTCGAACCAAAGGCCGTTGAAGTCGAACTGCATCGCTGGCGTCTCGAAATTCCCGGCCATCCACGTCACCGAATTGCGTTCGCAGATGTGGGAGCAGACCTCCTCGAAGAATGCGGCGTCCAACCCCACGATGCCGTATCGGCCACGGCGCAGCTCGTGTTTCTCCATCCCGAGTCGGAGCTGTTCCGCTTCGTCGAGCGAACGGCGCACGGCCCAAATCTGCGCCTCGGGCGCTTTCACGGCCAGCTTATCCAGCTTGGCGAGGCTGCACTCGCCGCACTCGACCCAGAGCGCAGGGCGCAACTCGTAGTCGAGCTGCACGAGATCGGGAACGAAGGGGATGTTCTCATTGTGCAATCGCGGTTCGATTTGCAGCCGCTCGCGCGCGAAGAGGAGGAAGGCGATAAACTTCAGCCCGACGTGGGCAATCGTCTCCGTCTCGTTTTGCGCGATGATAATTTTGCGCGGAAGCGGCCGTCGCCGTTCCTGGCTCTCCAAAGTGAAAGTGTAGCGTGCGCTCATCCGTTCGCAGCCTGTCGGCTCCTATGGAATTATAACTCTACAATCACCGGCGTGCCGGGACGAACGAGCGTGAAGAGAAACTCCGCGTTCCAGTTCGCGAGGCGAAAGCAGCCGAGCGACTCGGTGCGACCGACCTGCTCGGGATGCGGTGTGCCGTGGATGCCGTAGCCGGGGCGGTCGAGGCCGATCCAGACGGTGCCGACGGGATTGTTCGGGCCGGGCTTGAGGACCAGCTTGCCGGTCTTTTGCTTCGCTTCGGGCGAGTCGGGAAAATTCTCCGGATCGAATGTGTAGTTCGGGTCGCGCGCGGCAACCGCCACGGTGAGGTTGCCCACGGGCCGTTTCTCCACGCGCTTGGCGATGCTGCACGGAAAATGGACGAGCAGGTTCGTGTTCGCGTCGAAGGCTTGAAGTGTTTTCAATGAGAGGCTGATGCGGATGAACGCCGCCTTCGTGGCCGCAGGCGGGCGCTGCGCGTTCGGCACCTGCAACACCGTGTCGGCGGTGAAGTTCGTCCAGTTCACGGCGGGGTTGAGTTTGCGGATGAGATTGGTCGAAGCATGGAATCTTTCGGCCACCAACTCGAGCACGCTCTCGTAGTCGATGCGGTCCTGCTTCGATTTCTCAAGCCAGTTCGAGCCGAGCGTGCGCAGGCGCGCGAGATCATTCGTCGTCACAGCATAACTCGTGTGCGCCGGCACATCGATCGTGAGCCGTTGCCGCGTCTCGGCGTCCAGCTCGCCGGTGATTGGCAAGTGATCGCGTAGTTGAAAGGCGCGCAGTGCCGCGCGCGTTTGCGAGCCGATTGCGCCGTCAATCGTGCCGCAGGAGATGCCGATGCGATTAAGCGCGAGTTGCGTTTCGAAGATGTTACAAACCACGCGCGGGCCGTTCTCGAGAAGCGGCGTCTCCGTCGTCGGGGGAAGTGCGTTCGTGGCTGCGAGATTTGTCGCGCCGACGGCGGCGTGGTTCGGGCGATAACGAATCGGCGGCAGCGGATCCGGTTTCGCCGCGACAGGCTTGGCTCCGTCGCCATTCGGTACGGGAGGGAATGGAGAGGGGGTTTCGGTCTTCGCGTTCTTCGGCGCAGGCGCGGGAAGGGTCTCGGTGCGGCTTGCGAGATTGGCGGTGACGCCGACGGCCACGATGAGCACGGGAAAAATCCAGAGCAGATGCCGCCACAGCGAAGGGCGTTGGGCCATCTTGTTCTCGAACGGATTCAGCGTCGGCACATCCCGTTTTTAGCTGCGCACAGGGCGTGATGGCGAGTCATTTTGAGGAGACCGACTGCATTGTGAAAACTTGAGAGGACACCGAATCAGCGGCGCACGATGTCGCCCTGCGTTCCTTTGTCGAAACGGTTCGCGGCGAGGGTCGGGTCGGTGGAGCCGGTGAGCAGCACGGCCTCGCGCATCGCGGCGGGTGTACGCCGTTCAGCCACGCGGCAGCCGTGCACGATGGCTTCGCGCACGTTATGCAGATGGAGTCCGCGCTGGGTGGGATCGAAAATCTGGCAGTTCGCGAGGGTCACATCGCGCGAATCGTGCACTTCGATGGCGCCACCCTTCTCCGCATCGCCCGCGCGGATGGATTGCAGCACCAACCCATCGATCATAACGCCGCTCGAATCGCGAATGAGCACGCCATCCATGCGGTCGCCTTCGTAGTCGGGGTTGTAATCAATCGTGTTCGTGCCGAGCGCGACGTTGTGGCAACGCTCGATGACGGCCGTGCGTTCGTGACCGGAGCAGAACGAGTTTCCGCTCACCACCACGCCACGGCAGTTCCGCAGCAGTAGGTTGATGGATTGGCTTTGAATCACATTGCCGGTGATGGTCCAGAGGCCGGCGCTGGTCGAGAGAGCGTTGGGCGCGCCTTCGATGCGTACGTTCGCGCCGCCGGGGCTTTTCCGCGCCTGAATGGTGCATGAGGCGATGGTGGCCTCGCGCACGGTGCCTTCGCGGGCGTCAATCCAGATATCGGCCGAATCGGGCGCGGCGAACGTGGGGTCATGGTTGTACTCGATGTCGCAACCGGTGATCTGGAGATTGCGGATTTCGCTGCGCTGAATCTTCACGCCGGCGTGAGCGAAATAGCTGATGTGGCAACCGATGAGGTTCGCTTGATGCAGATTCACGCCGTCGAAATAAACACCGATGGCATCCGTGCCGCGGCCTTCGTAGAGGTGGCAATGTGAGAGGAGCAGGTTGCGGTTGCGCTTCACGAGGTGGACGCCGTAGCGGCAGCGGCGGATGAGCACGCCGGCGAGCGTCGCTTGCATCGTGCCTTCCAGTTCGATGCCGTCGGCGAGGTCGTGGTTCCCGACAACCTCGAGTTGCGTGACGGTGGGCATCCGCTCGCGTTCCCACACGGCGGGCTTGATGGTCGGTGGATGCGCCGAACCGGTGTGCGAACCGACGATGCGCAGCGCGGGTCCGGGGCCATCCATCACGAGCGTGGCCACGCCGCCGTCGCCGCTGAGTGCCGCGCGTCCGAGTTTGGCGAGGTTCACCTCGATGGTTTGGGTGATGCGATAAACGCCGCGCGGAAAGACGACTTGGCCATCGCTCTTCTCGAGGCAATGACGGATGGCGTGGGTGTCATCTGCGCGGCCATCGCCCACGGCGCCAAAGTGCTTCACGTGGCTCATTGGGACGGATGGGGCAGGGGGGCGCCGTTTAGAAACCAGGGTTTCCACCGCCACCGGCGGCGTAGGAAAGGTTGTCGGAAACACCGCGGATGTACACCTTCGCGCCCGGTGATGCCCACAGGGGCGTGCCGGTTTTGCAGTCGCCAATCGGCCCCAAGTCAGCCGTGATCGGGCTGGGAAGGGAGGGGTCCACTTTCGGCATCGCGAGATATTCCGCATGGCCGTCGGCGCACGCCACGTTCCCGCCGCCGTAGTGCCGGGTCAGTCCCCAGCCGTACGTGCTACCGTTGTGGTAGTTGTTTCGAACCCACTCGAAGTCGCGCGCGTGCCAATCGAAATTGTTCATCGCGCGCGAATCTTCGGTGGTGAGCAGATAGGAAGATGACGAATCGAGATCGGCCGTTCGCATGGATGGGCGTCCCGTCGCGCGCATGATATGCTGGTTGGAGACGTAATCCAGCGCATAGGGCAGGGAGCCGTGCTGCGTGGTCATCTGATTTGCCGGACAGGTGAAAACCTTCGTGTTTCCGAGGATGGGCTCAATCTGCCGGAACCAAGTATCGGCCGCGGCCAACCCGGCATTTTCAGCGGCCGTGCCGCCGGGGAACTTGTCCTCGTTATCGCCGGCGTACATCATCACAGCCTGCCCGATTTGCTTTTGGTTGCTCAGGCATTTGGTCGAGTGGGCGCGGGCTTTGGCTTTGCCCAGTGCCGGCAACAACATCGAGGCGAGAATGCCGATGATGGCGATGACCACGAGAAGCTCGATGAGCGTGAATCCAACGCGGGAAGCGTGATGCTGACGCGGAATGGTGGTCGTTTTCATGCTGGTTGACTGCAATCCGAATACAGCAATTCAGATGCCATTTCAAGCCGTGAGTCCTGCGGGCGACCTCAAGCCAGCAGATTTTTGATCACGTGTCCGTGCACATCGGTGAGGCGGCGGTCGATGCCATTGTGTCGGTAAGTCAGTCGCGTGTGGTCGAGTCCGAGCAGGTGCAGCATCGTCGCGTGGATGTCGTAAACGGTCGTCGGATTCTTGCGATCCGCCGGCTTGTAACCCCATTGATCGCTCTCACCGTTCGTGATGCCGCGCTTGATGCCGCCGCCACAGAGCCAGTTGGTGAAGCAGTAGGGATTGTGATCGCGTCCTTTGCCGCCTTGCGTGCTCGGCATGCGGCCGAATTCCGTCGTCCACAGAATGATCGTGTCATCGAGCAAACCGCGCTGTTTTAAGTCCTGAATAAGCCCAACCGCGCCGCGTGCCATACCGCTCGCCAACGGGCCGTGATCGCGCTCGATGTCCTCGTGCGAATCCCAGTTGCGTCGCGGGAAACCGTTGTCGTTGCCGCTCCAAATTTGCACGAAGCGCACACCGCGCTCCAACAGCCGTCGCGCGACGAGACATTTGCGGCCGAAGTAATCGCGCTCCTCATCGGCGTTGATCTCCTTCGGCCACGTCGGTGGATTCCGTTTCACGCCGTAAAGGTCGAGGATGTGATCAGGCTCCTTCGAGATATCGAGCGCTTCGGGCGCAGCGAGTTGCATCTTCGCAGCGAGTTCGTAGCTGCGGATGCGTGCATCGAGTCGCGCGTCTCCGGCACGGGCCGCGGCATGTTCGCGGTTGAGTTTCGCTAGCGCCTCCTGTGCAGCAATCTCGCTGTTGCGCGTGATGAAATCGCCTTTCTTGTGCGGGAACAAATCAGCAATCGGCGTGTCCCTGCCGGGATAAATCATCGTGCCGCTGTGCTGCGACGGCAGGAATGCGGCGTCCCAGTTCTTCACGCCGTTCGAGGCGAGACCGCGATGATCGGGCAGCACGACGAACGTCGGTAGATTTTCGTTCTCGCTGCCGAGGCCGTAACTCGCCCAGCAACCCATTCCAGGAAAGCCGGGCAATTGAAAACCTGTCGCCTGCAGCAGCGTCGCCTGCGAGTGGATGCCGGTTTTGCCGACGAGATTGTGGATGAACGCCAGATCATCCGCGGCGCGTCCGAGATCCGCGACCGGTTCGCTCAACATTTTCCCCGATTGACCGAACGGCTTGAAATTCCATACCGGTTTCTTCCACGGACCGAGGCCGTTCTGGAACGCCTCGACCGGTTCGCCGAAGTCGCTGGGCTGACCATCGCGTTTCACCAACTCCGGTTTGAAGTCAAACAGGTCGATGTGGCTCGCCGCACCCGCCATGAAAAGCTGAACGACGCGTTTTGCTTTCGGCGGAAAATGCGGCGCAGATGTCCGCGCGCCCGCCGCCAGCAGATGTTCCTGCTGCAACAGACCGGCCAGCGCGATGCCGCCCAAGCCGCCGCCGGATTGCCACAAGAACTCGCGTCGCGAGAGCGGCGCCCCTGCTCGGAGACGATGGAATGGCGACGTGTTCACAAATCAAGAATCCGTGAACGGCCCTGCACCTATTGCTTTCAGCGCCTCGCGCACCTTCACGCCGCTGATTTCCTGCGGGGTCGTCTTCGCGGCCACGGCCAATGCCGCAGCGGTACCGGCGGCTTCGCCCATCGCCATCGCGGTCACGGTCACGCGCGTCGAGGCGTGTGCGCCGCGCGTGGCGGAGTGGCAGCGGCCGGCGACCAAGAGGTTCTCAATCTTCTGCGGCAGCAGTGAGCGGTAGGGAATGTCGTAAGGATCGGGCTGAACTTTCTTCGGGTCGAAATCGTTCGCGCTGCCGACGATGGTCTTGTTCGGGTGCAAGTCGAGATACCAGCAGCCGGTGGCGATGGCGTCGTCGAAGCGGCGGGCCTTCATCAAGTCGTCTTCGTTCAGCACATATTGGCCGATGAGCCGGCGCGATTCGCGCACGCCGATCCAGGGATAGGCCTCGATGAAATAGCTTTGCTCGAAGCCCGGCACCTCGCGCTTCCATGCCTGGAACATCGTCCACGCATCTGCGCGGCCCTGCATCTCGGCGCGCGAAAGATCGGCGGCGTCGGTCGGGTTCGCCGGCACGCGGATGCCGTGGATGTAAACCTCGCTCTCGTGATAGGTGAAGCCCACGCCCGGACCGTAATAGAACGGCAGTTCGCCGGCGGCCTGCGCCTTCGCGAGCGCGGCGCGGCAGTTCTGGCTGAGGTTGCCGACGCGCTTCACGTTGCCGATGCGGAAGTGCAGAGTGAGTGGCTGCACCTCGGCGTTCTGCTCGAACGGCGCGCCGGCCCACGCGGCGACATCCGCGTCGCCCGTGCAATCAATCACCGTGTTCGCCTCGACGTTCATCAGCCCGTCCTTGTTGGCAATCAGCACAGAGCGGATGCGCCCGCCGCTGGCGTTCACGCCGCAGACGAAGGAGTTGAACAGCACGGTGAGCCGGTCGCGCTGCTCGCGGATGAGCCGGTCGAGCAGCAGCTTGAACTCGAAGGAATTGCCGATGGTCGGGTTGTGTTTCGCCGTGTGCGTGGCGTTGGCTTTGCAGACGCCGGACTTGGACAACAGCTCCAGCGCGATGCCGCGCACGACGATACGGTTATCTTTGATGTTCGCAATGCCATCGAAGTAAGGCAATCCGACGCAGGTGATGATGCCGCCAGCGAACGGCGCCTTCTCCACGAGCAACACCTTCGCGCCGCGCCGCGCCGCAGCGA